>CAZZVI010000257.1:0-4768 GCA_964657335.1 uncultured Terriglobus sp.
GTCGGCCAAGAAGTTGCCGGCCAAGAAGGCGACTCGCTAGGCTTGGAAGCTTTGCTCCTTCGTTCGTTTCGCCATAGGCTGCGCCTTCCCAGCAAGAGCGGTGCAGCCGCCGAGGTAGGACGTGGCTCTACCCGTGAGAGCGGCTTCTCGTCCTGCTTTTGCGGCTGAAGCTGCGCCCTTGCTCCGTATCTATCTCGCGGTGGAAACGGCACACATCTTCTGGCAATCACGCAGAAGTCCGACTCCCGGAGCCTATCGCGGACTATGTGCCTTCACGTAATCTCGCAGGGCCAGGTTGATCTCCAGCGCCTTATTCGTGCCCGTGTCGAGCATGCGCAGCCACTCGTTCGCGGGAGACTTAAGATCGGCCGTGCCCAGCAGGTAGCCGGTTTGCACGATGATCTCAAGCGCATTACTCAGATCGTGCGCAAGCTTGCGGATCTCCAGCGCAAGTTCCTCGGGAATAACAGCATCGGGTCGCGCAGCTTCTGGCATGTTGATCCCATCTCTCCTGGCAGGCACACGGACGTGCAGAGAATGTACGGCAGCTTTGCAACCGGCTAAGATGCGAGGCACGACGGCTACGTTGACGGCCACCTGCAACTATTTTGCTAGCGGAGCCGCTGGTTTGACAGTCCGGAGCAGCTTTGGGACACTGAAAGGGCTGCAAGCGAAGTTTACGGCACCCGCCTGATGCTCGCTCCCGTGCCGAAATGGCGGAATTGGCAGACGCGCATGGTTCAGGTCCATGTACTCGCAAGGGTGTGGAGGTTCGAGTCCTCTTTTCGGCACCACTGGTTTCAGAAGGCGCGATGCGACGAGCATTGCGCCTTTTGCCTTTCCCGCTCACCCTGATCTTGTCATTTCGTAGCAAAGCGAAGGATCTGTTCTTTCGCCCGCGGGGTGAAATCCCGATTCCGCGCCTGCAAGAGACTAACGTCAACGCAAGTTCGTTAGCATGGAGATGTGACAACCGGCACCCATCTCGACCGCATTCTCGTGCGTACGCGCGCCGATCTGTCCCTGCGAAATACGCGCGGGCGCATGCGCGAACTGGAGGCGCAGGCAGTAAAGCACACGCCGCGCGGCTTTGCCAACGCGCTGCGCGCTGCCGCGAAGACACGCCCTGCCGTGATCGCCGAGCTGAAGAAGGCGTCGCCCTCAAAGGGACTAATCCGTCCGGATTTCGATCCGGCGGAGCTTGCACGTTCGTTAGGGCGCGGCGGCGCGGCGTGCCTGTCCGTGCTCACCGATGAGCCGTTCTTCGAGGGCAGTCTGCGAAATCTGGAGGTCGCATCCGAATCGACCGCGCTGCCCTGCCTGCGTAAGGACTTCATCGTCGATGAATTCGGGATCGTGGAAGCACGTGCACATGGCGCGGACGCCATCCTGCTGATCGTCGCGGCGCTTACCGACACGGAACTCCGCGGTTTGCGCGAGGCGGCCCGTGCGCTGCGCCTCGACGTGCTGTGCGAGGTGCATGACCGCGACGAGCTCGATCGGGCGCTGCCGCTCGACTGCGAGATGTACGGCGTCAACAGCCGCAATCTGCGTACGTTCGAGGTCAACACCGCTGAGGCGGAAGAGCTTGCAGGACATCTTCCAGAGCACGCAATCCGTGTGGCGGAGAGCGGCCTCGGGTCGCACGCGGACATTCAGCGTATGACCCGCGCGGGCTACAACGCCTTTCTCATCGGCGAGTCGCTCATGCGCGCGGCCGATCCTGGCGGGGCGCTGGCCGCGCTTCTACAGCCCGCAGCCGTGGCGGCGGAGTAGGCCGGCCATGTGGATCAAAGTCTGCGGCAACACGCGGCTGGAAGACTGCCAGCGTGCTGCCGACCTCGGAGCCAGCGCAGTCGGGTTCGTCTTCGCGGCAGGCAAGCGCACGGTCACCGCTGCGCAGGTCGCCGCAATCACGCCGCACCTGCCGGCCACGCTTGAAAAGATCGGTGTCTTCACCCTGCGCGACGCGGAGAAGGTCGCAGATGCTGCGCGAGAGGCAGGATTGACCGGCGTGCAACTCCACGGAGCCTACGATCCAACCCTTGCAAGCGCCGTTGCCGAAGAGCTTGCAGGGGAGCCGATGTTCCGACTGATCCAGGTTGTGCATTGGGACGCGGACCGCACCGCCGCAGAACAGATGGGCCCGTTCTCATCCGCCTGCCGTGTTATTGAGGGGGATGGCATTGCTCATGCGCTGTTGATCGACTCCCGCACGAATGGCGCGAGCGGAGGCACCGGCGTAACCTTCGACTGGTGTGCGGCAAAGTCCGCGTTGGCAGGCCTGTGCATGCCAGCCATCATCGCCGGAGGCCTGCACCCGGAGAACGTCGCCGAAGCGATTCGCGTGCTGCAGCCCTTCGGCGTGGATGTCTCCAGTGGCGTGGAGCTTGGGCCCGGCCATAAAGACGCTGACAAGTTGCGTGAGTTCGTTCAAGCAGGAAGGTCCACCACTACCGACATCGCACTCCAAACGCAAGAGTGAATCCGCCGCGTGACGGATCCACTCTGCGATGCACGAGCCTAGACCTTCTCTGCAACCAAATCGATTTTGCGAATGGCAGGGGGCTCACTGAACAGGTCATCTGCCTTGGCCATCAGGGCCGCCGCAATAGCGCCGTTCAGATGAGCATCGCGACCCGCTTCATCGTCAAACGTGTCGAAGATGCCGTACACGCCTGGGCGGTCTTCCTTGATGGCATACCAGTGGATGGTTCCGGGCTCTGCTTTGGCCATCTCGGCGCCCTGCTTTAGAAATGCCTCTACTTCTGCTTCTTTGTCGGGCTTTGCTTTCAGTTCTCCGTAAAGTGCTAACTTCGCCATGTGCTGTCCTGCCCTTCTCAGGTAGTTAGATGCGGCTGCAGCACCACGCTACACGCGACCGGCGAACTCCCGCGATTCAGTTGCAATTTTGATCTTTTCGCCTTCCTTCACAAACGAAGGCACGCGGATGACCAGCCCTGTCTCCATGGTGGCCGGCTTGTTGGTGGTTCCGGTCGCGGTGTCACCCTTGAACCCGGGTTCGGTCTCCTTGACGGTCAACTCAACGTGCATGGGCAGCTGCAGGCCGATGGGATTGCCGGCGTACTTCTCGATCTGCACCGGCGTGCCTTCCAGCAGGAACTCGAGCGCATCGCCCAGCATTTCGTTGCTCAGTTGCAGCGTTTCGAAGCTGGTCTGGTCGAGGAAGTATGCGCCGTCCGCGTCGTTGTAGAGGTAGGTTGCCTCTACGTCTTCCAGGTCCGGCTCCTGGAACTTGTCGTCGGCCTTGAAGGTCTTGTCGAAGACGGCGCGGGTCAGCAGGTTGCGCATCTTCAGGCGCACCAGCGTCTGGCCGCCGCGCGCCGTCGGCGTGGAGATGTCCTTGTCAAGGCAGTGGTAAGGCACGCCCTCGTGCTCGAAATACATCTTGCGCTTCACTTCAATCGCCTCGATCAGTGCGGCCATGCGTGTCCTCTTCTTCCGGTGAATCTGTCCTTCACAGGATACCCAACGCGCTTCCCGGCACACCACCGGCGCATCGAATCCGTGGATGCCTGAACTGCCTGAAGTCGAAACCGTTGCGAACGGCGTGCACGAGCGGGTGCGTGGAGCGCGGGTCGATCGCGTCACCATCGGGCCGCACAAGGAGCCGCTGAAGTCGCCGGCGGCGCACATCGAAGACACGCTGACCGGAGCGCGCATCGAGCGGGTTCGCCGCGTGGGCAAGACCATCGTGGTGGACGTGAAGAAGCATGACGGCCAGCTCGCGCAGATGACGGTGCACCTGGGCATGACGGGCCGCCTGCTGGTCAGCAGGGCCGATGTGCCCGTGCCTCCGCACACGCACGCCACGCTGCATCTGCACGATGGGCGCGAGGTGCGCTTCGTCGATCCGCGACGCTTTGGACGCGTGGGCATAGTGGACGAGGGCACACAGTATGAGGGTCCCGGAGCCGAGCCGCTGACCATCACTACACAGGACTTCGCCGCACTGTTCAAAGGCCGCAAGACGCCGATCAAGTCGGCCCTGCTGAACCAGTCACTGCTGCACGGCGTCGGCAACATCTACGCGGATGAAAGCCTTTTCCGCGCGGGCATTCGTCCGAAGCGCCATGCAGGTAGACTCACACGCGCCGAGCTTGCGAAGCTGCATGGTTCGCTGCAAACCGTTCTGAAGCATGCCATTGAACTCGGTGGTTCTTCGGTCTCGGATTATGTTGACGCCGATGGTGTGCGCGGCTTCTTCCAACTGGAACACCGCGTCTACAGCCGCACCGGCGAACCGTGCAAAGACTGCGGCGCACCGATCCAGCGCATCGTGCTGGGTGGGCGCTCTACGCACTTTTGTAAAAGCTGTCAGCGGTAGGGTAAATGTTCAGGTCGCTTACGTGAGCTCAATCCTCAGGAGCAGCGGACGCGCTCAACGACGTGCCTTTAGGCACCGAGACAGACAAAATGTATGCGAAGCAAGCGGCTTCAGCCGCCGGGGTGAAGCTGCTTCTCGGCGGAGGAAGCTTATCGTGCGTGACACATGCGACCAGAGCTTGAGGCCGAACCGATGCGCCGCACCTCGGCGGCTGAAACCGACAGTCTCGGTCTACCTCGGCGGCTAAAGCCGCTGTTTGGCAAGCTGTCTTACCTCGGCGCGGTTGAAGCCACTCGACTCCGCGTCTGCTCAGAGGAACATCCGTATTCCCGCAACACCCGCCGCACCCGCATCAATACAAGCCTGTGAGTTCGAAGCATCCACGCCGCCAAGCGCAAACACCGGCAGCTCCCCTGCAAC
>CAZZVI010000258.1:0-2999 GCA_964657335.1 uncultured Terriglobus sp.
CTGTTCTGGAACACGCTCTTCGATGAAAACGCCGCAAGCCACATCGCGCTCGGCCAGGCCTATGCAACATGCCTCATTGACGGCGAAACGATGGACGCACCAACGCTCGCGAGCAAGGGCGCGAACGAAAGCCTCATCCACGTGGACTGGATGATCGGCTCGGGCGCGATGGACGTGCATGGTGTGCGCTTCGATGGCTCGGAAGAGCCGCTGATGCGGAAGGGCGAGTGGGTCTAGCGCGTGTCCGCACACGAGATGAAGACAGCTCGTCTCGAGGCACTCTCCGACGGCGTGATTGCCGTCATCATCACCATTATGGTGCTTGAGCTGCATGTGCCCGCAGAGAACGGGCTCGCCGGGTTGTGGCACATCGCACCGCGCGTCGGCATCTACGCACTGTCGTTCGCTCTGACCGGCATTTACTGGATCAACCATCACGAGTTGCTGCGCCGAACCGAAATCGCAAACTATCGCGTGTTGTGGGCGAACCTGCTGTTCCTGTTCACGCTTTCCCTGATTCCCTTCTTTACTGATTACGTCGGGGAGAAGCACTTCGATTCGTTTTCAACTGCGCTGTACGCCGCTGTGATGTTGCTGGCCGGTCAGGGTTTTCTTGTGCTGCGGCTGTCCCTTGATCGGCTGCGCCGCGATCGGGGCGAGGTGCTGCCCAAGACCAACCAGCTTGAAACCGTCAAGCATGTTGTAAGCCTAGTTCTCGACATAGCGGCGATCCCGATGGCGTACTACAAGCCGGTCCTGTCACTTGGAATGGTCATCCTGGTGACACTCATCTGGATTGCGCCGGAGCTTGGCCTGCGCAAGACCGAAGCCTGTGTTGCGGAACGCACCCACAGCGCCTGATCGCGATACACTCACACACGGCATGGAACCTGCGATTCTCAGCGGACTTGGTACAGCGGTCGTCACTCCGTTTCACAGTGACGGCAGCGTCGATCACGCTTCGCTGAAGAAGCTGGTGGAGGCGCAGATCGCGGGCGGCGTGGACTTCCTTGTGCCATGCGGCTCAACCGGCGAAGCGAGCACGCTGAGTGAAGACGAGACCGATGCGGTCATCCGTTCTTTGATTGAAGCGGTGGCAGGACGCGTGCCGGTCCTCGCGGGATGCACGCACAACGCCACCGCCGAAGCCGTTCGCCGCGCCACGCGCATCGCGAAGATCGATGGACTGTACGGCATCCTGAGCGCGAATCCGTACTACAACAAGCCTGGTCAACAGGGCCAGTATCTGCACTTCAAGGCCATTGCGGAAGCGATTAGCATACCTCTGCTGCTCTACAACATCCCCGGGCGCACCGCGGCGAACCTTGAGCCGGCGACACTGCTGCGCCTTGCGGAACTGCCGAACGTCATCGGCGTGAAGGAATCGAGTGGCAACCTGCAGCAGATCGGCGAGCTGCTTGCGAACGCGCCGGAGTCGTTCACCGTCTTCGCGGGCGACGATTATCTTGCATTGCCGATCATCGCGGGCGGCGGCACGGGCTTGATCTCGGTTGCATCGAACGTCGCTCCAAAGCTGGTTTCGGAGCTTGTGCGTGCTGCGATGTCGCACGAACTTGCCGCGGCACGTGTGCATGCCCGCAAGCTGCATCCGCTGGTGAAGCTGCTGTTCGTCGAGCCAAATCCATCGCCAACCTAGGCGTTGCTCGCGATGATGGGCTTGATTGCAGGCGATACGCTGCGTTTGCCGATGGTGCCGGTGAGCGATGGAACGCGCGAGCAGTTGCGGTCTGTCGGTGTGTCGCTTGGCGTTCTGCAAAGCCTGAGTAACTGCTGATCTACCTCTAATTCGTCATCCTGAGCGAAGCGCAGCGGAGTCGAAGGACCTGCTGTTTGCGCGCGAAGCGCGCATGAGCGCCTGCGGCGCTGGAAAAGCAGGTCCCTCGGCTACGCCCTTCAGGCTCCGCTCAGGATGACGATTTACTGCTTTCGGCGGGTGCCCCGTACATCGCGTTCTTTGCGATGTGCGGGACTCCGATAGTCCAAGTAGGTTTAACCCCCTCGTGCGCAAGAGCGCGCATGTATGGGGCACCCGTTGCCGTTGCGCCCCTGATCTTCCAGCGATGCGAACCACTCCGCGTAAGGTGTGTTCTTTGCCATGTGCCGGTTGTAGTCTGGCGCGCCATCGTTCCACCACACCGCGCCGCGCTCACCGAGTGCATGCTTCGCCGCATCCACACGCCCGCGTGCTGCTTCACGCGCCGCCATGTCCTTCGCGCGCATGGCTCGCCCCTTTGCGTTACGTGCCAGCATCAGTTCATGCACGAGTTGCTCCCGCTCTTTTTCTCGGAGCGCCGGGTTGGAGCATCGCCATAGCCTGCCTCGCACCACGAAGTATCGCCCGTCCGGAGTGACGGGCGGATGAGGCGATGCGGAGTCACGAACCTTTGCCATGCCTTGCACTACGATGCGTGCGCGGCCTGTGAAGACAGCACTTGATAGACTCACCCCATGCCTTTTGAAGACCTGGAACAGCGCATCGAGCACGCGTTCTCGCTCGGTGCGGCGGCTGTGGCCGAGCGCAACTCGATTGATGCCTTCAACGAACTGCGCGACGCGCTTGAGAGCGGTGCTCTGCGCTCGGCGGAGCCCGACGTCACCACAGCGCTGGGGTGGAAGGTGAATGCGTGGGTGAAGCGCGGCATCCTGTTGGGCTTTCGCCTGGGCAGCCTGGTGGAGATGGGTGCGGGAGCTTACGTGGACAAGCACACCTATCCCGCGCGCGTGTTCACGCCGGATCAGGGCGTGCGCATTGTGCCGGGTGGATCGTCGGTACGCTCGGGCGCTTACCTGGCAAAGTCGGTGGTCTGCATGCCTCCCATGTACGTCAACGTCGGGGCGTACATCGATGAAGGCACCATGGTGGATTCGCATGCGCTCGTCGGCTCGTGCGCGCAGATTGGCAAGCGCGTTCACCTGTCCGCGGCAGCGCAGATCGGTGGCGTGCTGGAGCCGGTAAATGCAACCCCCGTCATCATCGA
>CAZZVI010000258.1:3099-4748 GCA_964657335.1 uncultured Terriglobus sp.
TATACGCCCATCATCGTGAAGTATCGCGACGAGAAGACCGAGCTGTCCCTGGCGCTCGAAGACCTGCTGCGGTAAGTTGCGTACACGGAGAAGCCAATGCTGCGGTCGATGTTGCACAACGAACACGCGCTGACCGATAGCGACGGCTTCCGTCTGCGCGGTCTTGGCTTCTCGCGGCTGGATGGGTTTTCTGACGTGGTCTTCGGCTTTGCGTTGACGCTGCTGGTGGTCTCGCTGGAAGTGCCGAAGGGCTTTGATGAACTGCATGCCATGTGGGCCGGCTTCATTCCCTTCGCCGTCAGCTTTCTGCTGTTGATGCTGGTCTGGTACGGCCACTACAACTTCTTCCGGCGGTTCGGCACGCACGATCCGGGCACCATCTGGCTGAATGGCGTGCTGCTGTTTGTGGTGCTGTTCTATGTGTATCCGCTGAAGTTTCTGTTCCGGTCGGCATTTAACCAGGTGGGAGCCTTCAACGAGGCCAGCCAGGTGCGCGAAGTGGTGCTGCTGTTTTCCTTGGGCTTCTCGGCGATTTACTTCCTCTTCGCGGCGCTCTATGCCAACGGATACCGCCAGCGCAAGCGCCTGGAACTGAATCCGATTGAGCAGATGCTGACGCGCCACGCGATTCTGGAGGAGGGCGGCACAGCCGCCGTCGGCCTGATCGTGATCGCGCTTGCGTTCCTGTTGCCGCCCGGTCACTCGGGCAGCGCCTGCCTTGCGTTTCTGCTCACGGGTGTGTGGAAGACGATCGTTGGCGGCTGGTCGGGCAGAAAATCGCGCAGAATGCACGCGAACGAATCGCCCGCGATGTCACAGTCGTAGGCCCGACACTGCTAGCATGACTAATGAATGAATACAGAAGCACTTAAAATCATCCCCCTGGGTGGCCTTGGCGAGTTCGGCATGAACTGCATGGCCGTGCAGTGGAAGGATGACATCCTTGTCATCGATGCCGGCCTGATGTTTCCCGAAGACGACCTGCTCGGCGTCGACATCGTCGTCCCTGATATCACCTACCTGCTTGAGAATCGCGAGAAGGTCCGCGGCATCCTGCTGACGCATGGCCACGAGGATCACATCGGCGGCCTGCCGCGCATCCTGTCGCAGTTGAACGTGCCCGTCTACGGCACGGAGTTCACGCTGACCTATGTCGAGGGCAAGCTCGACGAGCACAAGCTGCTCGACGATGCCGACCTGATCGAGATGCTGCCCGGCGAAAGCTTTGACCTGGGACCGTTTCGCATATCTCCGATTCGCGTCACGCATTCGCTGGTCGATTGCGTTGCGCTGGCGATCCGCACACCGGTGGGCACCATCGTCCATACGGGCGACTTCAAGATCGACCTGTCTTCGCCCGACGGCAAGCCGTTTGACCTGCACAGCTTTGCGCAGCTTGGCAAAGAAGGCGTTCTTCTGCTGTTGCAGGACTCCACCAACTGCGACCGCCCCGGCTACACACCGGGCGAACTGGCCGTGAAGCCGCGGCTGGACGAGATCTTCGCGCGTACCGAGCGCCGCCTGTTCTTCTCGTGCTTTTCGTCTTCGATTCACCGCATCAAGCTGGCCATGGAACTGGCGCACAAGCACGGCCGCAAGGTCGCGCTGATCGGCCGCTCCATGGACAACTCGACGGAGATCGCGCAGGA
>CAZZVI010000259.1:0-3355 GCA_964657335.1 uncultured Terriglobus sp.
CGGCGGACACGGCCGATCGGACGCAGCGCCCTCCGTGAGACCGCCGTGATCACCGTGTTCTCTGGCAAAGGACATCCGCCCGGTTCAATCTCACGGCGGAGCATGGTGTAATAGGTTCGCAATGAGCGACAACGGAAGCACTCCTGGCAAGCCCAAGGGCACGCTCGGCGACCTGGTCAAGGCCGAGACGATGATCCAGCTTGCCATCGCGCTGCCGATCGGCTGCCTGGTTGGCTGGTTCGTCGGCAACCTGGCGGACAGGCATCTCGGCACGCACTTCTGGGCCGTTGTAGGAATCCTGCTCGGCGCCGCGGGAGGTTTCATTCAGATCTTCACGGTGGCGAAGAAAATGATGAAGGACCCTGACTAGTGGCGCTTGAAGAGGCTCCGCTCGGCCAGTTCACCGATGCCGATGCGGGCGCGGTCATCGTTCGATCTGTAAAGACAGTGGCCATCCTTGCCCTGATCGGCCTCCCGATTGCGGCCTGGAGGGGCGGCTGGCGCTCGGCGCTGTTGCTACTCGTTGGCGCTGCCGTGAGCGCGAGCGGTCTGTGGGAATGGCGGCGGCTGATGACGGCCCTGATGATTCGCATGGAGCCCGCGGAAGGCGAGCACATTGTGGGTGCCCGCAGGCCTTCGATCGGCTTCGCGCTGGTCGGTTTCTTCGTCCGTCTGTTCGCCGTCGTAGCCGTTCTGTATGTTAGCCTTAAGTATCTGAACGGCTCTGCGCTTGCACTGGTTGCCGGCCTTGCGATGGGCGTATTTGCTCTTACCGTCGAAGGTCTGCGGCTGCTGCGGAGCGGGACCATCTAGAGTCTCCTCACGGGCCGGTTCAGAGCGACACGAGCCTTCAGCAAAGAAATAAGAGTCATGCCGGAACAGCTAGCCTTTACCCGATTTCTGAATGCACACTTCGCCGGCCCGGCAGACTCGCTGCTGCGCGCGCTGCATGTGCATGTTGTCAATCCAGCCGCGCCCATCTCGAACGCGTTTGCGATGGAGCTGCTGGTGTTCGTCCTTCTGCTGCTGTACTTCGTCGCGGTCCGTGCGACGCTTAGCGTGGAGCGCCCCGGTGCCGTGCAGCACTCCGCCGAGATGGTGCATGAGTTCGTCTCAGGCCAGGCGGAGAGCATCATCGGCCACGGCTACGAACGTTTCGTCGGCTACCTGACGACGCTGGCACTGTTCATCCTTGTGATGAACCTGATCGGCCTCGTCCCCGGGCTGGAGTCGCCGACCGGCAACGTGGTCGTGCCGCTCGGGATTGCGCTGGTCACGTTCCTGTACTACCACTACCACGGCATCCGCGAAAACGGCTTCGGCTATATCAAGCAGTTCCTCGGGCCGGTGTGGCAGATCAGCTGGCTGATGCTGCCGATCGAGATCATCTCGCACGTGGCGCGCGTGCTGTCGCTCACGGTTCGTCTGTACGCGAACATGTTCGCGGGCGATCTGGTCACGCTGGCCTTCTTCTCGCTGATCCCGATCGGCGTTCCCATCATCTTCATGAGCCTGCATCTCGGCGTGGCGCTGGTGCAGACGTATGTGTTCATGCTGCTGGCGACGATCTATGTCAGCCTCGCGGTATCGCACGAGCATTGATCTGCTACGCAGATCAGTCAGGGCTGAAGCCCTGACCTACCGATTCATGGTTCAAGAGGCTTTAGCCTCCGAGGTAGATCAAGGATCATCAATCAAGGGAGGCTTTAGCCTCCGAGGTAGATTCCGAGGATGCCTGTCTGAGGGGCTTTAGCCCCCGAGGTGAAGATCAAGTTTGACGTGCTGCGGCCCGCCTTCGCCGCGCATGGGGCACGATCCGCGTGAGCGTGAGGGGGTCAGCACGGTGAACCTCAACCACCCACTGGCGCGGTATTTCTGAAGGCAGGAGCAAGACCAATGCAGAACCTCAAGTATTTTCTGATGACGCTGGCCGCGCTGTTGATCGCGACGCCGGTGTTCGCGCAGGACGCATCCGCCGGAACCGCGGCTGGCATGGCCTCGATTGCAGCCGGCATCGGCATGGCCATTGCGGCCGGCCTCTGCGGCCTGGGACAGGGTAAGGCGACCGCTTCGGCGGCAGAGGCACTCGCGCGCAATCCCGGCGCACGCCCCGGCATCTTCACCTTCCTCATCCTCGGCCTCGCCTTCATCGAGTCCCTCGCGCTGTTCACCTTCGTCATCATCTTCATCAAGGTTGGCAAGTAAGCTTCGACTTTCCAGTTGTTGAATCAGGAAAGCCCTCGCATATGCGAGGGCTTTCTGTTTGCCAATCCTTTTAGAATGGCCGCATGGATTCCGAGGTGCGGCACGCTCCACCTGAGTTCGCCCCAGTGACGCTCACCGGCCGGCACGTGTCGCTGGTGCCGTTAGCGATGGAACATTGCGACGCACTGGCGGAGGCAGTCAGAGACGGCGACGTGTGGCGGGTCTGGTATACGAGCGCACCCGAACCAGGGAAGATGAAGCAGGAGATCGACCGCCGGCTGGCGCTGCAGGCTGCCGGATCCATGATCCCGTTCACAGTCCTCGACGACTCGGGACGTATCGCCGGCATGACTACCTACATGAACATCCAAAGGCCCCAGCAACGTGTGGAGATTGGCTCAACCTGGTATGCCAGACGCGTACAGCGAACGGCTCTGAACACCGACGCAAAGCTGCTCCTCATAACGCACGCGTTTGAACACCTGCGGGCAATTGCAGTCGAGTTTCGAGTCCATTCATTGAACCATGTGAGTCGACGTGCAGTGGAGCGGCTGGGAGCGCGTCTTGATGGCGTGATTCGAAACGAGGGATACACGCGCAACGGCTTGTTACGCGACATGTGCATATACAGCGTGCTGCCTGTAGAGTGGCCGGCCGTAAAGGCGCATTTGCAATGGCAGTTGGACAAGCCGCGTCCGCAAAATACGGCGTGAACAAAGGTTATTCTGACGGCTGCGCCTTTGCCGTGAAAGCTTTGATCGTTTCAGCGCAGCGCGGCCGGATCGTACACGGTGTGCTCGGTTGCCGTGCCTGCGGGTGCGGTGGCGATGCCGGCGGTCTGCGCCATGGATGTCACGCGGCCCGGCGCCACGCCAAGCCAGAGCGTCGCAGCGGCCGCGATCGCGAGCGCGATGTAGCCCGGCACGTTCGCTCCTGGTGCAACGGTGCGATAGGCTGCCAGCGACTCGTCGGTCGGGCTCGCAAGCTCGAAGTCCGCGAATGCAGGTTCAGCGCTCGTGCGCGGCTGCGTATAGACCCGCACAATCAGCCGCAGGTAATAGAAGCACGCCACGCCCGAGTTCAAGAGGCCGATGATCGCCAGCTTCACATGGCCGGTGTGCAGCACCGCGGTAAAGACGTAGAACTTGCC
>CAZZVI010000259.1:3455-4741 GCA_964657335.1 uncultured Terriglobus sp.
GCGTGCGCGATCGACGAGTAGGCCAGCATCCGCTTCACATCGCGTTGCAGCAGCGCGCCAAGGTTGCCGATGGTCATCGACAGCACAGAGAGGATCGCCATGAGGATCTGCCAGCGCGGCTGATAGATCGCATAGCCCGAGAACAGGATCCGCAGCAGAACGGCGAATGCCGCCGCCTTAGGCGCGGTCGACATCAGGCCGACAACCGGAGCGGGCGCGCCCTGGTAGACATCCGGCGTCCACACGTGGAATGGTGCGGCAGAGACCTTGAAGCCGATACCGATCACGATCATCGCAATCGCGAGAATCGCCAGAACGGGCGTCTTCGTCGTCGCCAGCGATGCGGCAACCACGGTGATGTTGGTCGAACCAGTTGCGCCGAACGTGAGCGCGATGCCGTACAGGAAGAACGCGGTGGCGAACGATCCCAGCAGGAAGTACTTCAGCGAGCTTTCGGTCGCTGTGGCTTGCGTCTTGCGATAGCCGGCCATGATGTAGGTCGAGATGGACGAGATCTCAAGACCGATAAAGACCATCAGCAGCTCGGTCGAGCAGCTCATCAACATCATGCCGACCGCGCCAAAGCAGATCAGCGCGAAGTACTCGCCGGCATGGCCGTGCTCGCCCGCGAAAGAGTCGAGAGACGACAGCAGCGTCGCGATGACGATAATCCCAATCAGCACCTGGAAAAAGACCGAGTAGCTGTCAACGCGCACCGAATTGCTGAAGGCATTCATGATGCCAAGCTGCAGCTGCCAGAAGCTGATGCCGGTCGCCACGGCTGTGCCTCCAATGGCAAGCCAGCCCAGTGACCGCCGCGAGCGGGCCGCGGGCAGCAGAGGTTCGATCATCATGATCAGCACGCCGACAACCGTCAGCACATACTCCGGCAGCAGCGCGAGCACGTTGTTGCTAATGGATTGCAGCATCTAGCGCGCGCCTCCCTTGTCGTGGAGTGCAAGCACCGGTGGCACGGCGAACCGCGCCACGCCGTAGCTCTCGGATTCATACTTCCGGATGTTGCTCGGACCCTCGGGCGGCGTGACCCCGGCGTAATGCATGCCGAGCACGTTGAGCGTGCGCATGAAGTAGGGCGAGGCGATGCCCATGACGACGAACAGGATGACCAGCGGCCACATGGCCAGGTGCTCGCGCGCGGTAATGTCCCAACCGGGGCGAGCTTCGGTGGCGGAGCCAAGGTCCGCATAAAACGTGCGCTGAATCATGGTGAGCAGGTAGCCCGCGGCGAAGATGACGCCGGTGGTGCCGATCGTCGTCCACAGCAT
>CAZZVI010000260.1:0-4737 GCA_964657335.1 uncultured Terriglobus sp.
GGTGCCCCAGCCGTTCCAGCAGGTTGACCACGGCCATGCCGGTGCGCGGGAACAGCGTGTCGTTATAGCAGGCGATGAAGAGGTGAATGCGCAACGGTTCCCTCAGGAGTGAGACGTTTCAGGGCTGGGCTTAGAGAACGTCATCGCCATGCTACACCGGCCACCTTGATGCGCTCTTTTGCGAGATGAAAGCTGCGGCATCGCTGCTACACTTTGGCCGTGCTCACCTACAGATTCACCGCTCCACTCCTGGTGTTCGGATTTGCGCTTGCCCTGCCTGCGTTCGCCCGGTCCGCTGGCGTCGCGTCGCGCCTCGCCGCGCAGAATGCACTGTTCAAAGAGTCGAACGAGCGCGATCTGCGGACGGAGCCAACGTATGCCACCGCGATTGGTGACTATCGCTATAACGATAAGCTTGACGACCACTCCCTGGCGGCGCTGCGGCAGAACCATGACGCCGACCTGGCATTCCTGGCGCGCATTAAGGCGATCGACACTGCGGGCTTTCAAGAGGAAGATCGCACCTCTCATGACCTGTTTCAGCGTGACCTGGAAGAGTCCATGGAAAGCTATGCGCTGAAGAACTACGAGATGCCGATCAGTTCCAGTGGCGGCTATCACACGTCGCTTGCAGACCTGCCGCGGTCCATGCCGTTCGATTCCGTAAAGCACTACGAGGACTACATCAGCCGCCTGCACGCAATTCCCAAGGTGTTGCAGGATGTGCAGGAGTTGCTGCGAGCCGGCGTGCGCGATCATCTCGTGGTGGTGAAGCAGGCCGCGGCCAACGCACCGGTTGCAAGCCGCGGCATCATCAGCGCAAACCCGTTCGTGGAGCCGTTAAAGAAGTTCCCGGCCTCGTTCTCACAAGCGGACAAGGATCGTTTGACGAAAGAGATAACGAACGCGGTAGACACCGAGGTGATGCCCGCATACCGCCAGTTCGCGGACTTCCTCGACAAGGACTATGTGCCGCATGCGCGCACGGCGCTTTCGATCGAAAGCCTGCCAGATGGCAAGCGACGGTATCAGTACGCGCTGAAATCATTCACGACAACAAGCCTGACTCCAGAGCAGATTCACGCGATCGGCCTGAAGGAAGTCGCGCGCATAACGGCAGAGATGACCGCGCTGGCGAAGGCGAATGGATACGGTGATCTCGCAAGCTTTCGTACGCACCTGGAAAGCGATCCGAAGTACAAGCCCGCGTCGCAACAGGCCATCGTGAGTGACTTCGAACGATATATCGCGCAGATGAGGCCGATGCTGCCACGCTTGTTCACCGTGATCCCTGCGGCTCCTGTGACGGTGGAACCTGTACCGGACTTTCAAAAAGCGGCTTCGACGCACTACCAGACCGGTACACCGGACGGCAAGCGGCCCGGAAGGGTGTCCGTGGCAGTGGCTGACTACGCGAATCGCAGCATGCTGGACGACGAGGCGACGGCCTATCACGAAGGCATCCCGGGCCATCACATGCAGCTGTCTGTACAGCAAACCCTTGCCGGCCTGCCAGAGTTCCGAAAGTACGGCGGCAATTCGGCCTACACCGAGGGCTGGGCGCTGTATGCGGAACAGCTTGGCAAAGAGGTCGGGTTCTACCAGGATCCAGGGTCTGACTACGGACGCCTGACTTCGGAACTATTTCGCGCGGCACGGCTGGTGGTCGATACCGGCATCCACGACATGAACTGGACGCGCGACCAGGTGGTCGAATACCTGCGCAATTCGCACTCCATTGATGAGCCGACCATCCAGACGGAAGCTGACCGGTACATCGCCAGGCCCGGGCAGGCGTGCTCCTACAAGCTGGGTCAACTCAAGATCCGCGAGCTGCGCGCACGGGCGACGGAGCGGCTCGGGACAAAGTTCGACGAGCGCACCTTTCACGACGAGATACTAGGCGGTGGAAGCCTGCCGCTGGACGTTCTGGACGCCCGGGTAGATCGCTGGATCCAACAACAGCAGACGGTTCACTAGCTCGAACGCACGTTCGCGGTGAGAGTGACGCGTTTGCGGTCTCAGGCACACCGTCGCTATGATCGTCCCGCCGCGCGCCGTCTCTGGCGACAGGTTCTGAAGCCAGGAGAGAAACCTCGTGAACAAGTGGTCTCGCAGAGATGTGTTGAAGAGCGGCGCCGCGCTGCCTGCAGTGGGTCTGCTGCCGTCAATGCTTGCCGCGCAGGCCCATCCGCCTGCCGTCGCGCGCGAGCGGCTGCTGCTGGATTTCGGCTGGCGTTTTCACTTTGGACATGGCACGGACGCGGCGAAGGATTTCGGCTACAACAGCGGACGCAACGGGTCATTCCAGAAGACGGGCAATTTCCTGCCGGCAGCGGCGCTGCCGTTCGATGACACCGGCTGGACCGACGTGGACCTGCCGCATGATTGGGTGATTTCGCTGCCCTTCAAGAACGACCCTTCGCTCAGCAGCAAGGGCTTCTATCCCATCGGAAGAAGTTATCCGGAAAACAGCGTCGGATGGTACCGGCGCGTCTTTGATGTGCCTGCCGGCGACAAAGGCAAGCGCATCTCGGTGGAGTTTGACGGCGTGTACCGCGAGGCGCTGGTGGTCTTCAACGGCTACTACATCGGCCGTCATCGCGGCGGATACGATCCCTTCCGTTTCGACGTGACGGACTTCTTGAAGCTGGGCGAGCCGAACGTTCTTCTGCTGCGCGTGGATGCGACCGAGAGCGACGGCTGGTTCTACGAGGGCGCCGGCATCTACCGGCATGCCTGGCTGGTGAAGACGGCTCCGGTGCACGTGGCGCAGTGGGGCACATTTGTCCGGTCCACGGTGCAGGGCGGCAAGGCGAATCTGCAGATCCGTACGGAGGTCGAGAACCACGCGGGAGCATCACGTGCGGTGCGCGTCACTTCGACGGTGATGGACGCGGCGGGCAAGGCAGTTGCGAAGATTGCCACGAAGCCCACCGCCGTGCCGGATGGAGAGACCGGCACGTTTGAGCAGCAGGTGAGTGTCAGCAATCCGGCGCTGTGGTCGCTGGAAGAACGCAACCTGTACCGCCTGGTGACCGAGATTGAGGCGGACGGCGCTGCGACTGATCATTATGAAACGAGCTTCGGCATCCGGACGCTTCGGTTCGATGCCAACGAGGGTTTCTTTCTGAACGGAAAGAACCTCAAGATCAAGGGCACCTGCAACCACCAGGACCACGCCGGCCTGGGTGTTGCGCTGCCGGATGCGGCGCAGCGCTTTCGCGTGCGTACGCTGCAGGGGTGCGGTTGCAACGCCTATCGCAGCTCACACAATCCACCCACGCCGGAGCTGCTGGATGCCTGCGACGAGATGGGCATGCTGTTCCTCGATGAGACGCGCATGATGTCGTCGAACCCGGAAGGCCTTGCGCAGTTTGAGAACCTGATCCGCCGCGACCGGAACCATCCCTGCGTCTTCATGTGGAACATGGGCAACGAGGAGCGCGAATCGGCGACGGAGACCGGCCTGCACATTCTGTCGACAATGAAGCTTTCCGCGACAAAGCTGGATGGTTCGCGGCCAGTGACTGTTGCGCCTCCGCCGCTGGGCATGACCCTTGGGCAGGGCGGCCTGAACGTGAGCGACGTGGTGGGCTACAACTACGCCGACCCGCAGATTGAGGCGTTTCACAAGGCTCACCCAACACTGCCCTGTATGGGCACGGAGAATGTCAGCGCCGTCGCGACGCGCGGAGCGTATGCGATCGATCCGGCGAAGGGCGCGGTCAGCTCGTATGACCCGTACACGACTTCAGGACGTGCCTCGGCTGAGGGATGGTGGAGATTTGTGAACGCGCGGGCGTGGATGCCGGGAGGCTTTGTCTGGACCGGGTTTGACTACCGCGGCGAGCCTTCGCCGTACCAGTGGCCGAACATCAATTCGGAATATGGCTTCCTGGACGTCTGCGGCTTTCCCAAGGACACGTACTTCTACTACCAGGCGTGGTGGACGCAGAAGCCGGTGCTGCACCTCTTTCCGCACTGGAATTGGCCGCAGTTCCAGGGCAAGGAGATTGCCGTTTGGGCGCACACCAACATGGATCAGGTCGAGCTGTTCCAGGACGGCGTAAGCCTGGGCCGCAAGGATGTGCCGAAGGACTCGCACCTGCAATGGATCGTGACGTACAAGCCGGGCGTACTGGAGGCGCGCGGCTTTCGCGGCGGACAGCCCGTGATGACCGCCAAGCGTGAGACGGTGGGCAAGGCGGCGAAGCTCGCCATCCGGGTGGATCGCACGGAAATCAACGCCGATGGGAGCGACCTGGCTTTCGTGACGGCAGAGGTGCAGGATGCCGAAGGCCGCGTGCTCCCGGTCACGGACAATGAGGTGACCTTCCACGTGTCGGGATCGGGGCGCGTCGTTGGCACCGGGAACGGCGATCCTGTGTCGCACGAGCCGGACACGGGGAGTGTGCGCAAGGCGTTTGCGGGGCTTTGCATGGGCATTGTGCAGGCCACGAAGCAGACCGGCTCAATCACCGTGGAGATTGCTTCGCCGGGCCTGCAATCGGCCTCGGCAACAGTCACGTCGCGGGCGGTTGCACTACGGCCGCAGGTGCCCATGTGGCAGCGGCAGGTGCCGGCGGGCGGCGGCGTCTCCGGCTTGTGGCGGCCGGTGGTGCAGGAGGGTCCGTCCGGACCTGATCCGCTGCAACTCGCCGTTTCAGGTGATACGCTCTACGTCTTTCAGCAGAGCGGGACGGTTCTGACCGGCACGCTGGATGCGCCGCCCGC
>CAZZVI010000261.1:0-4712 GCA_964657335.1 uncultured Terriglobus sp.
TCGTCGCCATGGTTTCGCGGGCGGCCCCAAGTCGCACGGTCACATGTTCCAGATTCAGGGTTCGATTGGTGCATCGTCGTTCCCGTCGCGCGTCTTCCCGGGCCAGCGTATGCCGGGTCACTTCGGCGACGCGCAGATTACCGTTCGCAACCTGCGCATCCGCGGCATCGACCTTGAGGACAACCTCCTTCTTGTCGAGGGTGCGGTTCCCGGACCGCGTCAGGGCACGATCCTGGTTTCGAAGGCAAAGAATCCGCCGCGCGAGCGTCGTGGCTTTGCCGGCGCGAGCACGGTCGATCCATTGAAGGCTTCGAAGAAGGCTGCACCGAGCAAGAAGAAATAAGTAGTAAGTAGCAGATGCAGTAACTTGCATCGTCTGCGGAGTAAGTCATCGACTTACTCGACTGCGGGATGACATATCAGAAGTGAGGGCCGCCGCAATAGAACGGCAGCCAAAGGAAAGCAAGATGGCAAAGATTAACGTAGTCGATCTCGGCGGGAACAAGGTCAGCGAGCTGGAGCTTGCGGACGAGGTGTTCGGCGTCGAAGTGAACGAGGCTCTGCTGTGGGAAGCGGTGAAGCACTACCGCTCTGCCCTGCGCCAGGGAACCGCCGCCACCAAGAACAAGAAGCTCGTGTCCGGTTCGGGCAAGAAGCTGTGGAAGCAGAAGGGTACCGGCCGCGCCCGCGTGGGCTCGGTGCGTTCGCCAATCTGGCGCCACGGCGGCACGGTCCACGGACCCCAGCCCCGCTCATACGAGTACCAGTTTCCCAAGAAGAAGGTGCTTGGCGCGCTGAGCTCCGCGCTGGCAAGCAAGCTGCAGGACGGAAAGCTGACCGTTGTCACGACGCTGGAAGCGGCTGAGCCGAAGACCAAGCTCTATCGCCAGATGCTGGACACGCTGGATGCGAAGAAGACGGCCCTGCTGGTTGAAACCGGACAGAAGCTGACCGACAACCTGTTCCTGGGTTCGCGCAACCTGGACGGTGTCGAGCTGGTGTTGAGCTCTGAAGTCCACGCGTATGACCTGCTCCGCTACGAGCACGCGATCTTCTCCGTGGATGCCATCTCGGCCCTGCAGGAAGTATTGAAGAAGAATGTGTCGCGCCGCAAGCTCGCGGCCCAGAAGGAGGTTGCGTAATGGCTACCCTTTACACCACCATCCGCCGCCCGCTCATCACCGAAAAGGGCATGGTTGCCAAGGAATCGGAAGGCACGCTGGTCTTTGAAGTAGCGACCGACGCGACGAAGACCGAGGTCAAGCAGGCCGTGGAGAATCTTTTCAAAGTAAAGGTTGCCGGTGTCCGCACTGCTAACTTTGCGGGCAAAGAACGCCGCCGCGGTAAGTTTACGGGCTACAAGCCGGACTGGAAGAAGGCGTATGTGCGCCTCCAGCCGGGCGAGAAGATGCCGGAGTATGTCAACAGCCTGTAAGTAGGGCAGCCGTTAGCTTCTGGCTTCTAGCTTTTAGCTCAACGGTAAGTAGCAGGAAGTATCTATCTAGCGCGCTCAAGTTAGCCCATAGCTAACAGCTAAAAGCTAGGAGCTAGGAAAAAGAAATGCCGATCAAGACATTCCGACCCATTACACCGACGCTGCGCTTCCAGTCGAAGCTGGTGAACTCGGACATCACGACGAACGAGCCGCACAAGCCGCTGCTCACTGTAAAGCCGCGTACCGGCGGACGTAACTCCACCGGCAGGCTGACCATGCGTCACCACGGCGGCGGTCACAAGCAGAAGCTGCGCCTCATCGACTTCAAGCGCGACAAGTTCGGCATCCCCGGCACGGTCGCTACGATCGAATATGACCCGAATCGCTCGTCGCGCATCGCGCTGATCAGCTACAAGGACGGCGAGAAGCGCTACATCATCCAGCCTGTCGGCCTGAAGGTCGGCATGCAGGTGATGAGCGGTGCTGAGGCCGACATCCTCGTGGGCAACGCGCTGCCGCTCAAGAACATTCCTGCCGGTACCACGGTGCATGCCGTCGAGCTGCGGCCCGGCAAGGGTGCGCAGATGGTGCGCTCCGCCGGTTCATCCGCACAGCTTGTCGCCAAGGAAGGCGAGTACGCCCTGCTGAAGCTCCCCTCCGGCGAGACCCGCCGCGTGCTGGTGGATTGCATGGCGACCATCGGCCAGGTCGGTAATACGGACCACGAAAACATTTCGCTCGGCAAGGCCGGCGCAAGCCGCTGGCGCGGTATCCGACCGGCGAACCGCGGCGTTTCCATGAACCCGGTCGATCACCCGCACGGTGGTGGTGAAGGTAAGACTTCCGGCGGACGCCATCCAGTCACGCCGTGGGGACAGCCGACACGTGGCTACAAGACCCGTAACAACAAGCGGACCGATGTCTTCATCGTGAACCGCCGCACGAAGTAAGTTCAGGGAGCGAGAGGGATACATGGCACGTTCTACGAAGAAGGGCCCGTTTATCGACGCGCACCTGATGACCAAGGTCTCGGTGCTGAACGAGGCGAATAAGAAGGAAGTCGTCAAGACCTGGTCACGCCGGTCCACGATTTTCCCGGAGTTTGTCGGGCACACCATTGCCGTTCATAACGGCCGGAAGTTCATCCCGGTCTATGTAACGGAAAACATGGTTGGTCACAAGCTGGGTGAGTTTTCCGCGACGCGTACCTTCAAGGGGCACGCGGCAAAGGCTGAAACGGCAAAGGGTAAGTAACTCGGCATAGCCCGCACGCGGGCGGTTGAGTTAGCAAGTTAGCGACGAGTTAGGAAGAACAATTATGGCGAAGACAGCCGAGAAGAGTGCAGTACGGGAGTTTCGCGCGGAAGCGCGCTTCCAGCGAACCAGCCCGCAAAAGGCGAAGCTGGTGCTGGATACCATCAAGGGCCTCACCGTGGAGAACGCGCTGAACACACTGATGTTCACACGCAAGCGCATTGCGCCCGTGGTCGAGAAGGCGCTGCGTTCCGCAGTGCAGAACGCCAGCTACCTCAGCCAGGAGCAGGGCTTCGACCTCGACGTCGACCGCCTGGTGGTGAAGCAGGCCGTTGCCAACGAAGGCCCGCGCATGAAGCGGATCCGCCCTGCCCCCATGGGCCGCGCGTTCCGTTACCAGCGCCGCCTTGCCCACATCATCGTCACCGTGTACGAGAAGCCGTATGCTTCAACCGACTCGTCTGCAGCCGACAGCTCCAGCGCGGCGGCAGGCGGCAAGAAGAAGGCTGCCAAGGCTCCTGCAAAGAAGGCAGCGAGCAAGAAGGCAGCAAAGGTTTCCGCGTAAGTTCATAGGCCGGGCGGTCCGCCGGCCCGGCATCGTTGGGCTAAGTTCCACACAGCTTCAGCGAATAAGTACTGAGTAAGTTCGCAGCGAGTCTGCGGACGCGAAGTGAAGGGATAAGTTATGGGTCAGAAGGTCCATCCGTATGGGTTCCGCCTCGGCATCAACAAGCCGTGGAAGTCGCGCTGGTTCGTCGAGCGCGGCTATGACAAGCTCCTCGTCGAAGACGTGAAGCTCAAGATCGAATTGCGCGAAAAGCTGAAGGCAGCCGGTGTCTCGTCCGTCGAGATCGAGCGCCCGGGCAACAAGCTGCGCCTGATCATCCGCACCGCGCGTCCGGGCATCATCATCGGCCGCAAGGGCGCGGAGATCGACAAGCTGAAGGCCGACATCCAGAAGCGCACCAGCCGCGAGGTGTTCATCGACATCCTCGAGGTGAACAAGCCGGAGCTGGACGCGCAGCTGGTCGCGGAGAATATCGCTCTGCAGCTTGAGAAGCGTGTTTCGTTCCGCCGTGCGATGCGTAAGAGCGTCGATTCGGCGCTGCGTTTCGGCTGCAAGGGCATTAAGGTCCGCGTGTCGGGCCGCTTGAACGGGAACGAAATCGCTCGTTCCGAGTGGTATCTGCAGGGTCGTCTGCCGCTGCACACGCTGCGCGCTGACATCGACTATGGCTTTGCCGAGGCACACACGACATACGGCATCATCGGCGTCAAAACCTGGGTATACCGTGGCGATATCTACGAGCAGAAGAAGCGTCGTGACGTAGTTACAAGCACGGGTGCTTTTTAAGTAAGTTTGAATAACATCTGGTCCGGTGAAAGCCGGGCCTGCAACATCAAGAAGAGAAAGCGCGCGGAGACTGGCTGACTAACATCAGCCAAGGCCGCAGCCGGAGATAGCAATCATGTTGATGCCCAAGAAGGTGAAGTATCGCAAGCAGCAAAAGGGCAAGATGCGCGGCAAGGCATGGCGCGGCTCAGAGCTTGCATTTGGCGACTTCGGCCTGAAGGTTGTGGAGTGCGGTTACATCACGGACCGCCAGATCGAAGCCAGCCGTATTGCCATGACGCGTTACATCAAGCGTGGCGGCAAGGTGTGGCTGCGGATCTTCCCGGACAAGCCGATCACCAAGAAGCCCGCCGAAGTTCGAATGGGCTCTGGCAAGGGCGCGCTCGACCACTGGGTTGCCGTGGTTCGGCCCGGCAAGCTGCTGTTTGAGATGGAAGGCGTCACGCCCGAGATCGCGAAAGAAGCCATGCGCCTGGCCAGCAACAAGCTGCCGCTGCGCACGGTCTTCGTCCAGCGCCCGGGCACGCATGCTGTTGATCCGAAGGCTGCCGCGGCAGCGTAACGTTTGCGCGGCTGCTGTAGAGCGCCGCCACCTGAGAGAAGAACAATGGAATTGAGCAAGATCCACGAGATGAATGAGAGCGAGCTGAAGACGCAGGAAGCCCAGAC
>CAZZVI010000262.1:0-4709 GCA_964657335.1 uncultured Terriglobus sp.
CAGCAGTTCCTCACTCAGGCGCGCCGGGCAGCTTGCGTTGACGCAGCGGAAGTCGATCTCGCCTTCCTCGCGCACTACCGGTTCTTTGCACTTCGGGCAGAGCGCGGGGAAGACGATCTCTTTTGTGCCGCGTGGGTGCTGCTCGTCGTGGACGACTTCGGTGATCTTCGGGATCACGTCGCCGCCACGCTCCACCGCAACGAAGTCGCCGATGCGTACACCGAGCCGAGCAATCTCATCCGGATTATGCAGCGTGGCGCGCGCGACCGTGATGCCGCCGATCCCGACCGGGGCCAGCGACGCTACCGGAGTCAGCTTGCCGGTGCGACCTACCTGGAACAGTACATCGAGCAACTGCGTGACTGCTCCGCGCGCGGCAAACTTGTAGGCGATCGCCCATCGCGGCGCCTTACCGGTAAAGCCCAGCCGCCGCTGCTGCGACACCGAATTCACCTTGATGACGATGCCGTCGATCTCATAGCCAAGCGCATCGCGTTTTGCTTCGGCCTCGGCGATAAACGCCAGGACTTCATCAATGGTCGCTACCGTCCGTGCGTGCGGATTGGTCTTGAACCCCGCGGCTGCCAGCGCATCCAGAGTGCCGGACTGCGTGGGCAGCAGAAACTCGCCATCACGCAAGAGGAAGTAGGCGTAGTAGTCGAGACGGCGTTGCGCGACGATGCTGGGCTCGACGGTGCGAATGGTGCCCGCAGCCGCATTGCGCGGGTTGGCTGCCGGCGACTGCCCCGCCCGCTCGCGCTCTAAATTCATCTTCTCGAAGGCAGCTTGCGGCATGACAACTTCCCCGCGCACCTCAAACTCCTGCGGCAGCCCCGCCCCCTTGAGCCTTTCCCCAGTGATGCCCAGCGGCACCGAGCGGATGGTGCGCACGTTACTTGTGACGTCCTCGCCGACGCTGCCGTCGCCGCGCGTAAGGCCGCTCTGCAAGTGCACGCCGCCGTGTGGCGCAGGCTTGTAGTGCATGGCAAGCGAAAGGCCGTCCAGCTTGTACTCGCAGACAAACTCCAGAACATCGTTGGGGTGCAGCGCTCCGCTCACGCGGTCGGCCCAGGCGCGCAGTTCGGCCTCGTTGTATGCGTTGTCGAGCGACAACATGGGTCGCGAGTGCGCCACCTTGGCAAAGCCCTCCTTCGGCTTGCCGCCAACGCGCTGCGTGGGTGAATCCGCCGTCACGAGCTCAGGATGTTGGGCCTCAAGCGCCTTCAGCCGGTTCATCAGCCGGTCATACTGCGCGTCGGAAATCTCTGGCGCGTCCTGCACGTAGTACAGGTGCTCGTGGTGAATAAGCTCCGCACGAAGCTGGTCGATCTGCGCGGCTGGTGTGTCGTGCGGCTTCATGCTGAAAGTTTAGTGCGCCAGCAGCGAGGCGCGATCCATGTCGCGATAGTACGGTGCGCGAAAACGCGAGATGTTCGCAGCGCTCTTGCCAGGCGTGGTAAACGACGCCAGAAACTTCACGATGCGCGGCTTGTTCTGGATCCGGCGCAGAAAGAAGCGGTCGATGACGTCTTCGCCAACGTTCCACGCCAGACCTCCAATGGGCGTGATGAAGAAGTCCTGCATGCCGGTCTCGTTGGTGTACACGCCGTCGCGTTGACGCACGTAGTAATTAATGCCGGTGTTGCCGATGGAGGCTTCGCTCGCCGGACCGATCTTCCACTGCGCGCTGTACGCGGCGGAGTACGCCGTGGCCCGCAGGTGACCGAACCAGTAGCGATGCGTGTTTTCAAAGGTGAGTGCGCGCTGTTTGGGATCGTTCTGCTCGTACATGGCGTTGGTCACGGCGCCCATCATGGGATGACCGATGTAGTCCACGCCAAACGGGTCATCGTCCTTCCATCGCGACCAGCGGTAGTTCTCGACGCACGTGACATAGTCGCCCCAGAAGCTGCCGTGCGTCAGCGCGTTGCGCGTGTCGTCGTCCATCCAGATATTGCCGCCGTGCTGCGCGGCCAGAAAGAGGAACGATTCGCCGAGCAGCCGGCTCCAACTGACGCGGCAGGGTTTCCCACGCAGTTCACCATCTTCGCAGGCAGTGTTGCGGTCGATCTCGCTCATTTTCTTTTCCGCATCTTTCGCGCCGCTGTCCGCACCGGATGCCGCCTCGTGCGACCCAATCAGTTCCGCGGAAGGCTCCGGCGCATCAACCAGCTCGGAAGCCGACGCCTCCTTCAGGATTGCTCCATCGCTAGGCGCAGGGTCCAGCGGCAGATGGACACGGCTCACGAACACCGGCGCCGCGGACTGCGCCCGCACCGCGGGCGTGAAGACAAACAGGGTTGCCGCTAACGTGCTCGCGACGCGACAGGCAGCCGAAATCTTCATCTTCTATCCGTGGGTATGAAAGTGGGAGAAGCCGATGTAAAACGTGTCCGCATCCGTCCCAGGATTATGGACGCTGATGTTTGCGTTGGAAAAATGCTGGTAGCGGTAGCCGAGCATCAGCGCGTTGTGCGGCGAGCTGTACAGCCGCACGCCCGTGCCGAAGTCGATGGTGTACATGAACTGCGAACCCTGCGGTGACAGCACGCGCTGGTTGTAATAGATGAATCCGCCGGCTGTGCTGGCGAATGGCTGCACACGCCTGCCGCTGCGAAAGCCAATCTCAAACCCTACCGGACTGACGCCGCTGCCATAGCTTTTCGTAGGTGCTGCGGGATTCGTCAGGCTTGGCGCGGGCTCGCTGAGCACGGCCAGCGCGGTCACTTCCGGCGAGTAGCGCAGGTTCCATCTCGGGCTGCTGCGCATTAGATACGAGTACTTCAGAATGACAGGCAGATAGCGCGTGTTTTCGTCGTACCCCCAGATGGGCCCGCTGACCGGCGAGTAGCCCACCACGCCGCCGAATTCGTGATCGCCGCCGTACACCTCACCGGCGCTGGGAACGGCCTGCGCTCGCACAGCGACCGTTGTAAACAGCACGAACAACAGCACGGTAAGCCTCGAACCCCCCAAACATCTCTCCTTCATGGGAGCCTTCATGCTAGCAGGCTGCCCATTTGTCACGTTGTCGCGGATCAATGCTAATTGGGTCATGAATCGGGCCGCCAGTCCGGCGAAGATGGCGCGCCGTGTATGCTTCACAGCGTGGAGCCCGTAACCCATATGCTGACCGGCGCTTGCATTGCGCGCGCCGCCGGGTTCCCTGCCCGCGCACGTTACGCCACCGCTGCCTGTGTGATCGCGGCGGAGCTGCCGGACGCTGACTACGTCTATCGGTTGGGCGGTCCGCTGGTCTACTTTCAGCATCACCGCGGCTGGACGCACGCATTCTGGTCGCTGCCACTGCAGGCCGCCTTCGTCGTACTGATCTTCTGGCTGGTGCAGCGCTTCCATCGCAAGGACAGAAAGCTCTGTCGCAGCCACGAACTCGCGCCCGAACGATGGTTCCCCCTGGGACTGATGGCGCTGCTCGCGCTGTGCAGCCACGTTCTGCTGGACTGGACCAACAACTATGGCGTGCGGCCGTTCGCGCCCTGGAATCCTCGCTGGTATGCGGGCGAGATCGTCTTCATTGTGGAACCGCTCTTGCTGCTTTTTCTTTCGTTGGCGCTTCTTCTGCCCTTCGTCTTTCGCCTTGTGCAGGGGGAAATCGGCGCACGGCGTTCTCCCCACAGCGGTCGCGGCCTGGCGATCACAGCGCTGCTGCTGTGCGCCGCGCTGTGGGTCTATCGCAGTGCACAGCGGTCCGACACAAGGCCGGTCATTGCGCAGCAGGAGTTTCGCGGCGGAGCGCCGATGCGTACCTCCATCGACCCATACCCCATCGATCCCTACCGCTGGCACGCGGTTGTGGAGACGCCCACCAGCTTCACCGGCGCCGATGTGAACTCGCGTACTGGCGTCTTCGACACCGGCACGCAGACCATCTACGCCAAGCCGTCCGTGTCCCTGGCTACGCTCGCAGCAAAGCGAAGCTGGCTGGGCCAGATCTATCTTGACTGGTCGAAGTTTCCCCTGGTCATCGATGCCGGAACCGCGGCTGAACTGCACCCCGAGATGGACCTTTCGCCCGCGGAAAGCGCTATGCGCGTGGTGCAGTTCAGCGACTTGCGCTTCCGGTACGACACGGTCGGCATGCGCGGCTCGGCGCGTCCGCCGCTGAGCGCGGAAGCGTGGGTCGATGGCAACGATCAGGTCGTGCGCATCTTTCTGGGTGATGCGGAACAGCGGCTCCGCTGAGCCTGACGCAGCTTCAGTCCGTCGGCAAAACGTTGCGCTGGCCCAGCGCCTTCAACTCTGCCGTGACCTCGTCCGCAATGCGCTTTGCCTCGTCATGCCTGTCCACCGGGACGCTGATGGCGCCAACGCGCGCATGCCCGCCGCCGCCATAGCGTTCGCAGATCGCTGCGATGTTCGCAAGATGCTCTGCCGGAACCGTCGTCCACGGGCTGGTGCCGACGGAGATCTTGGTGCGGAAGCTCGACTTCGACAGGCCGACGACATACACGCCCTCCGGCAGCAGGTAGTACGGGATGAACTTGCTGTAGCCCTCGGTGGGCTGGTCGGTGATGTCGAAGGTGATCACACCGCGGTCGGCCGCCGCGCGCGAGCGCAACAGCGTAATGTCGCGCTGATGCTTTTCGAGCCGCGGCTGCAGCTGTTCCTGCACGAAGTTTTCCTGTTCCGTCGCAATGAGTGGCTGCGATGTGAGCAGCGGGATCAGGCGCGGAATGAAGGTGGGATCG
>CAZZVI010000263.1:0-4702 GCA_964657335.1 uncultured Terriglobus sp.
CCTCCACGGTGATCTGCTTGCCATCGGCGAACTTGCTCTCGAGCATCGCCTTCAGGCCGGGCACGCTGTAGGTCTCCTCGCCGGTCAGTTGCAGCGATTCGGCATTTTCGCCGTGCTGGAACTGCAGCGGCAGAATGCCCATGCCGACCAGGTTGGAGCGGTGAATGCGCTCGTAGCTCTCCGCCAGAACAAAGCGAATGCCGAGCAGGCGCGGACCCTTTGCAGCCCAGTCGCGCGAGGAGCCGGAGCCATATTCCTTGCCGGCGAGGATTGCCAGCGGCGTGCCGCGCTCTGCATACTCGACTGAGGCGTCGTAGATGCTCATGCCGACGCCCTCCGGCAGTAGGCGCGTCACGCCGCCCTCGGTGCCGGGAGCGAGTTTGTTGCGCAGACGTACGTTGGCGAAGGTGCCGCGCACCATCACCTCATGGTTGCCGCGGCGCGATCCGTAGCTGTTGAAGTCGCCTGGCTTTACGCCCTTCTCGGAGAGGTACCGGCCGGCGGGACCGTTCAGCTTGATGGATCCCGCAGGGGAGATGTGGTCGGTCGTAACGGAATCGCCAAGCACCGCGAGCACGCGCGCGTCGATGATGTCCTCGACCGGTGCGGGCGTCGCAGGCATGCCGTCGAAGTACGGCGCCTTGCGGATGTAGGTGGAATCCGGCTCCCAACCGTAGGTATCGCCCAGCGGAAACTTCAGGTGCTGCCAGTTGTTGTCGCCGTCCGTGACCGTGCTGTATTGCTTGCGGAACATCTCGGCATCGATGGACTCGGCAACGGTCTTGTTGACCTCTTCCTGCGACGGCCAGATGTCCTTCAGGTACACGTCGGTGCCGTCCTTCGACTTGCCGATGGGCTCGTTGTCAAAGTCGAAATCGATGGAGCCTGCAAGCGCATAGGCGACCACGAGCGGCGGGCTCATCAGGTAGTTCGCGCGCACATCAGAGTTGATGCGGCCCTCGAAGTTGCGATTGCCGCTGAGCACGGAAACCGCAACCAGGCCGTGGTCATCGATCGCCTTCGTAACGTCGGTCGGCAGAGCGCCGCTGTTACCGATACACGTCGTGCAGCCATACCCGACGGTGTTGAAGCGCAGCGCGTCGAGATACTGCGACAAGCCGGCCTTGTCGTAGTAGTCGGTCACCACGCGCGATCCGGGCGCAAGCGATGTCTTCACCCACGGCGGCGTCCGCAGTCCCTTTTGGACGGCCTTCTTCGCCAGCAGGCCGGCCGCCAGCATCACGTACGGATTGCTGGTGTTGGTGCAGGAGGTGATGGCCGCGATGACGATGCTGCCGTGGTGCAGGTACGGATCGACGTCGACGCCAAGCCGCTCCATCACACTCGGGATCGGCTCGTCGCCGGTGACCATGTGGCCGCCTTTGCCGGGTTCGGGCATGGCGACGCTCGACTCCAGCGAGCCGTCCGCGGACGAGTGACCGCCCTCACCCTGCCAGCGCATGATCTGCCGGTCGCCCTTGACGTTGGCGTTCGGTCCATACAGCGACGGCAACTGCTTCGCAAAGCTCTCCTTCGTCTGCGACAGCGCAACGCGGTCCTGCGGGCGCTTGGGACCGGCAACACTCGGCTCGACCGTCGTCAGGTCGAGCGAGAGCGTACTGCTGTACTCCGCCTCTGCGGCATCAGCTGTGTGGAACATGCCTTGCGCCCTGTAGTAGTCCTCCACCAGCTGTACCTGCGCGTCGTTGCGGCCGGTCAGCCGCATGTAGGCGAGCGTCTCCGCATCCACCGGGAAGAAGCCGCAGGTCGCGCCGTACTCGGGAGCCATGTTTGCGATGGTCGCGCGATCGGCCAGCGGCAACTCGGAGATGCCCGATCCGAAGAACTCCACAAATTTGCCCACAACACCGTGCTTGCGCAGCATCTCGGTCACGGTCAGCACAAGGTCGGTCGCGGTCGTGCCCTGCTTCAGCTTGCCCGTCAGGCGGAAGCCCACAACCTGCGGCACCAGCATCGACACGGGCTGGCCGAGCATGGCGGCCTCGGCCTCGATGCCGCCGACGCCCCATCCGAGCACTCCCAGTCCGTTGATCATCGTGGTGTGCGAATCGGTGCCGACCAGCGTGTCAGGGTAGGCAACGTCATCCTTCGTGGTGAAGACGACGCGCGCCAGGTACTCCAGGTTGACCTGGTGGCAGATACCCATGCCCGGCGGCACCGCGCTGAAGTTGTGAAAGGCCGTCTGGCCCCACTTCAGGAAGGCGTAGCGCTCGCGGTTGCGCTGAAACTCCAGCAGGCTGTTGATGTCGTAGGCGTTTTTCAGACCGTACTCATCCACCTGAACGCTGTGGTCGATGACGAGTTCCGCGGGCTGCAGCGGATTGATCTTCTGCGGGTCACCGCCCAGCACCTTCATGGCATCGCGCATGGCGGCCAGGTCGACGATGGCCGGGACGCCAGTAAAGTCCTGCATGAGGACGCGCGCGGGCATGTAGGCGATCTCGCGGCTGGGCTCGGCCAGCGGCTGCCACTTGGCCAGGAACTCGATGTCGTCGGCGGTGACGGTCACACCGTCTTCGCGGCGCAGCAGGTTCTCAAGCAGCACGCGCAGCGAAAAGGGCAGGCGCGTCAGCTCGATGCCTTTGGCGGCCAGCGAGTCGAGCCGAAAGTACGTGTAGGTCTTGCCGCCGGAGTTGAGCGTCGCGCGGGCGTCAAAGGTGTTGGGTGCGGTCGTCGTGCTCATGGTTCCGATTCCTCAGGACGCACCCGAAGGCGCGTGGGCTGGCCGCAGACACAAGGCCGATGCGGCGGTCGCTGGAAGAGTAACAAGAAGAAGGGTCAGGCGGCGACGCGGCCGCGATCATGCCTGCCGCGGCGAAAGCGCTTCAACCAGTTGCGGGAGCAGCTCATGGAGCTATGGTAACGCGGGATGAAGGGATCAGTTCAAGAATCAGTGCCCGGCGGTTCGTCTATAAGCTGCAATCGAGGCCGGTCCGGCAAAAGCGCAAGCTCTTCGACGTCTGCAAGATCTCGCAGCCGGCCCACCTGCAGCTTATTTTCGATCAGGTCCTGTTTTGAGATGAAGTGGACAAGAACACCTTCGATTTCCTCGTCTACACGTCCGTTCCAAACCTGGTCGAAGGACATTCCCCCGATGCCAGTAAGCAGCTCAATGCGTCCATGCTCGGTGTTGAACTTGTAATGGGCGTAGTCAACCAGTAAGTCGGTTGAATCCATTCCATCTAATGGTGCGCCCACTGCGGCAAGCGCTCGAAATGTGGCTCGGGCATTGTCGACGGTAGGCCGGATATAGATATCCAGATCACTGGTGTTTCTGATGTAGCCGTGCGCATTTACTGCAATGCCGCCGACCACCGCATACTCAACGTCTTCCGCGTTCAACGCTGCGAAAAGTAATAGTTGTTCGCCTCTCCGGCTCATGCTCCTGCTTTCGCTGGAAGAGATTGTCTTCCGCAAGATCCCATCCAGCCTTTACGCGTTCTGCAATGCTTTTCGAGGCCCAGTATGTTGCCTCTTCCAGCCGGTCCTGCTCGAAGGTGACGCGCGATACAGATTTTATGAACGACATCAGTTCCTCGCTTCAATCAGTAAAGCAGTCGCTGCCTCCGTTCGCAAGGTAGCGGGGAACTGGGTGCCCCATTCATGCGCGTCCTGTGCGCATGAGTGGGATTTCACGGAATCCCGCACATCGCAGGAACGCGATGTACGGGGCACCCGGATTTTTGCTTACCTGACCTTAGGAAAGAGCCCACCCGGAGCGGTCCTGCCGCCGTATGAACTGCGCTGCTTGGGGACAATTCTTCGCAACCATCTTCGGTCCGTCCCACTCGATCTTCTGGCCGGCGCGCAGGGACACGCAGCCCAGCAGCATGATCTCCGCCAGGCGCGCGGTAATATCAAACCGCGAGTAGCACATCTCCGGCTTGTTCTCCTTGATCGCAGCGATCCATTCCCCGGCATGGGCGACGATGGTGTTGCCGGGATGGTGGTTGCGAGGGATCCGCTCGGGATAGTGCGCCATGGCCGGGTGCTTCAGGTAGTTGACGAACTTCTCTTCGCCCTTCAGCTTGATGAAGAAGTTGGTCCCGTAGTCGTCCGGCGAAAACACCTGGCCTCCGTCACCGATCAGCAGGCATCCGCTGTCGGGCAGTTTGCCTTGCATCGCCAGAATGTCGGCGGTGACTTCGACCGGCGGCTTGTTGCTCAGGTCATGGCCTCCACGAAGCGTCTCGTCCGGCTGGCCGCCGTCGTACCACCACAGAGTCACCGCATCGTGCTCAACCTTGCGGGAGTGGTGGAAAAGATGCGGATGCTCGAGGGGAACGTTTGCGGTCCGCTTGGGAAAGGCAAAGCGGATCTTCGAGCCGACCGGATAGGATTCCTTGTTCATGGGCCCGAGGGGCGTCGCCTCGATCTCTGTCGGGTAATCGAGATCGAGCGCGCGAAACGGCATGTTGACGGTGTGGCAGGCCATGTCGCCCAGCGCGCCGGTGCCGAAATCCTGCCATCCACGCCAGTTGAACGGCGTATAAATGCCCTGCTTATCCTCAGGCTTGCGCGGACCCTTGTACGGCCGCACCGGGGCAGGCCCAAGCCAGATTTCCCAATCCAGGGTGGCGGGAACCGGGTCTTCTCCAACAGGCCGATCCATCGCCTGCGGCCACACCGGGCGGTTCGTCCACACATGAACCTCGTGCACCTGCCCGATGAGGCCGTCCTG
>CAZZVI010000264.1:0-4693 GCA_964657335.1 uncultured Terriglobus sp.
TCGAGCCGGCGGTAGGCGTTGACGCTGGCGTTCAGCAGCAGGCAGATGTCGTTGCCGTGCGTGAGGATCTTGTCGATGAAGCTCCATGCCAGCTCTGACATGCCCTCTTCACCCTTCCCGTCGAAGAAGATGTTTTTCTTGTCCTTCGTGATCGACACGTTGGTGTGCATGCCGCTGCCGTTCACGCCAGTGACGGGCTTGGGCAGGAAGGAGGCGGTCATGCCCATCTGCGTGGCCACCTGGCGACAGATCAGCTTGTACAGCTGGATCTGGTCGGCGGCTGCAACGACATCGCCATAGGTGTAGTTGATCTCGAACTGCGACGGCGCGACTTCGGGGTGGTCCTTCTCGTTTTCGAAGCCCATCGCGCGCTGCACTTCGGCGGCGGTATCGATGAACTCGCGCAGCGGATCGCCCGGCAGCGAGTGGTAGTAGCCGCCCGCGTTCACGTATTCAAACGAGCCGGTCTTGTGGAACGTGCGTTCCGCGTCGACGCCTTCAAACAGGAAGCCTTCGACCTCGTTGGCGGCGTTCAGCGTATAGCCCTTTTCGTCATAAAGCTTGTTCGCGTACTGCTTCAGGATGCCGCGCAGATCGGCGCCGTAGGGCTGGCCGTTCTTGTCAATGACCTCGCCGAAGACCAGCACCTTGCCCGAGCCGAAGACATCGGCCGGCGTCCAGTAGAAGGCGTTCCAGTCCAGGCCCAGGCGCAGATCGCTCTCTTTCTGCGCGGTAAAGCCGCGGATCGACGAGCCGTCGAAGGTCAGGTTGTCGTAGGAGCCGACCAGAAACTTCTTGTCGTAGTCCAGCATGTGCAGGCGGCCTTCGAGATCGCTGAAGACGACCGTCACGGCCTTGATGCCCTTGGTGTCGGTAAGGTACTTCAACCGCTCTTCCTGGATCGTGTCGATCTTGACGCGCTTCTTGCGCTGATCTTTGGCGGCAAGGTTCAGATCCTGCAGCTCGTCATACGGAAGTTCGAGAAAATCGCGGTAATTGCCTGACATGAGACGACTCCTTATCGGTAAGAACACGGCGCGCGGCAGCGAGTCCGGGCGAGCAAGACACCTGAAGAATGTTGAAGCAAGTAGAGGCGAATGGTGACGGAACGGTGAATCTCGTTTCTCATCCTAAAAATAACAGAAAAGATTTGCCGCCAAGCGGGCCGGCCGGTCACCGTCTTTTCATCTCCGTGCAGCCGCGACAGTGGGCGAGGATGTGATACTTTCTATCGGGTGCCAAGATGTGCTGGCGTCGCGCGAAAGCGCTCTCCGACGCAGCAGTTCCCCCGGCATTTCTCAGTTCGTATCGTGCCTGTGACGGCTTGCCGTTCGGCGCGTTCTCATCACCGGAGGATTTCCAAGTTGGGCATGAATATGGTTCCCAAGCGCCTGTTTTTCACCAAGGGCGTTGGTCGGCACAAGGAACGTCTTACATCGTTCGAGATGGCGCTGCGCGACGCCGGCATCGCGGCACAGAACCTGGTTCGTGTCTCCTCGATCTTCCCGCCGAAGTGCAAGATGATCACGCGGAAAGAGGGTCTGAAGTACCTCAACCCGGGCGAAGTCGTCTTCGCTGTCGTTGCTGAGAACAGCACGCGCGAGGCGCACCGGCTGGTGGTTTCGTCGATCGGCGTCGCCATCCCGACAGACCGCAACACCTACGGCTATCTGAGCGAGCACCACAGCTTCGGCGAGACCGAAGAGCAGGCCGGCGACTACGCCGAAGAGCTCGCGGCAGAGATGCTGGCAACCACGCTCGACGTCGACTTCGACCCGGAAAAGAGCTGGGACGAGAAGAAGGAAATCTACCGCATCTCAAACAAGATCGTGCGCACGGCGAACGTGACGCAGAGCGCTGTCGGCGACAAGAAGGGTCTGTGGACGACCACGATTGCCGCAGCCATTCTGATCTTTGACGACGAAGAGAAGTAGAGCGCAGCGCAGGTTCCGCATGGGCGCTGGCGAACGTGCCAGCGCTCTTGCTTTGCTCCCACGGCAGATCGCAGATCATCCAATTAGGCAAGTATGAGTCACATCTCCCACGACAACACGCAGCAGTTCGCCAGCGATAACTACTCCGGCGTTTGTCCTGAGGCATGGGCTGCCATGGCCGAGGCCAACCACGGCCATGCCACGGCATACGGCGACGACCCATGGACGCAGCGGGCGGCGGACCTGTTTCGCGACCTGTTCGAAAAGGACTGCGAGGTCTTCTTCGCGTTCAACGGCACCGCCGCAAATTCGCTCGCGCTGGCGTCGCTGTGCCAGAGCTACCACTCCGTGATCTGCACGCAGAGCGCGCACGTTGAGACGGACGAGTGCGGTGCGCCCGAGTTTTTCTCGAATGGTTCGAAGCTGCTGACGGCTCCGACTGCCGACGGCAAGATGACGCCGGAGGCAATTCGCGCGCTGGCAACGTCGCGGGCGGACATTCACTTTCCCAAGCCGAAGGCTGTCACGATCACGCAGTCCACGGAGACGGGCCGCGTCTACTCGGTGGATGAAGTACAAGCGCTGAGCACCACCTGCCGCGAGTTGAAGCTGCATCTGCACATGGATGGCGCGCGCTTCAGCAATGCGGTGGTCAGCGCGGGCTGCTCGCCGGCGGAAATGACATGGAAGGCCGGCGTGGAGGTGCTCTGCTTTGGCGGCACCAAGAACGGCATGGCGATTGGCGAAGCCATCGTCTTCTTCGATCATGCGCTGGCGCTTGATTTTGACTATCGGTGCAAGCAGGCTGGCCAGCTTGCGTCGAAGATGCGCTTTCTGTCCTCGCCGTGGGTCGGCATGCTCGAGAGCGGCGCGTGGAAGCGCAATGCCGAGCACGCGAACGCCTGCGCTCAGCACCTTTGCAAGTCCATTCAAGGTCTGCCGCATGGCGAGATCATGTTTGCGGTTGAGGCGAATGCAGTCTTTCTGCTGACGAGCGAAGATCGCCTGCAGAAGCTGCGCGATCGCGGATGGCGCTTTTACACGTTCATCGGAGGCGGTGCGCGTTTCATGTTTGCGTGGGATACCGACACTGCACGTGTTGATCAACTGGCGCACGATATTCGCGAGATCATGGCCTGATCGCTCGCGGCTAGGAGTTCGAGATGAAGAAGACCAAGATCGCGCTCATCCAGATGAGCTGCGAACCCGACACGCAGAAGAACCTGGACAAAGCCGCCGAGCGCATCGCAGACGCCGCGAATGGCGGCGCAGAGCTTGTGTGCCTGCCGGAGCTATTCCGCGCGCAGTACTTCTGCCAGCGCGAAGACCACGCGTTGTTCGCGACAGCAGAGTCGATCCCCGGCCCAAGCACCGAGCGGCTCGCTGCCGTTGCGCGCGAGCACAACGTGGTCATCATCGCTTCCCTGTTTGAGCGCCGCGCGCCGGGGCTTTATCACAACACCGCGGTCACGATTGAGCGCGACGGCAGCATTGGGGATGTGTATCGCAAGATGCACATCCCGGATGATCCGCTTTATTACGAGAAGTTCTACTTCACCCCAGGCGACCTCGGCTTCAAGGCATTCGCATCGACTGCGGGCAACATCGGCACGCTGGTCTGCTGGGACCAGTGGTATCCCGAGGGCGCACGCATCACGGCGCTGAAGGGTGCGGAGACACTCTTCTTTCCTACCGCCATCGGCTGGCACCCGGGCGAGAAGGAAGAGTTCGGTGAAGCGCAGTACGATGCATGGCAGACCACGCAGCGCGCCCACGCCATCAGCAACGGCGTGTGGGTCTGCGCGGTGAATCGCGTTGGCTTCGAGCATGGCGATGTGATCCACAACGGCGTGAACATGCCCGGCCCGGAGGGCGCGGGACTTGAGTTCTGGGGCGGATCGTTCATCGCCGATCCGTTCGGCCGCATCGTCGCGAAGGCCTCGCATGACAAGGAAGAAATTCTCTATGCCGACATCGATCCGACACAGGTGGAGATTACGCGGCAGCACTGGCCTTTCCTGCGCGACCGGCGTGTCGATGCGTACGACGGCGTGACAAAGCGCTTCCTGGTCGGATGAACGAGGCAGGAGGTCCAATGGTGAAAGCATCGGTCGTTCTGATGGTTGCCGCCCTTTCGGCTCATGCGCAGGACGCAACGCAGCCGCCCGCGGGAGCGCAGCTGCGGTACACCGTCAACGGTGTCGGCGTGCAGATCTATGCATGCACCGCAAGCGGCAAGTGGGAGTTGCAGGAACCGCAGGCCGACCTCCTCGATCCGAAGACGAAAGAGCGTGTCGGTACGCATTCCAAGGGACCGATCTGGGCGTGGTCGGATGGCAGCATTCTGCTGGGTGAAGTGCTGCATCAGCAGCCATCGACAGGTACCATCCCGTGGCTGCTGCTCTCAGTTCAGAGCACCGGCAGGCAGGGCGCTTTGAGCGACATTGCCTACGTGCGACGCTCGGACACACAGGGTGGCGCGGTGCCTGCGTCTATCAGCTGCGATGCCACCAACGTTGATGAAGTGCTGCGCGTTCCGTATGCAGCGACCTACACGTTTTACACGGCGAAATGAACATGACGAAGAAAGACCACCTGGATTACCGCATGCCCGCCGAATGGGAGACACACACTTCCACGTGGATTGCATGGCCGCACAATGCCGAAGACTGGCCGGGCAAGTTCCAGCCCATCCCGTGGGTCTACTCGGAGATCGTGCGGCACCTGTCGCAGGCCGAAGAGGTCAACATCCTCGTCAA
>CAZZVI010000265.1:0-2495 GCA_964657335.1 uncultured Terriglobus sp.
CGCATGTACTTCAGCCACTTCGCTTCCGGCTCCTTTGCGGCAATCACCTCAGGATCGGCCGATGTGCCCTTGATCTCCGGCACCGTCTGGTCGAGCGCGACCTTTATGGTCGTTGCCGCTTTCGGATCGAAGTGAACCTTCAACGGCTTGTTGAACAGGTTGCCGGGCTTGCGGTTCCACTTCTGCCCTTCGCCCTTGTCGGGCGGCAGCCACACGGTCTTGCCGCTGCCCAGGTGAAACTGCTCATAGACGTTGAAGACGCCTTGTACGAAGTAGGCTCCTGCATCCAGATCGGCCAGCGAACGGCGGGGATAGCCGAAGGTCTTCGCATCGACGACGACCGTGCTCTGCGATGCGGCGCCGTCGAGTCCCACGTCCACGCCAAAGCCCTGCGCGGAACGGTACTGCTCGTCCATCTGCATGCGCGGCTCAGTCTTGTCGCTCTTGCTGAAGACCAGTACCAGGTGACCATGCAGCGCCTGCGGGGGTAGCGTGACCTCGAAGCGTTGCGCAAAGGCGGGCGTGGCACACAGGCATAAAAGGGCCGAAAGCAGTCTGTTCATGGCTGCTGCCAATGTACATCGACCGTCTGCCAGCCACGCTATCGACACGCCTGGGACGCATCGGCAGCCCACGTCCATCCCTCCAACAGGTAGTTCGGATCGCGCGGCTGTGGCAGCGTGTAGAAGCCGTCACGATGATCGGTCATCATCATGCACGACACCAAGGCATCGAAGGCATCCTCGCCCGACCGCGCCTTGGCCAGAGCCGCACGGCCCAGCGCCGCATAGGCCGGGTCTTCGCGCTGTTTGCGCAGCAGGTAAGCCGCACGAGCAGCCGGGTTCGACTTGTGTACCGGGCCGGTGTTCAGCCGCGAATACATCTCCACCACCATGGGCTTGCCCGGTTGCGGAGCGTCAAATGGCCACACACCAAAGCCGGCTTTTCGCAGGCGCGAGAGCAGCGGCATGCCGCGCAGGGATGCCGTTCCTACCGAACCGGAGCCGCCGATCTGGAAGACTGACTTGGGCGTGATGCCTTTGACCCGCAACGCTCGCTCTTCCTCGGGAATGTGCGCCGCCAGCTTGCAGTCGATGTCGGTGGCGCGCAGCATGCGGTGCAACTGTTCGCCGCTGAACTCGGCCGGACGCTTGTGCGGCTTGCCCCAGAAACGCCGGTCTTCGCTGGTGCGGCTCAGCCACTGCTCACCTCGCCGGGCAACAGTGTCCCAAAAGTCCGGCGCGCTGTCCGCGCCGACTTCGCGCAGGAACCACGCGGGAAAGCTGAAGCAGAAGTCAAAGCCGACCACCAGCGCCGGATCTTTCTCTGCAAGCGCAACCAGCCAGTCTCCCACTTCGTCGCGGGTGCGGCCGTTCTCCACCCGCACCTTGCCCTCGTGCCACCACGCCGCGTAGATGTGCCGCCGCTGACCGGCGGCGTCCACGCGGCCGGACCAGTCAATCGCAATTACGGTGGTAGGAGACGGCATGCGCATGGGATGCGGGACCGAGGTGCCTTGCGATTGATCCGCTTGTAACAGTCCGAGCGGGTTTGGCCGCAACTGGCGTCCTGCGCATCCTGCTTCTCTTCATTGACGCACCTCTAGTGCAGTCCTATACTGATATCACGCTCTGGCGCACCTGGATCGCGCGAGCTACCTCTGACATTTCGCAGCGCGTTCCTATGCGGCATCATCACGCCGCGTGCCTTTACGTCGGAACACGTTCGCTCTGCCGGATGTAGACCGGACGACAGGACGATAAGAGCGGAGCGTCACACGCAAATTTCTTACTTGAGAGCAAACCCCTGAGCACCGAACTGGAAACCATGCCTACCGAAGCCACGGTCGATACGACCGCAACCGCCCACCCCGATTCCTTGCACCAGGCTAACGGCCCTGTCACCGACGCGGTAAGCGACCCCTCTGTGGGCGCAAACCATCTGGTCACGCCCGCGCCTGAGACCGAGACCGCCTCCATCACAGCTTCTGCCGACGACGTCGACTACGACGCAGCCGACTTTGCCGCAGCACTTGCCAGCTTCGACCGCGAACAGGCCGAAGACAAGGCTGCCGCCTCTGCCGCCATGGAAGAGGACAAGGTCGTCACCGGCACCGTCGTCAAGATCACGGACAAGTACGTGGTCGTCGACATCAGCCTGAAGAGCGAAGGTCTCATTCCGAAGGAGCAGGTACTCGACCACACCGGCGAGCCCAAGCTCGCGGTGGGCGATGCGGTAGAAGTGGTCATCGAGCGCGAGGACTACGAGGGCGGATATCTCGTCAGCTACGAGAAGGCGCAGCGCCATCGCCTGTGGGACCAGCTGGAGAAGGCAGCGGCGGACAAGACACCCGTCACCGGCACCGTTCTGTCTCGCGTCAAGGGTGGCCTGACGGTCGACATCGGCGTCAAGGCATTCCTGCCCGGCTCGCAGGTTGAAATTCGGCCGGTCCGCAACTTGGACACGTACCTGGGAACGCAGCTCGACGTTCGCGT
>CAZZVI010000265.1:2595-4651 GCA_964657335.1 uncultured Terriglobus sp.
TGGCTCGACGCGATCGAGCGCTATCCCATCGGCGCACAGGTCAAGGGCCGCGTGCTCTCCGTCACTGACTACGGCGCATTCGTCGAGCTGGAGCAGGGCATTGAAGGCCTTGTCCACGTCTCGGAGATGACCTGGTCCAAGCGGATGAAGCACCCGTCCAAGATGGTGAAGCCCGGCGACGAGGTCGACACGATCATCCTCGCGGTCAACCCGAACGACCGCCGCATTTCGCTCGGCATGAAGCAGCTCCAGGACAATCCCTGGGAGCAGCTTGAGAATAAGTACCCCATCGGCGCAACAGTCGAGGGCCGCGTACGCAACCTGACCGACTTCGGTGCCTTCATCGAGATCGAAGACGGCATCGACGGCCTGGTACACGTCTCGAACCTGAGCTGGACCAAGCGCGTCAAGCATCCTTCGGAAGTCCTGAAAAAGGGCGAGAAGGTCAAGGCGATCGTCCTCGGCGTTGAGCCGGAGAACCGCCGCCTGTCGCTCGGCGTCAAGCAGCTTGAGCCCGATGTCTGGGATACGTTCTTCGCGCAGCATCGCGTGGGCGATGTCGTCAAGGGGAAGGTGCTCCGCACCGCTCAGTTCGGCGCATTCGTTGAGATCGCCGAGGGTGTTGAGGGTCTCTGCCATATCTCAGAGGCAGTCAACGAGCAGGGCAAGCAGACCACGCTTGAGGTTGGTTCCGAGCACGAGTTCAAGATCGTGAAGATGAGCCCCGAAGAGAAGAAGGTCGGCCTGAGCCTGCGCGGCATCGGCGAAGAAGCCAGCCGCGAAGAGGTAGAGCACCACAAGGCAACAGCCTCCGGCGCTTCCTCGTCCTCCAGCTCCTCGTCCAGCACCACGCTTGGCGACCTGATCAACTGGAAGCGCTCTGAGCGGTAAGCCGGCAGCACGCAGAATGAACAAGGGCCACCTCACGGTGGCCCTTCCGCTTTCAGTTCAGGACCAAGCGCTCTGGTCCATCTTCCGGTGAGATCAGCCTCGGCCTGCGGGAAGCGCTGCGTCGGCTTCCGTTTCCTCAAGCACTTTCATCTTTGCCGAAGCACGTTTGAAGATGTCGATCTCAGCCATGGCAAACGACTCAGGCGGTACGCCGCCGATCGCGACATAGCCCGGCTCATGCCCCAGCAGCTCGGAAACGCGGTTCCAATGATGGAAGGGCGAGGTTGTGGGTAAAAGCACGAACTTCCGCTTCGGCTCCGGCACTGCAAAGTAGTAGATCCAGATCATCTGCGAGACGCAGCTCATGATGATCTCGATCCGCGCGTACGGGCCGTAAAGGGTACGATGCTCAAAGAAAAAGTTGGCTTGCAGCGTGTTTGTGAGCGCGATGATGAGTAATCCCACACCCGTTCCAAAAACGCGGCTTCGCGCAGAGAGCCCCATTGGCCGGATGGCTGCGCATACGAACACAACAAGGCTTACTGTAATGATGCCGCTCGCCCGTTGAAACTGTCCGACGAGGGCTTGCAACAGAAGCGATCTTCCAAGATCAGGCGATATGACGATGTTTGCAGCGAAAAAGACGGAGATACAAGCTGCCCAAAAATAAACGATTCTGCCCAGCTTGTGCAGGCCCTTAAGTGGCCGCATAGCTCCATCAAAGATGGTGTACGTCAGGAAGATCTGACAGACTGCTTGGAGAGCGAACGCAGTCCAGAAGGTATGAAAGTAAATGAAGTACGCTTTCTGCGACGAGATCCTTGATCTGCCCAGATGCTGCAGATAGAGCAGCGTGAAGAACGGAATCACTTGCCACATACTTACAGCCAGCATCGGCCAGTAGGTACGAAACTCTTTGGCTCGGATAAGCAGGACGAGCGTCACCGCGCCGAGTCCGATCTCGCCAGAACTAAGGATGATGAAGAGCGTGTGCGGCGACACGGGCGAGTTCTCCTCTTCGTAGGATACTCAAGCCCGTGTCGTCCAGCAATCGATCACGAGAATGGAGAGACTTAGTCGAAGATCCCGCAGCCGTTCGGATCGTTCGGCGGGCAGGTCGGCGGCGGGATGGTGTCCGGCGTGGCACCGGGCTTGCCGGGCTTCG
>CAZZVI010000266.1:0-4595 GCA_964657335.1 uncultured Terriglobus sp.
ATGAAAATGCCCCAGGTCTCAGAAGCGAGACATGGGGCACCCACATAGATCTCTAATGAATCGTCTTCATCCGCCGGTTCATAAAATCCTGCAACACATAGCTACCGAGCCGGTCCGGGCTGGTGAAATACGCCTTGCCTTTACACATTGCGCTGACCTTCTGGACGAACTGCATCAGGGCAAAGTCCTGCGCCAGCATGAAGGTGTTGATCACGATGTTGGCGCGCTTGCAGCGGCTGACCTCTTCGAGTGTTTCCGCGATCACCATGGGATCGAGTCCGAAGGCATTGCGATAGATGCGGCCGTCCTCCAGCGTCAAGGCGGATGGCTTGCCGTCCGTAATCATGACGATCTGCTTCATGTCCTTGTTCGACCGCGCAAGGATGCGGCGTGACATGCGCAGGCCTTCGCGCGTGTTGGTGTAGTACGGCCCAACCTTCACGCGGGCGACCTGCTGAATCGGTAGTTCCTCCGCCGAGTCATGGAACAACACCAGGTGCAGCGAGTCGCCAGGGAACTGCGTGCGGATCAGGTGCGACAGGGCCATCGCAACGCGCTTCGCCGGTGTGAAGCGATCTTCGCCGTAGAGGATCATCGAGTGCGAGCAGTCGAGCATGACCACCGTCGCGCACGAGGACTGGTACTCCGACTGATGGATGACCAGGTCGCTGTACTCCACGTTCAGCGGCAGGTCCGTGCCTTCGCGCTGCATGGCACTGCCAAGCGTGGCGTTCACGTCCAGGTTCATCACGTCACCGAACTCGTACTGCTTCGACGACCCGCTGCTCTCGATGCCGCTTGCCTCGTAACGCGTGTCGTGACGCCCGCTCATGGCGCGTCCCATGCCGCCCAGCAGATCGCGAAGCGACTTATAGCTGAGAAAGTCCATTGACTTGTCGGTGACGTGAAAGCGCGCTTCGCCCTGCGGTGGGGCGGGCTGCGCGATCTCGCCGGGAGGCGTCTGTCCCGGGTTCATCATGCTGGGCTCCCCGCCCTGTGGCTGAATGTAGTCGCCCTGCTGCATGCGCTCGACCAGCGAGTCCAGCATCTGCTCGCGCTGCTCGTCGCTCATGTCGTTGTACTGCTGCTGCATCTCCTCGTCGAGGAAGTCGCCGGACTCCATCACCTGCTTCAACGCCTCGCGCAGGTTCTCCAGCGTGTGGTCGCCGTTCAACTCCTGAAACTGGGAGAACGGGTCCTGAAAGCCAGAGTCAAGCAGGAAGTCGCTCAACGCCTGCATCAGGTCATCCATCTCGATGCCAGATGCGAAGTCCCCGTTGAACTTTGTGTAGCGTGTGCGCTTCATAGGGCAGCCAGTCAGCGGTCAGCGAGTCGGCGAGGCTGCCGGTCGTGGCGCGCGATTTCGAGCGTTAAGGAGTTGAGTGTGGCCCGCACACTGCAGCTTGAGTCATTCTACTGCTACGTTAGACGCCACTTGCCCGGCAGAGTGGTTCGTCGTGCATGGCTGCAAGCAATGGTGTGGTGGCGAATTGCGCAGCGGCCGTTCCGCGCGTCAAGCGCAGCGTTGGCAGCGCCTTAAGATATTGAAGGTAATACGAGACCTCTTCCATGTTGTGTGAGCCGCTGCCAGGCGGATCGTAGCGTAACTCGCCGTAAGGCTCCAACACGATCTCCCAGCTTCGTTTGATCGGCTTGACCCTGGTGTAACCGAGAAAGTCAAAGGTCACCGGCGTCTTTTGCGTATGTAGGGGGAACAGATCATCCGGACCTGTCGACTTCCAGGGTGCGTGGTAAGCCGTGTCCGTGATGCCTCCGAAATTCATCATCAACTCGAACCTCAGTTTCCCTGCGGCACTTTTCGTGCATTGTGCAATCAACGCGGGGTTATCGCTGTCATGCAAGGCCTCGGCATGAACAGGGGCGCCCGGCAGAACCATGATCCCATCAAGAAAGATGCGAACGTACGTAATCTTCTGTGTCGGTTCCAGGCCGGAAAGTTTTCTTAAGCCAGCTCCAAGCGACTGCATCTCTTGCGCTGAGAGACGCGGCTCCAGTGTGACGAGCAGGAGGAGCACCACAACGAACGATCGCATGGAGTGAACTTAGCAGAGGCATGCGCTCACATACATCACTTTTCAACGGTTAATTGAAGCCGCGCTTCGAGCGGTTGCGATTCTGCCAATCCTGGCTTTCGCGGTCGCGAATGTCGTCGCCGAAGTTCTGTGAGCGTTCCTTGCGGGTCTGCTTCTCGCCTGCGGTGAAGCTGCGTTCCTCGCTGCGTGAGATACGCTTGTGCGCGGTCATGCCTTCCAGCAGAAACTCCGCCGCGGAGACGAGCACTTCGGGGCTGGCGCGCTTCTCCAGGTTGAGCGGCTTCAGCTTGTCGAAGAGCCCCTGGATCTGCTGAAGCTCGGCAAGCGACTGCTCGGCCGACACCGCGTCCGAGAGCTGCACCGTGCCGCCGAGATTGAACCACTGCTCGATCTGCTGCGTGTTTGTCTCGGCGAAGTAGCCGTCGAAGGTGCGCAGCACCGCGGTCTTGATGATGTCTTTGACGACCGTATCGGCGCCGCGCATCTCGCCTTCATATTCGAGCTCGATCTTGCCGGTGATGCCGGGAAGCGAGGTGTAGATGTCGCCAACGCGGGGCACAGCAAGGCTTTCACCATGCGCCAGCGCACGTCGCTCGGCATTGGAGATGACCAACTCCATGGTCGAGATGGGCAGCCGCTGCGAGACGCCGCTGCGTTTGTCGACGCGCTTGTCTTCGCGCGCGGCGAAGGCAATCTGCTCAACCACCTCGCGAATATAGCGCGGCACCTCGATGTCGAGCGCGGCGCGTGTTGACCACGCCTCCTGCTCGGTGACAGAGATGGCCTGTTCGAGCGAGTCGAGATAGTGCGTCCGAATCTCGGAGCCGATGCGGTCCTTCAACGGCGTGACGATCTTGCCGCGCGCGGTGTAGTCCTCAGGGTTGGCGGAGAAGGTGATCGCAACATCCAGCTCCAGACGGACGGGATAGCCCTTAATCTGCACATCACCTTCCTGCATGATGTTGAAGAGCGCCACCTGGATCTTGCCGGCAAGATCGGGCACCTCGTTCACCGCGAAGATGCCGCGGTTAGCGCGGGGCAGCAGGCCGTAGTGCATGGTCAGCTCGCTTGAGAGTTGCTGCCCGCTGCGCGCCGCCTTGATAGGGTCCACGTCACCAATCAGATCGGCCACGGTCACATCGGGCGTTGCCAGCTTTTCCACGAAGCGCTCGTCCGGTGTCAGCCATGAGATTGGCGTCGCATCGCCCTTTTCCGCGAGCAGGTCTTTCGCATAGCGCGAGAGCGGCTTGTACGGGTTGTCGCGAATCTCGGAACCGGCGACATACGGCACGGCAGGATCAAGCAGCGTTGTCAGCCCGCGTAGGATGCGGCTCTTCGCCTGTCCACGCAGACCCAGCAGGATGAAGTTGTGCCGCGAGAGCACCGCATTCACAATCTGCGGGATCACCGTGTCTTCATAGCCCACAATGCCGGGGAAGATGCTTTCCTTCGCACGCAGCTTCGCGATCAGGTTGTCTCGCAGTTCGTCTTTGACTGAGCGGGAGACGCGCTCTGCCGTCCATGTGCTGGTTCGAAGCTCGCCGAGTGTCCCCGGCAGAATTTGCGATGGCGTATGTGGGGTGGGCATCTACTGGCAGTATACGAGCGCAACGCGCGAACGTTAGCGCAGGTCAGTAGCCCTCTTCCAGTTCATCCAATAAAGCCTGCATCTCTGAAGCGGCATGACGATTTCCGGTGCGTTCTGCCGCAAGCAGGCCGTCGCGAAGACGCTGTTTCGCGTCATCGGTGCGATGCAGCTTGGCCAGCGTCTGCCCGCTCATCTGGTAGGCGGGCACATAGTCCGGATTATGCTTCGTCGTCGCGGCGAACTCGTCCAGAGCGGCATCGGTGTTGCCCTGGCTCAGGTGCTCCATCGCCAAGCCGTAACGCGCGAAGCTGTCGGCGGGGTTCTGCGTGAGAATGTCGGTGAGCATCGCGATCTTATCCATGCCTTCATTGTTGGCCGCGCGTAGCCCCGCTGGCAAGCGGACCGGCCCAGCCGGTACCCGTACACTGGGAGAGATGGAAGAGCAGCACAGAACCGTCTTCGACTCCCAGGCCGAGCGCAGCGAGGTGATCTTTCCTGGCGATTCGAACTCGCTTGGGAACCTCTTCGGCGGACGCTTGATGCAGTTTATCGACCTGGTTGGCGCGGTCGCGGCGTACCGCCATGCGCGCTCGACGGCAGTAGTTACAGCGAGCATGGATCACCTCGACTTTGTCGCGCCCGTGCATGTGGGCGCCCTGCTGATTTTGAAAGCAAGCGTCAATCGCGCCTTCAAGACGAGCATGGAAGTGGGCGTAAAGGCGATGGTGGAAGACCCGAAGACGCGCACCCTGCGGCACGTCTCCACGGCATACGTGACGTATGTCGCGGTGGATCAGACCGGGACACCGGTGCCGGTCGAGCCCGTGATCCCGGAGACGGAACACCAGAAGCGTCGCTACGACGATGCGCTACGCCGCCGCGATAGCCGCGCCAATGAAACCGCACGCAAGCGCGAGTTGCGAAAGTCGCTGACGAACGACTGGCACACGTAG
>CAZZVI010000267.1:0-4579 GCA_964657335.1 uncultured Terriglobus sp.
TGAGCTGCTGATACAGGCCGCCTGCTTCGGCAAGCTGCTGATGGGTGCCGCTCTCGAGCACGCGGCCATCCTCAATGACGTAGATGCAGTCCGCATTGCGCACGGTGGAGAGCCGATGCGCGATCACGATGGAGGTCTTGCCTTTCATGAGGCGATCCAGCGCCTCGAAGACAAGGTGCTCGCTGTTCGCGTCGAGTGCGGATGTGGGCTCGTCGAGGATCAGGATCGGGCTTTTGCGCACCATGGCGCGCGCGATGGCGATGCGCTGGCGCTGGCCGCCGGAGAGCAGGATGCCGCGCTCGCCCACAACGGTGTCATACTTCTGCGGCAGGCAGTCGATGAACTCGGTCGCATTCGCCGCCTCAGCCGCCGCGACGATCTCGTTGTGGCTGGCTTCGGGCCGGCCGTATGCGATGTTGTCCCACACCGTGCCGCTGAACAGGACCGTATCCTGCAGTACAAAGCTGAGCTGGCTGCGCAGGGAGTTCTGTGTCACCTTTGCAATATCCTGCCCATCGATGCGGATGGTCCCGGACTGCGCGTCGTAGAAGCGCGCAATCAGGTTGATCAGCGTGGTCTTGCCGGAGCCCGTAGGACCGACCAGCGCAACCACACTCCCCGGCGGAACATGCAGCGAGACATCGTGCAGGATCTCGCGGTCTTCGCCATAGGAGAAGCTGACGTGATCGACTTCAATGCAGCCATCCGTGATGCGCAGGTCCTTTGCGCCGGGCGCATCGCGCATCTCGCTCTGGTTGCCGATCACCTCCTGGATGCGCTCGTAGCCAATGTCGGCCTTCGAGTAGGAGTCCATGATCTTGGAGATGTCCTGCATCGGCTTGTACATGCCTGCGATATACGCGATGAAGATGTAGATTTTGCCGCCCGTCATGTCGGCACCCAGCGCCAGCCTGCCGCCAAAGTACAGCACGGCGCATGTGCCAAGCGCGGTGACGATGTTGACGATGGGCACCAGCTTTGCCTTGAGGGTGCGGGCGCGCAAAGAGGCTTCCACCGTCTCGAGGCTTTCGCCTTCCAGGCGGTGGATCTCGTAGTCCTCGCGTGAGAATGCCTTCACGACGCGGATGGAGCCGATCACTTCCTGCACGACCGAGAGCATCTTGCTCTCCTGCTTACGCACCTCGCGCGATGCCTTCTTGACGCGGCGTGTGTAGGTGTACACGATGGCGAACAGCAAGGGCACGACCGCAAGCGCGATCAGGGTCAACTGCCAGCTCAGATAAAACAGCACGCCGATCATGCCGAGGATGGTGGCGATGTCCACCAGAATGCTGAGCAGGCCGGAGACGATAAAGCTCTGGATCGAGTCGATGTCGGTGGTCACGCGGCTCAGCAGGTCACCGGTCTTGCTGGTGTCGTGATAGCTCAGGGACAGTCGCTGCACCTGCGCGTAGAGCATGCGGCGCAGATCATGTGTCACCCACTGGCCGACGCTGGTGGTGGTGTACTTCTCCCAGTAGGAACAGAACGCGTCGACAATTGCGATCACGATGACGGCGATGCACGCGAACAGCAGGATCTGCATGGGCTGCGTGCCGACCGTGCGCTTGATCACGGCAAAGAGCCATCCATGCGAAGCCTTGTGCGCGATCACGTTGTCGAGCACGATCTTCAGCGGCCACGGGGCAGCAACGTCCGCGATGCTCTCGCCGGCAATGGCAACCAGGCCAAGGATTAGGGCACGGCGATGCGGCCTGAGCAGATCTTTGATGGAGACGCGCCGGTCCTTTGGCTGCTCTGCTTTGTTCGCCATGCTTTGTTGCTTCTCCCGCTCGCTCGAGCCATGCACTTGTGCTGATGCGCAGCCCTGGCGCGTTAGATGCAGGTGCTGGCGAATCGCTACGCTGCGCCGCCGCGGGTGGTGTGTGCCAGTCGAGCCGAAATGTGCCGAGCACCAGCGATACCATCCTGCAAGCAGCAGGGCTGACTTGCTGACTCGCGCGCTCGCTGCAACACTAACGATGTGAACATTCTTTTTGTCGGCGATGTCTTCGGATCGGCCGGGCGCCGCATCGTTGCCGAGCACATCGGCCACATCGTTCAGTCGAACGAAGTTGACCTTTGCGTGATGAACGGCGAAAACGCTGCTGGCGGCTTCGGCATTACACCATCCATCGCGGAAGACCTGTTCGACCTGGGTGCGCACGTCATCACCACCGGCAATCACTTCTGGGACAAAAAAGAGTTGCTCGAGTACATCAAGGTGCCGGCGGAATCGCACGATCGCGCTCGCCGTATCCTGCGGCCCGCCAACTTCCCGCCCAGGACACCCGGCTTCGGCATCTACGAGGGCACACTGCCAACAGGCCAGACTTACGCCGTCATCAACCTGCAGGGTCGCGTCTTCATGCAGCAGAACGACGATCCGTTTCGCAAAGCGGACGAGTTGCTCGCAAGGATCACGAGCAAGGTCATCCTCGTGGACTTTCACGCGGAGGCGTCGAGCGAAAAGGTCGCGATGGGCTGGTACCTCGACGGCCGCGTCACCACCGTTCTGGGCACGCACACGCACGTCCCGACGGCAGATGAGCGCGTTCTGCCGCAGGGCACCGCCTTCCAGACCGACGTTGGCATGAGCGGTCCCTATGACTCCGTGATCGGCGTCGAACGCGAGGCCGTCATCGAGCGCTTCCTCAGCGGTCAACCTGCAAAGTTTGAGGCTGCCAAAGGCAATCCTAAGATGTGCGCGGCGGTGATCGAGTGCGACGGCGCAACCGGCCGCGCATACGGTATCCGGCGCATCATGCTCGGCGAGTAAGCAGCGAACACGCGACCTGAGCCGCACCTGTAAGAAAGCAGAGAGGCAGACCGAAGTCTGCCTCTCTGCGTTGAACGCGTCAGCGATTTAACGTCTGCGGGCTGGCGCTGCCTTCTTGACAGGAGCCTTGGCGGCCGCCTTCTCCTGGATCTCAGCACCGGTCATGGTCATCATGAGCGGCTTCTGCGTGTACGAGGCGATGGTTCCCACAACCTCAACATCCGCGCCTGCGACGGGAGGCGTTTTGGGCGCTTCCTTCAGCGTGATGGTGAAGTCGGCAGTGATCGGGTTTGCCTGCTTCGCATCATCCGAAACTGCGAGCAGCAGGGCGGTATCGGTGATGCTGACGACCTTGCCCGCGATCTTGACTTCCTTGTCCTTGATCGGCGTGAACTCCGCGTCGGCCTGCTCTGCCGTACCGTTTGCGATCACGAATTCACGATCGGCGAGCGCTGCCTTGGCGAGCGTCGGATCGTCCTTCTTGTCGGCTTCCAGAACAGCGGTTGCCTGATCGGCGACGGTCGGCGCGGGCTTCACGCTCGCGGCGAAATCTGCCGCCGGAAAAAGGCTGGCGGTAGCCGCTGTCTTCACGGCATCGTAGCCGTCCTCGCCACCGTGGTACTTCTTGTAGCAATAGGTGGCCAAAGGCTGGAACTGCGCCTTGAACTGGTCCGGCGCCAGTGCAGCGACGCGGGTGGTGAAGTAGGTGCAGTTCAGATAGTCGGGCGGCGTGGCAATGTAGTAGGCCTGGCCCAGGAAGAACGTGTCCTGCAGGAACTGTCCGGGCTGTGCCGTCTGTGCCGGATCGACCGCCTTCAGTTCGGCGGTATAGGCGGTAACGGCTCCGGCGCTGTCCTTCTTGGTGAGCGCGTCGATGCCCTCTGCACTGTAGAAGTACGGCGTCACCTGCTTCTGGATCGTCGCCCAGTCCGCGTCTGACACGGCGGCCGGCTTGGTCGCCTTCAGGCCACGCGCAGCAGAGCTTGCTGCCTTGTCGTACGCTGCCTGCTTCGCCGCAGGATCGGTTGCGGCATCGCCCTGGCCCTTCAGCAGGCTGGTCTGCAGCACGAGCGCGCGAATGTTGTTTGGATCGACCTGCAGGAGCCGGTCAGCGGCGTCGAGCGCCTTGGGTACATTGTTTGCCGCGGCATAGGCCGCCAGCAACTGCTCCAGGATGGTCGCCTTCACCGTGGACTGCGGATACTTGGTGAGAAAAGCCTCGGCTGCTGCTGCCTTTGCCGTCGGATCCGTCGCGGTGATCACGGCGTTGTAGGCCGTGTACTCATCCTGCGAAAGCTGAGGTCCAGCCTGGGCCTGAGCCTGGGCGCCTGCGCCGGTCATGGGGGTTTCCGCCGCCGAATACGCCGCCGAGACGCATGTGGCCGCCAACATCGAGGCTAGAAGTACCTTCTTCATTGAGATCTCCCTGGTTTCTTCGGTCTTCCACGCGTCCGTGGGTCATTCCCAGCGAAAGCTGTACATAGACTTCAGTAGATGCAAGCACTCTATCAGGTGTCGCTTCTACTCGGAAGCGCCGCGTCGCAGCCCTTGCGTTCCACCGCTTCTTCGACGGAAATGTATGGGAGAGAGTAAGCAGTACAGTGACGGTGATCACACCACATATAACCTTCAGCCGCCACTTGCTTCCTGTTGCCTTCGGGAACCCGCTGTGAGCACATTCAAGGCGTTCCTTGAGACGCCTCGTCGCCTGCTCCCGCCACCGCGGCGCTCTTAGTTGACGCACTCAGATCTGCAGCTCTTGTCCACGCCTTGCGGTTGTACCCGCCTTATCCACAAAAT
>CAZZVI010000268.1:0-4575 GCA_964657335.1 uncultured Terriglobus sp.
AAGAACTCTTCCTGCGTGCGCTCCTTGCCGGCGAGGAACTGGATGTCGTCGATCAGCAGCACATCGACGGTACGGTACTTGTCGCGAAAGCCCGTCTGCCGGTTGTTGCGCATGCTGTCGATCATCTCGTTGGTGAACTTCTCACCGGAGACGTACGAGATGCTGGCATGTGGATTGCGCCGCTTCACCTCATGCCCGATGGCATGCATCAGGTGCGTCTTGCCCATGCCGACACCACCGTAGAGAAACAGCGGGTTATAGGCCTTCGACGGCCGCTGCGCGACGGCCTGCGACGCGGCGTGCGCAAACTGGTTTCCGCTGCCGATGACAAAGTTCTCGAACAGGTATCGCGCGTTGAGCAACGCAGCCGTGTTCCAGTCAAAGCGCCCCTGCTCGGTCGACGGCGTGCTCGGCTGCGAGCGGTGGCCGTTGAGCGACGATCGCGACACCGGCGCGTTCGGCGAGTGCGACGGCAGCGGTGCGAAGCCGCCGTCCTCGCGTGTTCTGGGCTCAGAAGGATCATGCTCTGCGGTGACAAAGCGCACTTCATCCACCTGGAGCTGGCCCTTGTCGATCGCCTCCTGAATCAGATCGGCGTAGCGGTCGCCGATGTGCTGAAAGGTCGCGGAGGGGATGCGCACGTAGATCACGCGTCCGCTGGCAAAAGAGAATCGCGTGGGCTTCAGCCAGGTATGAAAGGACTGGCGATTGACCTTGACCTCAAGCGCGCTGAGGATGCTCGCCCATGCCTTCTGCATGGCAGCGGCGCTCGGTTGTTGCTGCCCCGCGAGTTCTGTGGACTCAGCTTGGGCGGGCGGTACCGTTGGTGTAAGCGACATGCTGATCGACTTCCTTGCTGCCGGTTTCTCACCGGCTTTCCGTCACTGTAAGCCCGCCGCCGGGGTCGTGCGGCAGAGCGACGGATCGGGCCAAAATTGAGACAACGAATCCCATGCCCGCGCAGTGGGCCTTCGCGGGAAGAGGTATGTTCTGTTCTGTTGAAGGCCCGTCGGTTGCGCGTTGGCTGGCCGATCGAACGAGTGCTGCAGGGTGCGGTGAACCTGCTACCAACCTTGCCGGCTTGGTAGAACGAAGTTGATCGTAGCACGACGCACAGGCCTCTCTGGATGACCCCACGCGCATATTTTTTTCGAGAAATTCACTTGCACCAAAGGTGGTGAAGGCGTTCCGGATTGCGTCGCAAGAGATGTGCAATCGAGCGATTTCGCTTGCACCGTCGCGCGCTTTCGGTGTATCGCGCGACCTTAAGCGAACGACAAAAGTGATATCACTTTTTCTTGAGATGAGTCACTTCTCTCGATCTCCTAAGACGTTAGGAGAATGCGGCACGGCCGCCGAGGCAGCCGTGCCCAACACCTTCGCAGAACAAGCAACGTCAGCCGACGAGAGAGCCGTGCCTACTTCGCCGTCAGCACCAGTACCTGGATCGAAAGCGGTGGCACAGTGTGATGCATCGTCGCCGCAGCCGTGAGCGTGCTCTTCACTGGCGTAATGCGTTTGGGATCGGTGATGCTGTTGGTCTCCGCACGGCTGCTGCCGCCGAGCGTCCAGAGCGTCGCTTCGCCGCTCGTGCGCGCGCCGTTCACCTGCACATCGACCGGCTGCGCGACAGTAGAAGCGTTTACCAGCTTGACGTAGAGCAAGCCCTTGGCAGGATCGCGCGTGACGGAGGTAAACAGTCGCGGACCACCGCCGGTAAGCGTGGTCGCGCTGACCTCGGTGCCGAGAAACTCACCGAAGAGACACTGCGCGTAGTAACCCGGCGAGCCATAGCTGCTGCTCGCGTCATAGCCGATCAGGTCGCTCTCCCACTGCATACCGCCGGGGTTCACGTTGACGAACAGCGGAGCGTACGACGCCATCACGATCAGGTCGCTGTTGCGCTCCATTGATGTCATGAAGGCGGCATCGCCAAGCGCCGCGCCGAGGTTTGTGGTGGGCGAGCCTTCGCGCGTGGCCCACTCGCCCACGAAGATCTTCGATCCGGTACGCGGCATGTCGTCGTAGTGGTGCAGCATGTCAAAGAACTCTTCAGCACGCTTGTAGTAGTGATCGTCGATCACGTCCGGCTGCATGCGTTTGACCGGAACCGTGGCGATGATCTGCAGCTTCGGGTACTTCGCCTTGATGGCCTTGTAGAACTGCGTGTAACGGCCTTCGTAGCTGCCGCTCTTGTCGAACTGGTCTTCGTTGCCGACCTCGACGTACTGCAGCGGGAAGGGCGCGGGATGACCCAGCTTCGCGCGGACCGCACCCCATTTCGTCTTTGTGCTGCCGGTAACAAACTCAAGCTCGTCCATCGCGTCATCGACAAACGGCGTCAGCGCGGGACCGGGATGAATGTAGTCGCCCTTCAGCGAGTAGCCCGCATACACGGCGAGCACCGGCTCGATCTTCAGGTCCTCGGTCCACTCAAGGAATTCGAGCAGGCCCATGCCGTCGGTGGACTGGTAGTTCCACGGACTGCGATGCGTCGGCCGGTCGACCAGCGGACCGAGCGTGGTCTTCCAGTCGAAGCGCTCATCCACCTGGTCGCCCTCAAGGTAGTTGCCACCCGGCAGACGAAGAAACTTGGGATGCATCGCCGCCATCATCTCCATCAGGTCAGGCCGGTTGCCGTTGGCGCGGTTCTTGTAGGTCGGTGGAAACAACGAGACCAGGTCGATCCAGACCTTACCCTTTTGCGGGAAGCTGAGCAGCAGGTGATTATGCGCGGACGCGGTGATGCTGCCCGTCTTCAGCGTAAAGGCGTACTGCTTCCACGCGGACGAAACACCGGTGACGCTCGTGCTTGCGACTGCCTGCCCCGTCGTGTCGCTCACCAGCGAGATGCCGATGCTGCCGGTGCCTTCCGTCTTCGCATACAGCGAGCCGGAATACGTTGTGTTCGGCTGCAAGGCCATGCCCCACCAGCCATCGTTACGCACGCCGGCGGGATTGGCCGCATCGGCCTGTGTCACGTCGATGCGCATGCTCCCGGGCAGCGCGTCGCCCGGTCCGGTCTCGCCGTCATACTTCGCAGTGGCTTGCGCATTGCCGCTGCCGTCCAGGTTCCAGCGACCGATGCCGGCCCAGCCGCGATCGGTAAAGGTGCGGTTACGCACCATCTCCGCATACAGCCCGCCGTCGTAGGAATAGTTGATCTCCTCCGTCATCATGCCGTAGAGCATGGGGCTGACGGGGTGCAGCGGCTTGTTCGCATCGATCGTCAGTGCGGCAGGCGCGGCCTGAGCCGGAGTGAAGCGAGGCAGGCTCGCCGCAGCAAGGATGCAAACAAAGACGGCGAAAAGAGAACGGCGCATAGAGGTCTCCAGGGAACGGAATGATAGTAACTGTTGCTCGCCGCCGCAGGTTCTGTCAGAAGCCGGGTGCGCACCCTTCGCGAAGCTTGGGTGGGATGTTTTCTGCTATGCACCTCCGCATTGCGGGGATAGGATGGGGCCGCTGCCGCTGAACGGTCGCGCGGCACGGAGATGGCATGAGCCCGAACGAAGAGACGCTTCACGTTACGCCGAAACCCGAGATCGCTCCTGGGACGCACGCAATTGCTGCGCTTCATCATGGTGGCGAATTAGCCGGACTCATCGGGCGCAACGGCGTGGTGTATACGCGCCCCTTGATACACAAGCCAAACACGATCCACTTCACCAGTGCATCCACCTGCTATGCCGTTCTGCAGAGCGTGCATCGGCTGGCGGTGGGCAACGCCGCACACGCAGCGGTCAGCATCACGGGCGTTAATGACGCTGGCAGCGCGAAAGACATTTACCGCAAGACGCGGGCGGCGGCCATCGCATTCTACGTGGCGGCATCACCGGCGAAACGGCGGGCGCTCTTTCATGCCCTGCTGGCGTTCGTCACGCAGCATACGTCCTTCGACGGACTGGAAGGATTGTTCCTGACCGGCCTCCGCGCCCAGGAAGAAGAAGGCAATACAGCCCAGGTTCAGCAGGCCGTGCAGGTTCTTCGCAGCGTCGGCGTCGGAGCAACACGGGACATGGGCGCCACGGGCAGCGTATTTCTTGATATGGAACGCGCGACCCTGCTGTCGATGAACGGGGCCGACCTGAAAGCGGTGGGCACCGGATGGACGGGGACCGGATCGGCCGTGTTCGGCTCTTACAAGCTGCCCGAGAAATTCCACCGGAACACGGGCACCGGGCGCGGCAGGGCAAGCGCCGTTCCGGCGCCTCCGCCACGATCCAACGCGGTATCGCCCCGTCTGCCGGGTGCGCCCGGATTGCCAGGGTCTGGTCTGCCGGGTGGGGGAGCCTTGGGCGGTTCGGTCGTTCAAGCCGTAAAGGACGCTGGAAACAGCTTCCTCGCGGAGATCTTCGGGCAGGAAGCAGCGAATGAAATCGGCACGGCCTTTCAGATCATTGGGAGCGATGCCGCGGAAGGTGCCACCGTCGGCGCGCTGGCGGGTGGCTCCGGCAGCATCATCGGCGGTGTGATCGGCTTCATCTACGGACTGTTCGACGCGCAGTCCGTGCTAGCCGGCCAGAAGGCGCTGGACGACCTGAATGCAGAGCTTGACGGCCTCATCAAGACCCT
>CAZZVI010000269.1:0-4560 GCA_964657335.1 uncultured Terriglobus sp.
AAGATCCTGAGCTACATGGACATCGGCAGGCAGGAAGGCGCCAAGGTGCTGACCGGCGGCAGGCGGGCCGAGATGCAGGGCGATCTGGCCGGCGGGTTCTACGTGCAGCCGACCGTCTTCGAAGGCAACAACAAGATGCGCATCTTCCAGGAGGAGATCTTCGGGCCGGTCGTCTCGGTAACCACCTTCAAGACGGAAGACGAAGCTCTCGAGATCGCCAATGACACGTTATATGGCCTTGGCGCGGGCGTGTGGACGCGCGACATGAACCGCGCCTTTAACTTCGGCCGCGGCATCGAAGCAGGCCGCGTCTGGACTAACTGTTACCATCTGTATCCCGCGCACGCTGCCTTTGGCGGCTACAAGCAAAGCGGCATCGGGCGCGAGAATCACAAGATGATGATTCACCACTATCAGCAGACGAAGAACGTCCTGGTGAGCTACAGCCCGAACAAGCTGGGCTTCTTCTAAGGAGCAGTTCTGACCGGAGAAAGCAGCGGCCTTCAGGCCGCTGAACGGAGGCACACTTGCTGCGGGCTTTAGCCCCGGCTCTCCAGCCCTGAAGGGCTCGCTTTGTGCCTTCCTTTAGTGGGCTGAAGCCCACTGCTTTCTCCGATGGGTTCATAACGAGTAGACGGGAATTGACGATGCTCTCTGAAGAAGCAACGGTGCCGGCACAAGTCCTCTGCACACCGGCAGCAACCGCCCTCATGCAAAAGCTCAAGGCGAAGCACGGCCCACTCATGTTCCACCAGAGCGGAGGCTGCTGTGACGGGTCGTCGCCCATGTGCTATCCGCAGGGCGACTTCATTGTGGGCGACCACGATGTACTGCTCGGCACGCTCGACGGGACGCCTTTCTACATCAGTGGACCGCAGTTCGAGTACTGGAAGCACACCGAACTGACACTGGACGTGGTGCCGGGCCGCGGAGGCATGTTCTCGCTCGACAACGGCGAAGGCGTGCGTTTTCACATTCGTTCGCGTGTGTTTACCGATCCGGAGATCGGCGCACTGCGCACTGCGGGGCGCATCTAGGGCGCACTTGCACTCGCCCAGCAGTGGCCTGCTAGCCTCAAGTCTGTATGGACTCTCACTTCTTCCATCTGCAGCTTCGCCTGCTGGGCGGCACGCTGTGGCTCAACGCTGAACCGGCAGACGGCGTGCTCGGCAGCGACCACTCGCTGCGGCACCTGCGACCGCTTCGCTTTCGCACGGAGAGCGAAGCCCTGCGCGCCATCGACGGCGCGGGCGTGGGCCAGTGGAGCAGCTTTCCGCTCGACGGCATCCACGCCACGCTGACGCACTCGCAACTGCGGTCTATCGGTTTTCGCGGGAATTTTTGAGAGCTGGGAACGCGAAGTACGCAAAGGTAGAACGCGACCTTCGCGTTCTCGCTTTCAAGAGGCCTGCTGCTCCGCCGCCTGCAGCAGCATCGCTTCGGCGGCCAGTGGGCCGGTAGGCTCGTCCTCATGCTTGTAGTAGACGAAGACGTCGCGTGTTGCGCTGAGCGCTTGAAACCGCGCTGCGTGATCGGCGATCGCAAGCTCACGGTAGCCTCCCGCCATGCGCAGCCGGTAGCAGGCAAAGTCCGGCGCGGTCTGCACCTCCGGCGTTTGCAGGTCATCACTCTCCGCAATGCACACTGCCGCGCCGTGATCGCGCAGCACGCGCCACGTGTCGTCGCAGAACCACGTCGCATGACGGAACTCGAACGCGATGCGTCCAGCATTCGATAGCTGCGGCGATTGCAGCAACGCCTCGAGACGCGGGATGTCAGCCTTGAAGTTGGGCGGCAGTTGAAACAGCAGGCAGCCCATCGCTCCTGCGGCTCGCACCGGCTCCAGCGCGGTGAGCCAGCGATCGACGACGTCGCCGCACTCACGCAGACGTCGGCGATGCGTCACGATCTCCGGTGCCTTGAACGAGAAGCGAAATCCTGGCGTGACCGCCGCGAGCCAGCCGGCAAGCTGCGTCTCCGTCGGCAGCGCGCGAAAGGTATAGTTCACCTCGACCGAGTTGAGCCGCGTCGCATAGTGCTCGAGAAAGCGCCGGGCAGGTAGCTTGGGCGGGTAGAAGCCCGGCTTCCACGTGGGATAGGCCCAGCCGGAGGTGCCGGCAAACAGTCGCGTCGCTGCGGCTTCTCCCATGCTGGAAGCCTCTCACACAGTGGCGCAGAAGCGGAAGCGAGACAGTGATGGCATAAATAGAAATGGACGCCAACGGCGCCCATTTCACAACGTTTTGGGGCGGCTAGAGGGATTTGAACCCTCGACATCGGGTGCCACAGACCCGCGTTCTAACCCCTGAACTATAGCCGCCGTACCAAGGCTGATTGTATCAGGGTGAGCTCTACCGAACTTCGTCATACCGACCGGAGATGGCGAAGTGAAGGAGCCTGTCATGAGCTGGCGAAGGAACCTGCTCTTCTGGAGCCACGAAGGAATCCGCACATTTCCTTCGTCAACCCATGCTTCGGCACGTATGCTGCTGCCATGCCCACCGCAGAGAGAACCGGCGACGAGCTGGATGCGCCGAGAGATCCCGAGATCGCCCGCTCCGTCGATTCTGATGTGGTGCAGACCGCGCCCAAACCGAAGCGGCTGCTCTCGATCGACGTGCTGCGCGGCTTGACCATCGCCTTCATGATCCTGGTGAACAACCAGCCGGGGCCGAATGCCTTCTGGCCCTTGAAGCATGCGAAGTGGAACGGGTTCACGCCGACCGACCTCGTCTTTCCGACCTTCCTTTTGCTGGTGGGTCTATCGCTTGTGCTGTCCACGGCGGCGCGGCGAGCCCGCGGAGTCGCGCGTTCCACGCTCTTCCTGCACATCCTGCGGCGCGCCGCGGTGCTCTGCCTCTTCGGCTTTGTTGTGAACAACTTTCCGTTCCTGCATCTGGATCGTGCGCGTTATTACGGCGTGCTGCCGCGCACCGGCATCTGCTACCTCGTCGTAGGAACGCTCTATCTCTTCCTGCCTGGCTGGAAAGACAAGGTCGTGCTCGCGGTTGTATGCCTTGCGGGTTACTGGGCGCTGATGCGCTTTGTTCCGGTGCCAGGCTTCGGCGTACCAACGCATGACATACCGATCAACGACATGAACGGCAACCTTGCCGCGTACATGGACCGGCTGATCTTCGCGCCGCAGCACCTGTACGAAAAGGTGCGCGACCCCGAAGGCCTGCTCTCCACGATTCCCGCGATCGCCACCGCGATCTTCGGCCTGCTTGCAGGCATTTGGCTGCGCACATCGCGATCGACGCGTGAGAAGGCGATCGGACTCACCGCATGCGGCCTCACGTTTGTGTTGAGCGGAGTGTTGTGGAACCCGTTCTTTCCCATCAATAAGAAGCTCTGGACCAGTTCGTTCGTCCTCTTTGCAGGAGGCCTAAGCCTGCTGCTCCTGGCGCTTGCGATCTACCTCACCGACATCAGGCGCATCGGCCGGCAGGACGTTACGCGAGCAGACGCCCCCGAACATCCCACGCTCTACAAACCGCTGCTGGTCTTCGGTACCAACTCCATCGCAGCGTACATGGTGTCTGAGCTGCTGGATCCGATCCTGCGCTTCATTCCTACTTCCGACGGCGACATCGGTAAGACTTATGCGCTGTGGCTGCACCGCGTGTTGCCGATTCATGGCATCCCCGAGTTGCTCTTCGGCCTGACCATTGTGCTGATCACGTGGCTGGTCGTGCTGCCGCTGTACCGCAAACGCATCTTCCTTCGCATCTGACAGTCATGCCGCTGAGTCCGGAACCCGAGATCCTGCGTCCACGCTTCTCGCGTGGCGGCGACCTGTTCAGCGATCGCAACCTTGACCTGCTGTCGCACCTGCTGGATGACTTCCTTCGCATTCCCGGCACCCAGATCCGCTTCGGCCTTGACGGCATCATCGGCCTGATCCCCGGCATCGGCGACATCCTGGGCGCGATGGCCTCCTGGATCATCATCCTCGCGGCCTGGCTGCGCGGCGTGCCGCGGATCACGCTGGCGCGGATGCTGGCCAACGTTGCCATTGAGACCATCATCGGCACGATCCCAATACTCGGCGACGCTTTCGACATTGCATGGAAGGCCAACCGCCGCAACTACGCGCTGCTTGAGCGCTCCATCGGAACGGTGCCCGGCTACGGCGCCGGCGCTGGAACCGTATTCGCCGGCAGCAACGATCCTTCCGCTTACGGCGCGGGAGTTGCCGACAACCGCACGCTGCCCGTCCGCACCACCACCGCGAAGCAGCGCAAGCGGCACGCCATCTCCGACTGGCTCTTCCTTGCCAGCCTGCTGCTTGGCATGATGCTCCTGCTGGCGATTCCTCTCCTGCTGCTGGCGTATCTGGCAGGAAAGCTCTTCAGCATGGGCGCCCGCCGCTAAAAGGAGAACTGGCGCCGTTTTAGGCGGCGTCGAGCACCATCCCGTGCGTTTTAGACGGCTCAGAAAGCAAATTGAATCGTCTCAACTTGCATATGCATCCGGAGGCGCCGTCGTCGTAAAATACATAGAGTCGGGGCGTAGCGCAGCCTGGTAGCGCATCTGCTTTGGGAGCAGAGGGTCGGG
>CAZZVI010000270.1:0-4557 GCA_964657335.1 uncultured Terriglobus sp.
TCATTGAACGACACGCTGAACCTGGATGCCGCGCCCCAGACACGCGCCATTCGCTCGAAGGCCGAAACTCCTGCTGAGATCAATGAACAGTTCGACGGCATCGCCTACGGCAAGGCAGGCGCGGTCATCGGCATGGTGGAGCACTACATCGGCCCTGACGTTTTCGAAAAGGGCGTGCACAACTACATGGAGGCGCACAAGTTCGGCAACGCCACCGCCGAAGACTTCTGGGGCGCGCAGACGAAGGCCAGCGGCAAGCCCGTCGATAAGATCATGGAGAGCTTCGTCGCGCAGCCGGGTGAACCTCTGCTGCGCTTTACATCGACCAACGGCAGCTATGCCGTGCAGCAGAGCCGCTTTTTCCTGACACCTCCAGCAACGCCGCCCGCAGCGCAGCAGTGGGTTGTTCCGGTGTGCGTGCGCGGTGGATCGTGCCAGGTCGTGTCGGGTGCCGGAAACGTCAATGTTGCATCCGCCGGGGCCTTTGCCAATGCGGACGCGAAAGGCTTCTACCGCAGCAGTTACGACGATGCTTCGCTGCACACGCTGCTCGGCACCGCCGCTACGCTGAAAGCGCCGGAGCGCATCAGCCTTGCCGGTGACCGCTACGCCCTTCTGCGGTCCGGCCAGGGAACGGTGGGATCGTACCTCGACCTGGTGGCCGCGCTGCGCAATGACTCGAACGCGCAGGTGTTGAACCAGAGCCTTGGTGGGTTGGGCTCCATCGCCCAGCGCGTCGCGACGGACGCGCAGGAGGCCCAGATCAAGGCGTGGGTACGCACCGAGTTCGGCCCGGTGTATGCATCGCTTGGTCCCACGGCAGCCGGTGAGCCGCTGGAAAAGGCGCAACGCCGCAACATCCTGTTCAGCCTGCTGGGGAGTGCGGATGATCCGTCGGTCACGGCGGAGGCAAAGACCATTGCGAAGAACTACATGAATGGAAACAACAGCATCGACCCGGAACTGGCGCAGACTGCGGTCGGCATCGCCGCTCAGCATGGCGATGCAGCGTTCTACGACGCACTGCAGCACGTGGCGGAAACCAGCACGAACCCGGACATCCAGACAAAGGCACTCTACACGCTGGCGGCGTTTCAGGATCCTCCGCTGGTGCAGCGCACGCTCGATTCTGTGGCGAATGGCAAGGTGCGCAACCAGGACAGCTGGATCCTCCTTTCGATCCTTCTGCAACAGCGCGAAACGCGAGCGCAGACGTGGAGCTACATCAAGGCCAACTGGGACAAGGTGCATGCGCAGTTCACCACGTCCAGCGGCAATCGCGTGGTGTCGTCGACGGGTGCGTTTTGCAGTGTGGAAGACCGCGCCGACGTGCAGCAGTTTTTCGCGTCCCATCCGGTCGACGCCGCGGACCGCGCGCTGCGCGATGCCCTGGACAACATCGACAGCTGCGTGAAGTTCCGTGCGCAACAGCAGCCGAACCTGCAACAATGGCTGGCAACCACGGCATACTGATCCTGAGGTCCGCAGCCAATGAATGAGCAGGGCAGTTACAACGGCTTTTCTCCCGGAGCGTACGGTGCGCCGCCGCCCGTGTTGCCCGGGCCGCCGGTCCCTCCACCCTCGCCGGCTCCCTCATTGCGTCCGCTCTCCACCGGCGAGGTGCTGGACCGTACCTTCGTTCTGTACCGGCGCCGGTTCTGGTTGTTTGCCGGCATCGGCATGCTGCCCGCGGCGGTGCTCACGCTCACCTCCATGCTTCGCCTGATTTTTTTCAAAGTCGCGCAAAGCCCGGCCGCAGGGCAGACGGGCACGCCGACGGACGTGCTTGCCAAGGCGATGAGTGACGCGGTGCTGATGCAGGCCTACTTTCTGCCGGCAACACTGCTCTTCGTGCTTGTGTACGGAGTCTCGCACGCCGCGGCGGTGCATGCCGTCATGCAGCTTTCCACCGGGCTGGCAACATCTGCGGGAGACGCGTACCGCGCCGTCCGTGGACGCTGGCTGCGATGGGCGGGCATCGCGGTGCGCCAGTTCTGGTGCGCCTTCTGGCCGGTGCTGCCGGGCGTCGCTGTCTTCGCCGGTGCAGTGTACGCGATTCCAAGGGCGAGGGCGACAAGCGGCTTTGCCCTGCTCGGACTGCTGATGTTATTGGCCGCCCTCTTCCTGACCGCAGGTGTGGTGTTCGGCGTTCTCAATTTCCTGCGCATTGCACTTGCCATGCCCGCAGGCGTGCAGGAGGGGCTTGGCGTGAACGCCGCGGTACGCCGCTCCCGGGGGCTTGTGGCCGGGCGCAAGGGCCGCATTTTCCTGTTGCTCATGCTGGTCTATGTGCTGCAAATGGTCGCGGGCGTAATTCAATTGCCGTTGCTGTTCCTCGCTCTCAGAATGCATGGCGCGCAGCAGGTTTTATTGGAGGCGATTCAGTTGCTCGTGCAATTTGTTGCGACCACGCTGGTCGCTCCCGTTGCGTCGATCGCTCTTTGCCTTTTCTATATCGACGAGCGCGTTCGCCGCGAAGGGTATGACATTGAGCTGCTGATGCATCGCAGCTTTGCCGCGCCAGCCGTCATCACTCCCGCAGAGGCGCAGCCCTTGGCATGAGTGCCTGCTGCAACTCCATGCGCTACGCGATCCTTCTGCTGTCGCTGACGGCAGCGGGCAGCGCCCCCGCGCAGACGCCCGAGCCGATGTTGCCGCATGCCGGCCTGCCGCCGCTGAAGACCGTCTCGACTGGCGAGTATCGCGCTCACCTCGAAGCGCTTCGTGACGTCGTGCTTGCGTGTGAACGCGATGCGTCTGCCTGCGACCCGGCGAAGGTGGGCGATGACAACTCCGTCCATCCGGGCAATGGGATTCCTTACATCGAGCGGTTCGGCTGGCTGCGCGACCTGCTGGAAGACCGCGGCGATCCCTCGCACGCAAAGCGTACGGCGCTGCTGCCGCATGCCGACGAACGTTTGCAGCAACAGGCTGCGGAACTCGACGGGCCGTTGACGCCTGCGACCGCCATCAGTCAACCGATGAGGACCGCGCGCGCCGGAGTGTTGTCGCGCAAGGAGTTTCGCACCACCGGCGGCTACTCCCTGAGCGACCGGCTTGAGGCATGGTTGGCGGAGCTGCTGAACCGCATGTTCGGCGGCGTGTCCTCGCTGGGGCGCGTCGCTCCATGGCTGGGCACCGCGGTGCAGTGGGGAACGCTGCTGCTGGCGGCGACGCTGCTGGTGCTATGGGCGTATCGCGCGCTGGACCGCCAGCGAGTCACCATCGGCAAGCTGGGGAACGATGCCGCAGACGCGGAGCAGCAGGCCGAGTCGCGCCTGTGGGCGGCGCGCGCACGCGAGCATGCCGAGCGCGGCGAGTGGCGGGAGGCCGTGCATGCGCTCTACTGGGCTTCCATCGTTGCGCTCGAAGATCGCCGCACGCTGCGCCCCAGCGGCACGCGGACGCCGCGGGAAGCGCTGCGGTTAATTGATCCTGCATCGCGCCTGCGCGAGCCGCTGCGCGCGCAGACCGGCGAGTTTGAGCGCATCTGGTACGGCCTGCAGCCCGCTGCTGCAGCGGACTACGAATCGGCATTGCAGCACCACCAGGCGCTGCAGCAGGGTACAAGCCCAAGGACGGCAAACGCGTGAGCACGGTCAACGCGGATCGCCGCATCGTGTTGTGGCTTGCCGGCGGCGTGCTGCTGCTCATCGTGCTCACGGCGGTGTTCGCCCCGGTCACGCGCGATGACGATCCTGTGCCGACCACGTACAACTCCGGCACGCATGGAGCGAAGGCGGCGTACCTGATCCTGGAGAGTCTTGGCTACAACGTTGCGCGCTCCGAACAGCCGCTGACCTCTGCGCTCGATCATGCCGACGCGCCGCACACGACCCTTGTGCTTGCCGGACCGAACGCGCCGGGCGAACCGTCGCAGCAGCGCGAGTACGCCGCTGTCGAGCGCTTTCTCCAGCGGGGCGGGCGTGTACTCTCCACCGGCTTTCGCGGAGCGTATTTTCTGCCAGGCGGCCGCACTGGCGAACCGACACAGTTCCTCAGCGGCCTGTGCCACACCACCGCCGAAGGCCGCAGCGCATACGCGGCAGCGGGATCGATCGATCTGTACGACGCTTCGCCGTGGAATGCGAACGAGCCGGCCGTTCGCGTGGACCAGCGCTGCGGCAACGACGCTGCTGTCGTGCATCGCCCGTACCCAAACGGCGGCGAGATGGTGTGGTGGAGTTCCTCGGAGCCGCTGAGCACACGCGGCATCGCGGGGGACAACAGCCTGCGCCTGCTGCTTGCCGCTGTGGGACCGGCGACGGGACCATCGGCGCGGCGTGTCGTGTTCGATGAGTTCTACCATGGCGTCGAGGCTTCGCCGTCGGACTATCTGAGTGGCCTGCCGCTGCGCTCGCTCATGCTGCAGGCCGCGCTCGTGATCGCGTTGCTGGTGTTCTCGTTCAGCCGCCGTAGTGGACCCGTTCGCGAGCCGATGACCCTGCCTCGCACGTCGCCAGTCGAGTTCGCTGAGAACATGGGCGCGCTGTACGAGCGCGCCGGCGCAACCGAACCCGCGACGGAGGCAGCACGACGCCGCATGCTCCACTTTTT
>CAZZVI010000271.1:0-4527 GCA_964657335.1 uncultured Terriglobus sp.
CGAGTGTGTTCTATCCGCAGAGGCTGTGTTCTGTTAGCAACGTTCTGTGTCTTCTCAGCAGAGTAGTATGTCCTCTTATCCAGCGGCCTCTATGGAGTCACTCGCAGCAGCACAACTCCATGCACCGGCACGGTGGCTTGATACGACGGCCCGTTAACGGCGACGGCTTCATGCTTCCAGAGATCGCGTGCCTTTGATCCGGGCTTGGCGGATACTGCCTTCCAATCCACGGATGCTGTGGCCGGTGCGCTGCCGCGGTTGAAGAGTCCCACGACGGTCGATCCGTCGGCCATGCGCCGGGTGAGCACCTCAACGGTGCCTTGTTGCGCGAGCCGCGCCACGGGATGGGCGGCGGGATCCTGATCGATGGCGATCACTTCGCCGTTCATCAGGATCGACTTCGTCTCCTCCGACATGTTGCTCAAGTCATTGCCGGCGATCAATGGTGCGGAGAGCAGCGACCACAGGCTCATGTGGGTGCGGTATTCCTCGGCATTCATGCCGCCGTTGCCGATCTCGAGCATGTCCGGATCGTTCCAATGGCCGGGACGGTTGTAGGATGCGATGTCGATTTGCGAGAAGCCGATCTTGTCCATGGATTCCCATTGGTCGCGAATGTCGCCGGTGGTACGCCACAGGTTGCCGCCAACCTTGCTGCCCCACTTCCAGGGATCGTTTTCGCCGTACTGGCAAAGGCTGAAGACGATGGGCCGGCCGGTGCTCTGGAGCGCCTCACCCATCTTCTGATAGAGCGCCTGATGGATCTCCGGTGTGGACTTGTAGATGTTCCGCGCGCTGCACAGATCGTATTTCAGATAATCGATGCCCCAGGCAGCGTACGTCTTCGCGTCCTGTGCTTCGTGACCGAAGCTGCCGGTGTATCCGGCGCAGTTCTTCGGACCGGGCGAGGAATAGATGCCAAGCTTCAGCCCCTTGGAGTGGACGTAGTCGGCCAGCGACTTCATGTCGTGGAACTTTGAGTTCAGTTGAATGTTGCCGTTGGCATCGCGACCGCCTTCCCAGGTGTCGTCGATGTTCACGTAGATGTAGCCCATCTTGCTCATGCCGCTGGACACGAGCGCATCCGCGGCGGAGCGTACATCGGCTTCCGTAACGCGGCCGGCAAACTTGTTCCACGAGTTCCAGCCCATGGGCGGCGTTCGGACAAGGCCGTTGTCCGGCAGGTCGCGCAGCACGGGCAGCGGCAGCGGGGCAGGCGGCATGGTCGCCTCCTTTGTGGTGCGAGTCGCCTCTCCCTTCATCGTTTCACCGCGAAAGCCGGTAGAGGCCAGGCTCATCGCCTCACCATGCAGCGTGCCGTCATAGACGGTTGGGCGCCGACCGAATCCGCCGGGAGCTGCACCTGGCGGCGGTGGCGGCGGCACGGTGGCCAGATGGATCTTACCGCCCTCGAAAGTGCCTTCCATCGGGATGCCGTTGGGATCACGGCCGTACCATTTGCCGGAGAGGCTGGTGCCGTTCTGTGTCAGTTGGAAGAACGTCTCGCGGAAGGTCCCGTCGCCGTTGGGGACGCGCAGGTCCCAGTAGCCGTTCAGGTCTGCCTGGGCATGCGCGGAGAGTGCACAGAACAGCAGCGCAGCCGCGAAGAAGCCGGGCGCGCGTCGCTTCAGAATGGGAGTGCTCATGAGGATTTCCTTCCAGCGTTTGTGACGGCATGGTGCCCGGCGCAGCCGGCCGGCGTGTTCGTTTCGTAGCGAACCAATGTAACTGCCTCGGAATAAGACAAAGCAAGAAAAATCGCTCGGGTGCCGATGTTGGCGTTCTGCGTGGCTCCTGCCGCGAGGTGCTGACGTGCCGCCGGCTGGCGTTGCTTCTTCCGCCGATCACGCAGGAGAACATCGTCGAGACGGGTCACGTGAGGTTCAGCATGGAGGGTGTCGCCGTGTCCTGCCGCGAGTGCAGCCCGTCCCGGTCACGTGTCTGCAGACGGCGGACGGAAAACGGGGTGCACTAAGGAGGAACTCCGTCGCGTGCGGTTTGTAAGTCACACAGCAGCTGCCTTAGGGCTGGTGAAAGCGATATCCCACGTAGTTCTCCGTCAGCAGGTACTTTGGCGAGGATGGATCCGCTTCGAGTTTGCGCCTAAGCTGGCTGATATACGTGCGCAGATATTCGCGCTCGTTGCCGTATTCCGGTCCCCACACACTCGATAGAAGCCGATGGTGAGTAATGGGGCTGCCGGCATGCTTCATGAGGAGTTGCAGTAATTCGAATTCCTTCGGAGTTAGGTGGACTTCCTGGTCCGCTTTCATGACTCGATACGCGATGGGATCGAGAGAAATCTCGCCAACTTCGATGCGGCTTGTTTCCTCACCCTCCGGCAACCGGACCCGTCGCACTGCTGCCCGGATGCGCGCGGCTAATTCCGGGATGCGAAAGGGTTTTGTGACATAGTCGTCGGCGCCGGCATCAAGGGCTTCGATCTTGTCTTCGTCACGGTCCCGGACGGTAAGCACAATGATCGCCAGACGCGGATAGATGCTGCGCATCTTGCCCGCCGCATCCATGCCGCCCATGCCGGGCATGTTCAGGTCGAGCAGAACCACTTCCGCACGCCGGTTGCGAAGTTCGGCAAGCGCAGCTTCGCCGCTTGAGGCCTCGCGAATCTCGAACCCCATCGCTCCTAAGGTGCTGGAGATACTGTGGCGAAGAGCGGAATCATCCTCAACGATCAACACGGAACCGTGATGCATCAATCTTCTCCCCGAACAGGTAACGTGACGTGAAAGGTTGTGCCGCTGTCATGCCTGCTCTCGACCCAGATGTGGCCGCCCTGTGCTTCCACGGCGTGCTTTGCGACGGAGAGGCCGACGCCCGTACCCGGAGCGCGATGTTGCACCGAAGCGCTGCGGAAGTAACGCTCGAAGATCAGCGTCTGCTCGCCTTCGGGTATATACGAGCCGTCGTTATGCACGGACAGGCTTAACTCGTCGTTTCCAAGCGAGAAGGTGACGCGCACCTTCACGGCTTCCGGACTGTACTTCAGTGCGTTCTCCAGCAGTTGCACAAGAATCATCCCGAAGAGGTCAGGGTCCAGGCGAACACTTGTATCGATCGGCCCAATTACCTGGATACGCGTGGTGTCATACACCGCGCGAAGTTCCGCAACGGCACTCTCGAAAACCTCGGTAAGGCTGGTAGAACGTGGTTGGACTAATAAGTCGCGGTCATCGAGTTTCGCTGTTTTCAATAATTTGTCAGTAAGGTCAGCAAGATACGATGCCTGATTCTCGATGACCTGGGTCAGCTCGTCCTGCAAGGGTGTAAGGCTGCCGATCTCTCGCAACCCTGAGCTGGAGACAACGATGGTCGTCAGCGGTGTTTTGACGGCATGCGCCAGACCATCGAGAACGGCGGTGCGCAGCCGCTCGGAAACGGCTTGCGACTCGGCCGACACCTCCGCCTTCAGGGCGCGCACGCGTTCGATGTGCGTCGCGATCAGGGTTGCGACGGCGTCGGCCATGATCGGTTCGATCGTTCCGCGGAAGAGCATGGCGCCGATGGGCCGCACGCCGAAGCGCAACACGCGCAGGCTCTCCGAGCGCGTCGGGAGATCGTAGTTGCGGTCCGAGCGAAACGCCGCCTGGACGCGATCGAGCGCGTGCGTGGTGTCGCCCGCGCCGGTGAAGCTGGCCTCGCGCTCATCCCAGAGAGCCACTCCGGCCAGGCGCAGCCGGTCCTGCACGAGCGAGCACAGTTGTCCGTCCACCGACGCCTTCCAGTCGATCAGCAGCGCACTTCGCGACAGCTCGTACAGGGCACGCTGCTGCGCCTCCGATCCAAGCAGCTGGTCCGCCTTGGTCCGGATGCGGTGCGAAAGGTGACTGATCAGGAGAGAGACAACGACAAAGGCGGCGAGCGAAAAGATGTCCTGTGGAGAGGCGACATCCAGCGTGAACCGCGGCTCCGTGCCGAAGTAGTCAAGACCCAGCGTTGCGACGACCGCGACCGCGATGGACGCGCGAAAGCCTGCTCGCCAGGCCACGACGACGGTGACCAGCATGCACAAGAGGATAGCGACTGCGGGCGGCAACGAGCGCGGAATGCTGAGCGATGCTGAAGCGAGGGCAAGCAGCCCGCCGCCTGTTATCCAGGCGACCGATCTGAACGGAAGACGCTTCATACATCGCTCCAAGACAGCGTAATCGCAAGAGGCGTAAGAAAGTCGTAAGGATCGGTGGACTGCATCTTTATGCCTTCTTCAGGTGGGCGGTCGTGAAATGACCTTATCCGGCGTCATCGGATAGGAGAGGTCATGGCTGTCAACGCAGAGAAACAAAGAACAACACACATAAAAGAGATGCAGTGTCCTTGTACGGTCGCTCGCATCCGGTTCCGGCTGCAATCGAAGCGTGTTTCTTCATCGCCAGCTATCAAGGTTTCAGGTTTGTGGGCAAAGGTGATTGGCACAGCGATGGTTGCCGTCGTCTGCTCGTGCACGGCGCTCGCTCAGTCCACCTTCGGCACCGTGCGCGGCACGGTTCAGGATGCCACGGGTTCCGTGGT
>CAZZVI010000272.1:0-4508 GCA_964657335.1 uncultured Terriglobus sp.
TGAAATTGCGGCGTGTTGGCGTGAAAACGCTGCAGCAGCGCGCGCACATACGCAGCGGAGGAACGCGAAGCGGTGTCGGCCGCCACGGTCGTCAACGACTCGAGCGTTATGCCTGGCCGCAGAACAAGCTGAATCGACCGCACCGCGCGCAGCGATGCGATGGTGCAGCCGGGGACGGCGGCGACCTCCGGCAGCGTGGCCAGGGACGCGATGGGGATCAGTCCCAGGTCCGCCTCGCCGCTGCGGAGCTGCGCCGCGCAGAGCGACGGCAGGGTGTAGTGCACGTCATAGCGCGTGCGCAACTCGTCTGCGGCGGGCGGGTGCTCAAAGTTCCAGAGCAGCGGCGCTGGATTCAGAAAGCTGATGGCCGCGACCCGCAATCGATGAGAGGAGGTGTGTGGCGTCGCGGGCATCCTGCAGGTTTAGATGACCTAGATCGCGCGCAGCTTCAGACCTTCGCGCGCCGTATGACGACGGCTCAGGCCGAGGTTGATGGCGGCCAGCAGGAATAGCGCCAGCAGGATGCACTGCGACCAAACGCAGTAGATGCACCACTTCTCCAAAACGTACTTCTCCAAGAAAGTCAGCATGAATGCAAAGAAGAGGCCGATCTGCACGACCTCAAACGTCAGGAAGTCGCGGCGAAAGAGCGCCAGCACCGCGATCAGGGCGTAGCCGGCAATGCCCGCGATGGCGACCGGCAGATGACCCTTGCTGTTGAGGTCTTCATCAAAGCCACGTGGCGGAAACACGGCAAAGCGCGAGTGGTTCACTGCGCCGCAGTCCCAGTGTTCGCTTACCGCGCATGGCGGCGCGGCATTCGGATCCTGCAGGTGCACGCGCAGGGCAAGCACGGAGACCACGGCTCCGCCAACGGCAAGCAGAGCGATCAAAAGACGGAGAACACGCATACGGCTTTGACTCTACCAAACCGAGGTTGTGAAGGGTGCGCGTGTCAAATGGCAGCATCCTGGCGGACGCACGATGTCTGCGGAAGTTAATATGCTGAAGCGTGAGTGCGGATCATCATGGAGCCGTTTCTATGAATCGCCGGACACTCTTGCATCGCGCTTTGCAGGCTTCTGCCGCAACCCTGTGTCTGCGCGGGCGGCCGTTCTTCGCGCAGACGGCGGCAGACGTCGTGCTGCAGTGGGAGCGGGGTGAGCCGTTGCCGTTGCCGCCGGACTTCATCGGTCTTGGCTATGAAAAGTCTTCCGCTGCCAAAGCTGGTCTGCTGCGAACCGGCAATGCGCGCTACGTCCATCTCCTTCGCAATCTTGGAGGCAGGGGCGTGCTGCGCATCGGGGGCATTGTGGCGGACTTCAGCCACTACGGGGCGCAGGGGCAAAGCAAGGCCACCGCGAAGGACACGCTCGTCACGCGCGCCGACCTGGAAGGCTTTGCTGCGTTCCTGAAGACGACAGGATGGAGCACGATCTGGAGCCTGAACTTTGGCCGCGACACGCTCGATGATGCGGTCTTGGAGGCAAAGACGGTTGCGGCGATTTTCGGCAACAGCCTGCAGGCGTTCGAGCTTGGCAACGAGGTGGAGAACTACGGCAACGGGTCCGCGCCGCTACGTACGCCTCCCTACACCTACGAGACCTTTCATGCGGAGTTCGTGCGCTGGCGTGGGGCGATTCTGCAGGCCATGCCGTGCGCGCGCTTTGCCGGGCCAGACACGGCGAATTCCGTCGAGTGGGTGGAGCGCATGGCAGCCGACGGACGGGGCGACGTGCAACTGCTGACCACGCACTACTATCGCGGCGGACAGAAGCAAGGCACCTTCGATCAGTTGCTGCACGCGGACGCGCGGCTGCAAACGGAGCTCGACCGGCTGCGCAAGGCGTCGCTGGCCAGCGGCGTTCCGTGGCGTATGTGCGAGGCGAGTTCCTTTTATGGCGGCGGCCTGCCTGGCGTGAGCAACACGCTGGCGGGCGCGTTGTGGACGCTGGATTTCATGCTGCTGCTGGCGGCGAATGGATGCGCCGGCGTGAACATCGAGACGGGCGAAAACCAGCTCGGCTTCGTCAGCTCGTATTCGCCGGTTCAGGACGACGGCCACGGAGTGAACACGGCCGCCACACCCTACTACGGCATGCTTGCCTTCGCTCATGCAGCGGCGGAATGCACGCAGATCTTGCCGCTGAGGATCCGCGCAGGGGACGCGAACGCAACCGCCTACGCGCTCGGCTCCCGCGACGCCCTGAGGAGTGCCGTCATCGTGAATCGCGAGCAGACACGCAATGTGCGGGTGAACCTTGCGGCCATGAAGCTGCGGCAGGCGCGCGTATTCCGCCTGACCGGGCCGTCCTTTGACAGCACCACCGGTGTGACCTTCGCGGGCGCTGCGGTCGGCGCAGACGGCACATGGAAGGCAGCCGCGCGCGAGCCTATCCATGACGCAACGATCGCTGTGCCTGCGATGAGTGCGGTTGTGGTGCGCGGGTCGTAGCCTGCGCCCGCAGCTTCGCGTGCAGCCCGGCGCTGCGCCGCCCGCATCTGAACCCGGACATTCATCGCATCGCAGGAGCCGCACTTGCCCCCAACCTATCTTCGTTACACTCCCTCCGTCGAGCAGCCCGCAGCCAACGAACACGTCATCTTCGATGAGCTTTCGCGCACCATGCAGCACATCACACGCACCATGGCCGCCCGCTACCGGCACGCGTATCGGCCCGTTCACGCCAAGTCACACGGCGTGCTCGTCGGCACGTTGGAGGTGCTGCCCGGCCTGCCGCCCGAACTGAAGCAGGGACTGTTCGCGTCGGAGGCGAAGCATCCCGTGATCCTTCGGTTTTCAACGAACCCTGGCGACCTTCTGGCCGATAGCGTCTCAAGCCCGCGCGGCCTTGCGCTAAAGGTGCTCAATATCGAGGGCGAGACGGTGCCGAACCATGCTGGAGCCACGACGCAGGACTTCGTCTGCATCAACGCGAACGCGTTTCCTGTGCCGGATCCAGAGGGCTTCTTAAAGCAGATCAAGCTGTTCGACAAGGGACTGGAAGTGTCGGAGGGCGTGAAGCATGCGGTTTCGCTGGCTGCGCGTGGAGCGAACGCCGTGTTGAAGGCGGTGCATCTTTCATCGGCAGCACTCGAAGGCATCGGCGCGCCCGCGGTGCATCCGCTAGGGGAGAGCTTTTCAACCGTCGCGCCGCTGCGTTATGGCGACTATGTCGCCAAGGTAGGCTTCGCGCCCGCGAGCGAGAATCTGAAGGCGCTGACGGGCAAGGGCATCGACCTGGGACAGGACTACAACGCGCTCGAAGAAGAGATCAAGCGGTTCTTCCGGCATGAGCACGCGGTGTGGGACGTCAAGGTGCAGCTTGCGCTGGCAGCCGAGCCCGGCACCGAGGAGAAGGACAAGGACTTTCCCATCGAGCGCGCCGACAAGCCCTGGCCCGAAGACAAGAGCCCGTGGCAGACGGTCGCACGCATCACGGTGGCGGCGCAGGATTCCTACTCGGACGCGCGGCAGCTTTTTGTGGATGAGCAACTCTCGTTCTCGCCCTGGCACGCGCTCGCTGCGCACCAGCCGCTGGGCGGCATCATGCGGTCGCGGCTGAAGGCGTACGAGGAGGCAAAGAAGTATCGCGGGCAGCGTAATGCTCGCGAGGTGGTGGAGCCGGTCAGTGTGGATGAGGTGCCGGCGTAACGGACCTGTCTCACAGGCTTGTCATCCCGTAGCGAAGCGGAGGGATCTGTTTGTTAGCCCGCGTCAGCACTCTTGCTGGTATCAGCCGACAAGCAGATCCCTCCGCTGCGCTGCAGGATGACAAACATAAAAGATTCGCTGGCGAAGGCGCCTACCCGCCAAGCGCGTCCATCACCTCGCGCAGCATCTCGCCTTCGGGTGCGATTTGCTCCGTCCAGATCGCAAACTGCTGCACTCCCTGTGCCACAAACATCGCGACGCCGGGGATCACGGCGATGCCACGTTCGCGTGCTGCCTGCATGAGCGGTGTCTCGACTGGGTTGTAGACCAGGTCGAAGAACAGGCTGCAGTTCATCTCGTGCGGCTCGATGGGCGACTCGATCGTCTTACCGCGCATGCCGTAGGGCGTGCTGTTGATCAGGATGTCGAAGCGGGTTGCGGCGAGCGTCTCGCGTGGCTGCACATACGCTCCCGATTCATGCGCGAGAGCCTCGGCGCGGGCGATGGTGCGGTTCAGCAGATAGACCTCCGCACCGCGGTCGCGCAGGCCGAAGGCGGCGGCTCGTGCCGCCCCGCCCGCGCCCAGTACGAGAACTCGCTTGCCATGGAGCGTAGTTGCGCGTTCGAGCGGATCGATGATGCCTGCGACATCGGTGTTGAAGCCGGCCAGCTTGCCGTCGCGGTGCCTCAGGATCGTGTTGCACGCGCCCATCTTCTCGACCGTTTCGTCGCGATAGCTGAGACTGCGGATGACTCGTTCTTTCAGCGGCATGGTGATGCTGAGGCCGCGCATGTCCAGGCGCTCGACCACGGCATGCAGCTCGTCCGCGTCGGCTGTTTCGAGCGGCAGGTA
>CAZZVI010000273.1:0-4466 GCA_964657335.1 uncultured Terriglobus sp.
AATGTCACGATGCGGTACGGTTCCAAGATCCTGTTTGAGGACGTATCCACGCAATTTATCTCGGGCCGCCGCTATGGCCTGACCGGGCCCAACGGCGCCGGCAAATCGACCTTCATGAAGGTGCTCACGGGCGAGCTGGAAGCGCAGAAGGGCGTGGTCGTGCGGCCGCGCAAGATCGGTGTTCTGCGGCAGGACCAGTACCAGTTCGACGCCTACCGCGTGATCGACACCGTCATCATGGGCAACGCACCGTTGTGGGCGGCGATGGAGGAGCGCGAGGCGCTCTACAACAAGGCCGAACTAACCGATGAAGACGGCAGCCGCCTGGGCGAGCTTGAGGGCATCGTCGGCGACGAGAACGGCTATGAGGCCGAGAGCGACGCAGCCATCCTGCTGCAAGGGCTTGATATTCCCGACGCGGTGCACGACCGCAAGATGAGCGAGCTGCAGGGCGGCCAGAAGGTGCGTGTGCTGCTGGCACAGGCGCTCTTCGGTTCGCCCGATGCGCTGCTGCTGGACGAGCCGACGAACTATCTCGATCTTGAGTCGGTGCACTGGCTGCAGGACTTCCTGCTGAGCTATCGCGGCACGCTCATCACCATCTCGCACGACCGGCATTTTCTGAACGCTGTGTGCACGCACATCGCCGACATCGATTACCAGACGATCATCACCTATCCCGGCGGCTACGACGACATGGTGATGCAGAAGGTCAGCGTTCGCACCCGTATCGAAAGCCAGAACGAAGAGCGCAGCAAGAAGATCGAGCAGTTGAATGACTTCATCGCGCGGTTCAGCGCGGGCACGCGGTCAAGCCAGGTAAACAGCCGCAAGAAGGAAGTCGAGCGGCTTGCCACGACGGAACTCGCGCGGTCGAATATCCAGCGCCCGTTCATACGCTTCGACATGCTGCGCCCCAGCGGCAAGCACGTGCTGGAGGTGGACGCGGTCACCAAGACGTACGACACACCCGCTCCCGACGGCTCGACCGGCCCGGTGTTCAAGCCGTTTACGTCAGCGTTGATGCGCGGCGACAAGGTCATCCTGATGGGCCGCAACGGCACTGGCAAGACGACGCTCATCAAGTCGCTGCTTGCGGGTGTGCCTGACGTGCAGGACAACGACTTTGTGCGCACGCATGGTGATGTGAAGTGGGGCCACGAGGCGCAGATCGGCTACTTCGCACAAGACCACACTGCAGCAATCGAGAAGGGAACTACGGTCGCCGAGTGGCTGCACAGCTATGACCCAAAGAAGTCGACCGAAGAGATTCGCGGCATCCTCGGCCAGATGCTCTTTCGCGGCGAAGAGGGTACCAAGAAGACCGATGCGCTCTCCGGCGGCGAAGCGGCGCGCCTGCTGTTCTGCAAGCTGATGATGCAGAAGCCGAACATCCTCATTCTCGACGAGCCGACGAACCACCTTGATCTCGAAAGCATCAACGCGCTGAACCAGTCGCTGCAGAAGTATGAGGGCACCGTGCTTCTGGTCACGCACGATCAGGACCTGATCGAAGAGGTCGGCACGCGCATCTGGCACTTTGAGCACGGCACCGTGACCGACCACAAAGGGCCGTACGAGGAGTACCAGCAGCAGTTATCGATGGTGGCGGCGAAGTAGTTTGAACACGGCGGGCGCGGTGGTTTCACAGGGTACACAGTGACCGCCGTGGCCACCGTGTTCTGTTGTTAACGGTCTCCCGCAGCGGCGACGAGCGCATCCAGCGCCGAGCTCTGCGTACCGGCGTTGACCTGCGCTACGGGTCCCGTCCAAACGACGCCGAACTCGTCTGCTGAAGTACGGTCCGAGTCCCAGATGCTGGCAGCATTTCGTGCGGAGAAGGCACGATATCGCGGCTCCTGCACCTGTTGATTCAACTGCCGAAGATTGCGCATGAAGATGCCTTTGAACTGGTTCGCATCGGCGCCGCACTGCGGCTCGCATGGGTCGTGGAGGATGCCTGCATCATCCGCCAGATGACTGATGCCGGCATCGGCGAGGATGCGAGCCTCTGTCAGCAGATTCGGATCGTGGGTGGCGCGAGACCATTCTGTCAGCGCACCCAAAACAACGCCCTGGTTATAGGTCCACACGGTGCGGCCGTTGTTGCGGCAGGTGTTATCGGTCTTGTCGATGATGAGGCCGTCGTTCACGAGATGATCGTTGTTGATCATGCCGGATGCCTGGAACCACGCCCACTCCTTCGTTGCCCACCCCGCAGCGATGGCGCGTTCTGCATCGGTGCCGCGGCGTGCGAGCGAGGCCGACACCGCGAAGAAGAGTTCGTTGGCAATCGCGTTCTTGTAGTTACGGTCCTTGCTCCACCAGATGCCGCCGCCGCAGGTCGAGTCCCAGGCGCCCGCCATGTCGGTGAAGATCGACCGCGCCATCGCAAGGTACTGCGACTGCGCAGTCAGATCGTAAGCATCGATCCAGGCAAGCGCCCACCAGCCTTCGTCGTCGTAGTAGTTATTCAGGAAGCCGGGCGCGCCCGTCATCTTTGCGAGCGCGCCCACCTGCTGGTCTTTGGGGACGATGATCTGTGCCTGCGTAAACGTGTTTGCCAATATCGTATCGTTGGCGCGGGACCCGCTCGCGCGCATGGCATCGACGATTGTCGTGATCGCATTCGCTGCGTTCCACCAGCCGGTGGTCCGGTAGAGGCCTGTCTGCGGCACGTACCAGCGTTGCAGTGTTTCGATGCCGGCCTGGGTGCGGCGCAGCGTCTCCTGCCGCGACACAGGCTTGGTCTGGACTTGCGCTGGCAGCGCGAGCGAGGAGAGGATGAGCAGAGCGCAGAGGCATCGGACAGAACGCATGGCTCCCGTTGTACTAGACCCGCGGCGTCTCTGCGAAGCGTTTACCCGCCGCCGCTATACTGAGGTCAGACGCGGGCCTCGTTGACGCGCCGGGGATGGCACATGCCGCAGGTGGAACCACAGAAAGCCGCGTCAAAGAATGTACTGGGGCAGGCGATGCAGACCTGCGGTTGCGACCCCATGACAGGCTTCTACCGCGACGGATGCTGCGACACCGGGCCGGACGACCTCGGGGTGCATACCGTCTGCTGCATCGTTTCGGAGGAGTTCCTCGCCGTGTCGAAGCACCTCGGCAACGACCTGATCACGCCCATGCCGCAGTACGGATTCCCGGGCCTGAAGGCGGGCGATCGCTGGTGCGTATGTGCCGCGCGGTGGCTGCAGGTGTACCAGGCCGGCGCGGCATGCCCGGTGGTGCTTGAGGCGACACACGAGAACACGCTTCGCATCGTGCCGTTCGACCTGTTGCTGCAGTTTGCGGTGATTCCGGACAAGCTGCACTAGCTTTGCAGCATTCAAAACGAAAGAAATAACCAGACTTTGGATCTCACCGCCCTTGACACCGCGGGCCGTTCTGCTTGACCGTAGAAGTAATCCCAATTTTGCGAAACCGGAAGTTCCCACGCGGAACGAAAAGCCGGACGCAGCTACGCCCGCGAAGAAAGGGCAGCTTTCACCCGCCGGTGTGCCAGTATGCGCGGCGTTGCAGCATTTAAGGAGCAGCCAGTTGAAGAATCGTCTTCGTTCGAGCCAACTCTGGGCGACCGCGGTACTCGCCTGTACGGTGTCCGCGGCAGGTGCGTTTGCGCAGACCTCAGGCGTCGGCAACATCTCCGGCACAGTCACTGACAACACCGGCGCAGCCGTCCCGAACGCCACGGTGACCATCACGGACACGGATACCGGCATCAGCCGTGACGTGCGGGCGAACGGACAAGGCGAATACCTGGCGCAGTTCCTGCAGCCAGGCCACTATGAGGTGCTGGTAACCGGATCGGGCTTCTCCAAGGTGGACCGCAAAAACCTGGTGCTGAACGTGGGCCAGACGCTGACCGTTGATGCCGCTCTCTCGGCCGGTGATGTCTCCACGCAGGTCCTCGTCACTAGCGAGATGCCGATCCTGGATACGGATAAGACCGAAGTCTCGCAGGTCATCGACCAGAACCTGATCAGCAGCCTGCCGGTCAATACTCGCAACTGGAGCGCCTTCGTTCTGAACACGCCCAATGTGACGCCTGACGGCGGCAGCGGCCTGGTCAGCTTTCACGGCATCAGCGGCCTGTACAACCAGAATTATGTAGACGGCGCGAACAATAACCAGATGCTGTTCTCAGAGGCGCGCGGTCGCGCTTCCGGTGCGCCGTATGTTTATTCGATTGACTCCATCAAGGAGTTTCAGGCTGAGACCTCGAACTACAGCGTTGAGTTCGGTCAGGCTGCCGGCGGCCAGGTAAACGCCATTACCAAGAGCGGCACCAATGCGATTCACGGTGACCTGTTCTATTACCTCCGCTATCCCACGATGAACGCGCTCGATCCTGAGACCAAGTTCACCGCCCTGTACAACACCTCGAACACCGCCGCGGCGCAGTTTCTGCTGACGCAGCCGGTTCACCAGCAGCAGCAGTATGGCGGCTCGGTCGGCGG
>CAZZVI010000274.1:0-4465 GCA_964657335.1 uncultured Terriglobus sp.
GCTTGGGAAAGGCAAAGCGAATCTTCGAGCCGACAGGATAGGATTCCTTGTTCATGGGCCCGAGGGGCGTCGCCTCGATCTCGGTCGGGTAATCGAGATCGAGCGCTCGAAACGGCATGTTGACCGTGTGGCAGGCCATGTCACCCAGCGCGCCGGTGCCGAAATCCTGCCAGCCACGCCAGTTGAACGGGGTGTAAATGCCCTGCTTATCCTCAGGCTTGCGGGGACCCTTGTACGGCCGCACCGGGGCAGGCCCAAGCCAGATGTCCCAATCCAGGGTGGCGGGAACCGGGTCTTCTCCCACCGGACGCTCCATGCCCTGCGGCCACACCGGACGGTTCGTCCAGACGTGAACCTCGTGCACCTGCCCGATGAGGCCGTCCTGGATCGTCTCCACGGCGCGACGCAGGCCGTCCGCGGCGCTGCCCTGGTTGCCCATCTGCGTGACAAGCTTTCTGTCATGGGCCATGTTCCGTAGATAACGCGCCTCGTAGATCGTCTGCGTCAGCGGCTTCTGGCAGAACACCGCCTTGTTCCGTTTCATCGCGGCCGACGCGATGATCGCATGCATGTGGTCCGGCGTGGACACCGTCACGGCATCGATCCCGCTGCCCATTTGATCGAACATCTGCCGGAAATCCTTGAACGTCTTCGCGTTCGGATACTTCTTCGTCTGCGCCGCGTAGGTGTCGGAGCCGGTGTCCACATCGCACAGGGCAACGATGTTCTCGCCGGCGCAGGCATCCGTGTCGGTGCGGCCCTTGCCGCTGACACCGATGCAGGCGATGTTCAGCTTGCTGTTAAGGTTCTGGCCGCGCACAAACGCAGGCACGCCCAGCGCAGCCGCACCGGCAGCCAGGGAACCCGTCTTGAGGAACTCACGGCGGCCGACGTGGGGCAGTGCAGTGATCTCAGAAGCAGTGGAAGGGGGCAGATTTTTAGTCGGTTTGGACACGCGCACAGAATACACAGTGCCTCATTGCTGACGCCAGCCTTTGAGCCGCTCTGAGCTCGCCTAGCATCATGGACATTGCAGGGATTGAAGGCATGTCGCGTACGAGACGACCCTACGCATCAACAGAGCAGCCTCCGAATACGACCTGCTTTCGCAAGGCAGGCGTAAACAGGCTGTACAGCATGCGCGGTTCGGCGGGGGCGCTTACTGCATCGAGCGCTGCCCGATGTTCCGCCGAGATCGCGATGTCCAGAGCCGCGGCGTTCTCCACGACCTGTTCGGGGCGGCTCACGCCCATCAGTGTTGAGGCAACGCCGCTTCGGCCAAGGACCCAGGCGAGTGCCAGGCGAGCAGGGCTCTGCCCGGCCTCGGCGGAAAGCCTCTTCAGTTCGTCGACGATAGTCCAGTTGCGTGGCGTGAAAAGCGAGTCGCCGAAAGGATTGGCTCCATCGAGACGCTTGTCCCCATCCGGTCGGCTGGTTCCTCCGGTAGACCCTTCGCGCGGCAATCCACCCGCGCGAGAGGGTGCGGATTCGACCGCCACGCGGTCGTACTTTCCCGTGAGCAAGCCATAGGCGAGAGGACTCCATGGCACGACACCCATGCCAAACTCCTTTGCCAGCGGCACATGCTCCTCCTCGATGTCGCGATTGACCAGCGAGTAGAAGTACTGCAGCGCGACAGGTGCCGGAACTCCGCGTTCCCTCGCGAGCGTGGCAAGTTGCGTGACATACCATGCCGGTGCGTTGGACATACCCCAGTAACGGACTTTGCCGGCACGCACGAGCGTCGTTATGGTTTGGAGCAGATCTTCCGCAGGCGTAACGGAGTCCCACACGTGAATCCAGAACATATCCACGTAGTCGGTGCGCAGTCGTCGCAGTGAGCCTTCGAGCGCAGCGTACAGGTGCTTCGCGCCGTTGCCGCCCGCATGCACACCCTGACCTGCCGCGAATCCTGCTTTTGTGGCGACTACGATCCTGTCCCGCAGCTTGCGATCGGCGATGAAGCGGCCCAGCATGTCTTCGCTACGGCCTCCGGCGTACACGTCCGCGGTGTCGACGAAGTTGCCTCCCGCATCCACGTACGCGTTGAAGCAGGCGGCCGATCCGGCATCATCCATGCCCCAGCGTGCGGTGCCGAACGTCATGGTTCCAAGGGCAAGGGGACTGACTACAAGACCGGATCGGCCGAGGGTGCGATAGTCCGTAAGAGACATGGTGCTCCTGAATTACTTAGCGTTCGCTATGAAACTGAGTAGAACCGGCTTGCAGGCGCATGTCAAGGTGTTTCATAGTAGTAGCTATGAAAACGACTGAGGCGCGCCCGCAGCGCAGACCGGGACGTCCGCTTGGCTTTGATCGTGAAGCCGCATTGCACCAGGCAATGCTGCTGTTCTGGCGGCACGGCTACGAAGCCACTTCCGTCAACGACCTGACGAGAGCCATGGGCATCACACCGCCCAGCCTCTACACGGCCTTTGGTGACAAGAAGCAGCTCTTCATGAATGCCGTCAAGCGCTATCTCTCCGGCGCGGTCACCTCGGAATCCATCATCGATGGTGCTCCGACTGCGCGTGAGGCCGCTGCTGGCTTGCTACAGGCGGCCACCGTCGGGTTCACCGGGGACAGCACGCCGGCAGGATGTTTGTTGGCGAGTTCGGCCATCAGCTGTTCGCCTGCAGCTGCCGATGTGCAGAAGGCGCTGGCAAGAATCCGAAGGAAGATCGAGAAGCGGCTTCGGCAGAAAATCACCCGCGAGAATGCTGCCCGCAACAGGAAAAAAACGGTGGATGCAGAGGCGATCGCCGGCCACATCATGGCGGTGATCCAGGGCATGTCCACTCTTGCTCGCGATGGCGCCACCCGGGAGAAGCTGCGGTCGGTCGCTTCGGCAGCTATGCTCGCGTGGCCTGACGCGGTGCATGAGGCCTGAAGGAACGGCCGGACAGCTGGTCCAGATCGGTCAAGCTTGCATCGCAGTCGTCAGTCTTTGAGCCGTCTGATGGACTGCCGCTTGTGTGACGTGTAAAAAGCAAACGGCAGACCGAAGTCCGCCGTTCGTTGACGTTTCGTAGATAAGTCTTAGCCGATGTCTTCCGACCAGTTTTCCAGGAAGGTCTTGAAATCCGTCATGAACTTGCCTGCATCGGAGCCGTCGATGATGCGGTGGTCGAACCCGAGCGTGAAGCGCTGGATCGAGCGGATGGCAATGACGTCGCCGCCGTCCTTGTCCTGGATGACGAGCGCCTCTTTGTTCAGGCCGCCGATGCCGAGGATGGCGGCCTGCGGCTGGTTGATGACCGGCGTGCCGAACTGCTCGCCGAAGATGCCGGAGTTGGTCAGGGTGAAGGTGCCGCCAGCCACTTCATCTGGCGCGAGCTTCTTGTTGCGGGCGCGGTCCGCGATATCGACGATGCCGCGCGCGATGCCGAGGAAGTTCTTCTCCTCAAGCTGCTTGATGACGGGAACGATCAGGCCCCAGTCCAGCGCGACGGCGATGCCGATGTTGATGTTCTTGTTGTAGCGGATGCTCTGGCCTTCGACCGCGGCGTTGACGATGGGGTGCTTGCGAAGCGCCTCCACCGCGGCGCGCGTGATGAAGGGCATGAAGGTCAGCTTCACGCCGTTGCGCTGCTCGTACTTGTTCTTTTCCTTCTCGCGCAGGCGGACGATGCGGGTCATGTCCACCTTGAAGACGGTGTGGACATGCGCGGAGGTCTGCTTCGACTCGACCATGCGCTTCGCGATGATGGAGCGCATCTTGGTCATGGGCACAAGCTCGCCCAGCACCGGCGCGGGTGCGGCGGCTGCCTTCGCCGGAGCAGTGGTCGCGGGCGCGGACTGCAGCGTAGATGACTCTGCCTTGGCGCTCGAAACCGGCGTGCCGGAACCCGTGGTGACCGACGCGATGCTGTGCGACGGTGTGCCCGGGACCGACGGTGTGCCTGGAGTCAACGGCGCAGCCGCGACCGACGGCTTGCCGCCGTTCTGGATGTAACCGACGATGTCGTTCTTGGTCACACGGCCTGCCGAGCCGCTGCCGTTGATGCCTGCCGCGGCGAGGTCGATGCCGTTGTCCTTCGCGATCTTGCGGACAAGCGGCGAAGAACGCGGCGCCTCGCCGGAGGTCGTTGCAGCGGGAGCAGCCTGGGCCGGTGCCGCGGAAGCCGTCGGTGCTGCTGCCGCAGGCGCCGCAGCGCTGCCTGCGCTGCTGCCGCCGATCAGCGCGACAACCGTGTTGATGCTAACTGTCTGACCTTCCTGTGCCTTGATCTCGGTGAGGATGCCTGCCGCGGGCGATGGGATCTCCGCATCGACCTTGTCGGTTGAGATTTCAAAGATCGGCTCGTCCCGCTGGATGGTGTCGCCCACCTTCTTGAGCCACTTCGTAATGGTGCCCTCGGTGATGGACTCGCCCATCTGCGGCATCAGGATTTCGGTCGCCGCCGTGGAAGCTGAAGGCGCCGCGGAGCTCGGCGTCGGCGTTCCGGGGACTGTTACTGCAGGG
>CAZZVI010000275.1:0-4464 GCA_964657335.1 uncultured Terriglobus sp.
CTGCGTACCACGCCGTAGGGAAGACGCACCTCGCTCGGCCCCATCAACATTGCGGTAACTCTGGCGTTGCCGCTGATGGTTGTTTGCATGCAGTATAAGCCCGGAAACCCGCAATGCGTGACACTGCCTCTCTGAAAGGTAGCCAGGTTAGGCAGCAAAGAAACGAGAACTTGCGAAATCCGCTTACGATCCGATGGAACAAAGCCTGAGACACCTGCATCCAATGGCCCGGCGGTCGAACGGCACGGAGCAGTTCTGAAGGAAAATGGCAGCATGGCACTAAGCACCCTCACACCCACACCGGTGGCACAGGTTACAGGAACATCGTCTCCGCTGCACCTGCTTCGGCGGCTGCAGAGGGCGCGGCAGGCCACGTCGCAGGCCTGTGCCAACCTGTCGGCCGAAGACCAAATGGTGCAGTCCTGCGCCGAGGCAAGCCCGACCAAGTGGCACCAGGCGCATACCAGCTGGTTTTTCGAGACGTTTGTGCTCACCCCGTTCCTGCCGGGCTATCGCACCTTCCATCCTGACTTTCACTGGCTCTTCAACAGCTATTACAAGTCGCTCGGCAATGAGATTCCGGAAAAGAAGCTGCGAGCGTCCTTCTCGCGCCCATCACTTGAGCAGATCCTCGGCTTTCGCGCGCACGTGGACATGCATCTGGCGCAGCTGCTGCAGAGCCCGAGTGTTGAGGATGAGGTGCTTCGTCGCATCGTGCTCGGCATCCAGCATGAGCAGCAACACCTCGAGCTGCTGCTTACAGACATCAAGCACGCGTTTTTTACGAACCCGCTCCAGCCTGTGTATGCCGAGTCTGCAAGCCTGCCTACTCGCCTGCACCAGCCCGTGCAGTGGGTCGAGTTCGAAGGTGGCCTGAAAGAAATCGGCTACGCGCTCGATGAAGCCGACCCGTACGACTTCTGCTTTGACAATGAAACACCTCGTCACACCATTTACCTGCAGCCCTACGCGCTTCAGAACCGCGCTGTGACCTGTGCCGAGTACCTGGCCTTTATGGATGACAACGGGTATGGCCGCGCCGAGTTATGGCTGTCAGAGGGTTGGGACGCAGTGGAACGCGAAGGATGGCAGGCCCCGCTCTACTGGCAGCGCTCCACCACCGATGCGAGCGGGTGGAAGATCTTCACGCTCGGCGGATATCGCGGCCTGAGCGATCTGCTGGAAACACCGGTGTGCCACGTCAGCCTGTTTGAGGCGGACGCCTTCGCGCGTTGGCGTGGTTGTCGACTCCCAACTGAAGCTGAATGGGAAAACGCGGCCGCAGCGCTGCCTGTTAGCGGCAATCTGCTGGAGAGCAACTCTCTTCAACCAACTGCAGCCGTCTCGCGCGACCTGACCCAGATGTACGGCGACTGCTGGGAGTGGACGGCATCGGCTTACTCCGGCTATCCGGGCTACGCCCCGCTTCCTGGAGCGCTGGGTGAATACAACGGCAAATTCATGTCGAGTTCCGTCATCCTTCGCGGCGGCTCGGCACTCACCCCAGCCAGCCACATCCGCGCAACTTATCGCAACTTCTTCTCGCCGGCGACGCGCTGGCAGATGTCCGGCATCCGCCTGGCGCGCACCTTCAGCAACAGGGAGTAACTCCTGCATGAGTTCGCAATCCGCTCCATGGGTGGGGCAGCCTGAGGCTGTCGTTCTAGACCAGTCAACCCAAAACAATCCTGTTGCCGAAGCGGTCCGAGATGGCCTGAGTGCCACGCCCAAGTGGCTGCCGGCGTGGCTGTTTTATGACGCGGAAGGATCGCGGCTGTTTGAGCGAATCACGGTACTACCGGAGTACTACCTGACGCGCACGGAGCGCTCCATCTTCACCGGCTATTCCGACGGCATGATCGATGCGGCACGCGGCGTGTACGCGAAGGCGACCGGCGACGGTCAGGGCAAGAAGCTGCGCCTGCTGGAGCTGGGAGCCGGATCCGCAAGCAAGACGGGCATCCTGCTGGCAGCCGCGGTGCGGCAGCAGGGCACGACGCAGTACCTCCCCGTGGATGTCTCCGAGACAGCGATGGAATCCGCCTGCAGCAGCATCGCGCGGGCGCTGAGCGGCGTGCAGGTGCTGCCGCAGGTTGCGAACTACGTCACGGACGAACTCAGCATTCCGCCGCATGACGGACCGACGCTGGCGCTGTACATCGGCAGCAGCATCGGCAACTTCGCACCGGATGAGGCAGCGGAGATTCTCCGCAAGCTGCGCGGTCAGCTGAAGCCGGGCGACTCGCTGCTGCTGGGCACCGACCTGGTGAAAGCGAGCACCCTGCTTGAGGCAGCCTACGACGACAGCAACGGCGTCACCGAAGCCTTCAACCTGAACATGCTGCGCCGCATCAACCGCGAGTTGCGCGCCGGCTTTGATCTCGCAACGTTTCGTCACGAGGCGGTCTGGAACCCGGCGGCATCGCGCATGGAGATGCACCTGCGCAGCACCCGCGCCCAGACCGTGCGCATCCCCGCGCTCGGCCAAAGCTTTACATTCGCCGCGAACGAGACCATCCACACGGAAAACAGCTACAAATTCACGCAGGAATCGGTAGCGAACCTGCTGCATTCGGCCGCATTCCGCACGGTGGAGACGTGGACCGATGAGCAGAGCTGGTTCGCCGTGACGCTGGCCGCGGTCGTCTAATCCGTTGCACTGACCGATGGTCGTCCAATCCGTTTCGCCGCCCAGTCCTGTTTGTCATCCCGTAGCGAAGCGGAGGGATCTGCTGTTCGACACTGTTCCGCTAAGCTCTGACGGCTATGTCCTTCAGAAGTTCCAACGCGGTACTCTGACGAAGCCATGATCTTCCCTCTCCCGCACCTGCGCCGCACGCTGTCACTGCTCGCTGCGATCCTCCTCACGCTGCCTTGTGCCGCGCAACAGTCGCCGGTCGATGCGGTCGATCCATTTATCGGCACCGGGCCCGAAGGCCACACCTTTCCCGGCGCGGCCGTGCCCTTCGGCATGGTACAGCTCTCGCCTGACACGCAGATCCGGCCGTTCAAGCAGAGCTACAAGTGGGCCGCCGGCTATCGCTACGACGACACGACCATCCTCGGTTTTTCGCACACGCACTTCTCCGGCGCGGGCCACTCGGATCTGGGCGATGTGCTGCTTCAACCCATCAGCGGAGACGTTCGTCTGGACCCTGGTGAAATCGACAAGCCGAACAGCGGCTACCGCTCGCGCTTCGATCACAAGACGGAAGAAGCACATCCCGGCTACTACGCGGTCACGCTCGAAGACTACGGCGTCCGCGCCGAGCTGACCGCCACAGCGCGCGTCGGTGTACATCGCTACACCTTTCCGTCCGAAAAACCAGCGCATATCCTGATGGACCTGCGTTCCTCCATCTACAACTATCCCGGCAAGGTGCTGTGGTCGCGCATTCGCGTGCGTGCCGACGGTACTGTCACGGGCATGCGCGAGACGCGGGGCTGGGCACCGGGGCGGCAGTTGTACTTTGCGATTCGTTTCTCTCAGCCGATGTCTTCGCACGAAGTCTACGATCGTGAGCCGCTGCCGCAGGAATACAAAGGATTCAAGTCTCCTGGCAACACGCCACAGGATACCCAGAGCATCGAGGGGCGTGGGCTGATTGCCGTCTTCGACTTCAACACACCCGTGCCAAGTGGTCGAGTTCCAGTACAGGTATCTGGGGAGCCCGGAACGATGCAGGCCGGCATCTCAACACTTGCGACGCCGCATCAACCGCTGGTGGTAAAAGTGGCAATCTCCTCCGTTAGTGAGGAGAACGCGATAGCCAACATGCAGGCCGAGGTGCCTGGCTTCGACTTCGACGCGGTACGCTCCGCGGCCACGAAAGAGTGGGCGAAGGCTCTGGGTGCGGTCGACCTGACTGCCTCGCCCGATACGCGGAAGAGCCTCTACACCGCGCTGTATCACTCGCTGCTCTCGCCCAGCCTGAGCATGGATGCGGACGGCAGCTATCGCGGCCCGGACAACCAGGTGCATCGCGCGACGAATTTTCATTACGTCAGCAGCCTGTCGCTGTGGGATACCTATCGCGCCGAGCAGCCGCTGATGACGCTGATCCAGCCGCCCGAGCGCACCAGCGACCTGGTGAACTCGCTGTTGGCCTCGCAGAAGGAGAGCCCGTTCGGCATCCTGCCCGTGTGGCAGTTCCAGGGCATCGAGACGTGGTGCATGATCGGCTACCACGCGGTGCCTGTCATTGCCGACGCATATCTGAAGGGCATCCGCGGCTTCAACGAAAAAGACGCGCTGGATGCCATGGTCGCAAGCGCGACCTACGCACCCTACGGTAACCTGGGTGACTACATGCGTCTAGGATACGTACCGGTCGATCATGATGGTGAGGCCGCGTCTAAGACAGTCGAGTATGCCTTTGACGACTGGACCATTGCGCGCACTGCCTCAGCGATGGGCCGCAAAGATATTGCGGATACCTTCACCAAACGGGCAGGCTACTGGCG
>CAZZVI010000276.1:0-4460 GCA_964657335.1 uncultured Terriglobus sp.
TCCGACGCCAACACGCTCGTTGTCGGTGTGTGGATGCTGCAACCCGGCGAAGACGCCATTGTTGGCCGCCGCATCCGCGCCGCGCTGACAAAGCAAGCCTAGAAACTCTCAAGGAGAACGACTATGAAGAACCCGACTCGCAGAGGACTCTTGAAGAACGCAGCCGCGGCAGCAGCCGGTGTGACGGGCGTAGCCGCTCTTTCTGCCAACGAAGCGCAGGCGCAGGCAGGCGTCGTGTGGGAGAAGAAGATCGTCCGCCGCGCCCCGAACAAGGCGCCGGCCGCAGAGAACCAGACAGGCGCTCCCGCGACGCCGGCCGCGCCGGCCAAGCCACCCTTGTTTAACGGCATTGTCACCTTCGGCAATCTTGTGTTCATCGCCGGCATTGGAGCGCACTTCAAGGGCACCATCGAAGAGCACACCAAGCACGTGCTCGACGAGATTGAAGCGAACCTGAAGCTTGCCGGATCGTCCATGGACAAGGTGCTGAAGGTGAACGTCTACCTCGCTGACCTGAAGGATTATGCGGGCATGAACTCGATGTATCAGGGCCGCTTCGGAGCGGAGCCCGGGGTGCGTACCACGGTTGCCGTCGCCGGTGTCCCGGGCGATTCCCTGGTCGAGATTGACTGCATCGCCTCACTGTAAAAGCCTGTCCACACCTAAGAGGTTAGGAGTCATCATGCCGCTTTCATTAAAGCCGAAGCTTTCCCGGCGCTCCCTTTTGAAGCAGTCCGGCCTTTTCTCGGCCGCGGCCATCGCATCGCCGCTGGCGAGCCTGGCTGCCGAAGCCGGTAAGGATTCGGCTTCAGTGACGAACCTGACCACCTCGCAACTGGTCAGTCGCGGCACGCCGACCAGTAATCTGTTTACCGAGATCGGTGTTCGCCCGGTCGTGAATGCACGCGGGACGTACACCATCATCTCCGGTTCGCAGTCGCTGCCGGAGGTGAAGCAGGCGATGTTTGAGGCGTCTCAATATTACGTCCAGATGGACGAAATGATGCTTTCTGTCGGCTCAGAGATCGCGAAACTCATGGGTGCGCCATCCGCCATTGTCACCTGCGGTTGCGAGGCCGCGATTGCGCTTGCGACCGTCGCCTGCCGTGTGGGGATGGACCCGGAACTGTCGCAGTCGATCCCCTACAAGAGCGTGCGCGACCAGGTGATCATTCCAAGGTACTCGCGCAACCAGTATGACTTCGCGGTACGCATGTCCGGCCCGGAAATCATTGAGATCGACACAGAAGACGAGCTGCGAAGCAAGCTGAACGAGCGCACCGCGATGATCTACATCATCTCCGGACCGCGCGCCTTCAAGGATCCGTTATCCATCAAGAGCGTCTGCGCCATCGCAAAGGAAAAGGGAGTGCCGGTCTTCGTCGACGCTGCCGCGGAAGAGCCGCTGGTGCCGAATATCCACCTTGCGGCGGGCGCGACGTTTGTCGGCTACTCCGGCGGCAAGTGCATGCGCGGACCACAGACCGCGGGTGTCCTGCTTGGGCCAAAGGACCTGTGCGCGGCCGCCTTCTGGAACGCTGCTCCGCACCACAATTACGGCCGTGCTCTGAAGGTGGGCAAGGAGGAGGCCATGGGCATGCTGGCCGCCGTGCGTATGTGGTACAAGCGCGACCATGACGCGGAGCAGAAGCAGTGGCTGGCATGGAACCAATCCATCGCCGACGCTCTGAAGGGCATCCCGTCGCTTACGGCAGAGATGGAGATGCCGACGGACGATCTGTCGAATCGCGCTCCCGTCCTGAACGTGAAGTGGGACGCTGCGGCTGTCGGCATCACGGGTACAGAGCTTGTGGCAGCGCTGGATGCGGGCACGCCGCGCATCTTCGTTGTGGGCGGAGCGGGCACCCGGCCGGACGCGATGGCATCGTCCTTCACCATCATGCCGTACATGATGCAGCCGGGCGACGCGAAGATTGTCGCGGATGCGCTCTCGCAACATCTGCGTCACCCCGGCACCCACGCCAACCCCGCAGCGCCACCGGCCGGCCCGGATGCGCAGGTTGCTGGAACGTGGAACGTAGCGGTCAAGTATGGCCGCGGTGTCGGGCACCAGCAACTCGTGCTGAAACAGGACGGCACTGCCGTAACCGGCGATCAGAATGGCGAAATGTTCAACGCAAAGATCACCGGCAAGGTGCAATCGGCTGCGGTGACGCTGCGCAGTTCCATGCGTGCAAACGGGTCCACGATCCCGTTCACGTTCACGGGCACGGTTGACGGTGCCACCATGACCGGCAGCGTGAAGCTGGGCGAGTATGGCGCAGCCACGTTTACTGCAACCAGGGCATAGCAAGCCTTTGCAACCAAGCCTTCGCAATTTCTCAAAGGGAGCACGTATGCTGGTCCGTTCACTTACTTCATTGCTGTTGAGCATCTCCATCGCTTCTGCTGTTTCCGCGCAGGAAGGTGGCGGACGAGGCGCGCCGCTGCCGCCGAACCCACTACCCTACGACCTGCTGCTGGTGAACGGTCATGTGCTCGACGACAAGAACGGCATCGACGCGCTCGACGATGTCGGCATCAAGGACGGCAAGATCGCCGCGGTTGCCGCGCACCTCAACCCGAAGGACGCGCTGAAAACCGTTGATGTGAAAGGCCTGTACGTCGCGCCGGGCCTGATCGATCTGCACACGCATGTGTACACCGGCACCGGCGAAAAGGGCTCGTACGCCGGCGATCTCTCCATCTATCCCGATGGCTTCACCCTGCGCAACGGCGTGACCACCATCGTGGATGCGGGCAGCAGCGGCTGGCGCAACTTCGATGACTTCAACGACAAGATCATCAAGCGCAGCAAGACGCGCGTGCTGGCCGAGCTGAACATCGTCGGCTCCGGCATGCGTGGCGGCAAGTTTGAAGACAACCTGGACGACATGGACGGCAAGCTCACCGGCGACAAGGCAAAGCTGTTCCCGGGCGTGATCGTCGGCGTGAAGAGCGCGCACTTTACCGGGCCGGAGTGGAAGCCGTATGACCAGGCGGTGATCGCCGGCAACATCGCGAACGTGCCCGTCATGATCGACTACGGCGCGCGCCGCATTGAGCGTCCTCTGCTGCAACTGGTCTCAACCCATCTGCGCCCCGGCGACATCTATACGCACTGTTTCTCCGGCCTGCGCGGCGAGCAGGATCCCAACACCGGCGGCCCGTCCGAAGCACTCAAAGTGATGAAGCAGCGCGGCATCTACTGCGACGTGGGTCACGGCGGCGGCAGCTTTGCGTGGACCGTTGCCTATCCGATTGTGAAGTCCGGCTACCTGCCTGACTCCATCTCGACCGACCTGCACGTCGGCTCCATGAACAACGGCATGAAAGACATCCTGAACGTCGCGGACAAGCTGATGGTGGTGGGCGAAACCATACCGCAGGTGATCGCGCAGATGACCTCGCACCCGGCGCATGAGATCAAGCAGGAGCAGCTTGGCAACCTGTCCGTCGGCTCCATCGCCGATGTTGCCGTGTTGTCAGTCGAGACGGGCAACTTCGGCTTCGTCGACATGTACAACACCAAGGCCATGGGCACGAAGAAGCTGGTCTGCGAGCTGACGCTCAAGGATGGCAAGGTGGTCTACGACCTGAACGGTATCTCGGCCGACATGTGGGATGCGACGCAGCACTCTGCCGACGAAAAGCAGTCGCGCCGCTGGACCACGTTCAACGAGCGTCCGTTCGGCGCAAGCCACGGTCAGAAGTTTCCCACCTCCGTGCCGGTCGGTTCGCTCAACGGCAATCAGGCCAAGCCGGAGACGGTCGACCACGCTGTCCCGAGCAGGTAACGAGGCGGGCCGGATTGCATCCTAATGCGTTCCGGCCGCGTCCTTCTTAGCAGGAGGTTTGACTGCGATGAAACGGCTCGCTTTCTCTCTCGTAGCTGCCTTGTGCGCCGCGCCGGTGTTTGCGGCTGCTCCGTCCCCTGTGCCGGTGGGCTGGAACACTCTCAAGACGCTCACCTCCGCCAAGGCACCGTCGCCCGCGCGCGATCTCGATAAGAAGGTGGTCACCGTGCCCGGCTTCATGGTTCCGCTTGAGGACGACGCGGATGAGGTGACGGAGTTCCTTCTGGTGCCTTTCTCCGGCGCGTGTATCCATGTGCCGCCCCCGCCGCCAAACCAGATGGTTTACGTAAAGATTAAAGGTGGCAAGAAGGCGAAGATGAGTTTCTCGGAACCGATCTCCGTCACCGGGATGATCCACGTCGCCACCGTGCAAAGCCCGTATGGCGACGTGTCGTTCAACATGGACGCAGACACCGTGAAGCCGTACGCGCAATAAGCTGCGGTGACGCTTTCGGAGCGACCACGGCTTCTGTAGTACACGAGCCCGGTCCCTTATCCGAAGAACTGTCATTTCGACCGGAGCGCAGCGGAGTGGAGAAACCTGCTGTTTGCCTGGGGCGCCACGGCCCTCAAAAGAAGCAGCAGGTTTCTCCACTGCGCGAC
>CAZZVI010000277.1:0-4384 GCA_964657335.1 uncultured Terriglobus sp.
TCGGCGAAGCGGCCGACCTGGTCCTGCACCGCTGTTGGCGTGCCTGTCAGGCCGGAGCGCAGGCCGCGGTTGGAGACGGAGTATTCCTGCAGCGACATGGTCCCCTCAAGCTGCGTGCCCTGCAGCCACTGCTGGTAGTTCGCGAAGCCGCGGGCGTTGTCGTTCACGTTCGTGATGCGGCTGAGCTCGGTCTGCACTTCGGCATCGGAGTCGCGCGTAAAGGCATAGCCGGCGACGCCGTACTGCATCGGTCCCAGGCCGAAGCGGTCGCGCCGCTCGCGCATGTCTTCGATCTTCTTCGCAACGTGCTCGGGCGAGTCGCCGTGCATGACGTAGGCATCGCACTTCTGCGCGATCAGGTTCTTTGCTGCTTCCGATTCGCCGCCGGCGTAGATGGGCGGCCGCGGCGAGCGCACCGGCTTCGGTTGCAGCACCGTGTCCTGCGTCCTGTAGTAGCGGCCGTCGTGCGAGTACGTCTTCTCGGACCAGAGCGCGTTGACGACATCGAGCCACTCCGAGGTGCGGCCGTAGCGATCGTCGTGACGCTCGAAGTCCACGCCATACATCGTCGCTTCCTGCTCCCACCACGATGACACGACGTTCAGAGCGAGCCGGCCGTTGCTGATGCCGTCGATGTTTGCTGCCTGCTTTGCGAACAACGCGGGTGAGTGGAAGGTGGGGCGCACCGCGACCATCAGCTCCAGCGTATCGGTCACCGCGGCTAGCGCGGCAGAGGTGGACCAGGCGTCGAGGCTGGGCGCGTCGATGCCCTTGATGTCGTTCAGGTTCAGTTCCGCGATCAGGCTCAGGTCGAAGCCGATTTGCTCGGAGCGCTGGGCGAGCTTCTTGGTGTAGGCCCAGCTTGCTTCCATGCCCTCGTCTTCCACGTTGCGCAGCCAGCCGCCGAAGACGGGCATCCAGTAGCCGAAGCGCAGCGGCTTAGACGGCACGGCGAACTTCCTCTTCGAGGTAGTTGGCCAGGTTTTCAAAGGGATTGAAGCCGATCACGCGCGGCGCATCGGCAACGAAGTTCGAGAGTGCGTCCACGTCGTAGTAGTAGATCTCGCCATCGCGGTCATCGACGATGTACTCGATGCCGCCGACGTCGATGCCCGCCGCCTGCACGATGCGTTCGATGTTCCGAATGACTTCGGCGGGAGGCGTGTAGCCTTCGACGCGCAGGCCGGACTTTGAGGCTTCCAGGACGCACGCGGTGTCAAGTGTTTCACCGGCCTTGGTCTGGCATATGTCGGCGGGGCACAGGTCGAAGGTCTCGCCCGTGAGGTAGACCTGGATGCCGTAGAGGTACTTGCCGCCGAGTGTTTCGACGCGCGTGATGTAGCCTCCGCGCGCGGGGATGAACTCCTGCACAAGCGCGATGCTGTCGTAGCCGAGGTCGATTTGGCCGTGCTCGACGGCGCTGGTCAGCTCTTCCTTTGAGTTGAAGCGGACGATGCCTTTGCCGCTGCCGCCGATGTTGGCTTTGACGATGATCGGGTAGCGCAGACCCTCGGCCGCCGCGACCGCCTGGCTGGCGTCGTGGATGACGCGTGAGGGCAGGTAACGGATGCCAAGCGAGCGCAGCAGCGAATGCTGTGCCGCCTTCGAAATTTCGTAGCGGTAGGCCTTTGCGCCGTTGAGGACGCGCACGCCCATCAGCTCGAGGTGTTCGAGGTAAGCCAGCGTGTGAAAGATGCCGGAGCCGTGATCGCGGCTGTTCGCCGACGGGCTCATGCGGTTGAAGAGCACCTTCATGGAGGCGTCGTCGCCGCCGATGTCGTAGAAGTGATCGGGGATGAAGACTTTGCGGAAGGGAACACCGCGACGCGTGAGCTCCGCGAAGATGGGCTCAAACCACTGCGGATGTTCGTAGAGAAATACCAGCGGTGCAGCGGCTTCGTTTGTGCTTGCTACCGGCTTTGAGGCGACTTCAGCAACCTGACTCGACATGCTTCACTCCACGCTTCATTCAAACATCTCTCGGGATCAAGTCTATGCGCCAAGGTGTGTCGACGATCGTGCTCACTCCTGCGCTGACGAGGTGTCTGCGAGCTCGCTCTTTGCGAGGACGGGCAGTGATGTCTCTCCTGCGGTGTGATGGCCCTTGCGGATGCCCGCTCGCTGCGCGCGGTAGATGCCGCTCTGGCCCGAGAAGAAGTAGCTGAAAACGCAGGCCACGCCCGCGTAGGCGCCCGCCTCCGATCCAAAGAGCTCGATGGCCATGAGCGTGGAAGCGATCGGCGTGTTGGCCGCGCCTGCGAAGACGGCAACAAAGCCCATGCCGGCCAGCAGCGAAGGCGGCAGCGGCAGCACGTAGGCAAGCGCGTTGCCGAGGGTCGCTCCGATGAAGAACAGGGGAGTGACCTCGCCGCCCTTGAAGCCCGCGCCCAGCGTGATGACGGTGAAGAGAAACTTGGCGGCCCAGTCATACGGCGGCTGCGGACCGTTGAATGCCGCGACGATCCCGGGGATGCCGAGGCCTATGTACTTCGTAGTATGTAGCGCGAAGACGGCGGCTGCGACGATCACGCCTCCAACAAACGGCCGCATCGGAGCCCCCGCCATGTACCGGCGAAAGACCGCGGCGATGGCGTGAACGGCTCGCGCAAAGAGCATCGCGACCACGCCGAAGATGGCTCCGGCAAGCGCTGCCAGCAGCAGGCCGCGCGCGGTGATCGGTGGCGCACTCGACACGGTGTAGACCGTATGCGTGATGCCCCAGGCGCGCGTGGTCAGGTCGCCTGCAAAGGCGGCAATGAAGCAGGGAACGAGGGCTTCGTAGCTGACCACGCCGATGGCGAGCACCTCCATGCCGAAGACCGCACCCGCCAGCGGTGTTCCAAAGACCGACGCGAAGCCGGCGCTGATGCCGCACATCAGCAGGATGCGGCGCTCGGCGCGCGACAGCCGCAGAGGCCGTGCAAGCTGATCGGCGAGCGACGCTCCCGTCTGGATGGCGGTGCCTTCGCGACCGGCCGAGCCACCGAAGAGGTGCGTGAGGAACGTGCCGATGAGGATCAGCGGCGTCATGCGCAGGGGCACGGTGCGCCGAGGGTCATGCACTTCGTCGAAGATCAGGTTGTTGCCCGCCTCGACCGCCGTGCCGAGGTAACGGTACATGCAGCCCACGCCCAGGCCGGCGAGCGGCAGAAGCGCGATCAGCCACACGTGCGATTCGCGTATCGTCGTTGCCACGTTCAGCGACCACAGCAGAAGCGCTGACGCGGAGCCGCCAAGCAGGCCGGCGGCAATGGCGATGCCGCTCCAGCGCAGAAGGTAGAGGAGCAGGGAAGAGAGCGCTCGCAGCGATGTCATGGTGTCTTCGGGCATGGTTCTCCTACTGTCGTAGGAGTCATCAGCAGCGGCCGCAGCCGCGAGCGGTTCCGGCGGAACCCCATCGCCGCGAAATGGGAATTGCGGTCAGCGTACCACACCCGATCCACCCCCAGGCGGCGCGAACGCCATCACACAGCCTGCGGAACCATTAGTCTGAAGGAGTGACACCGGTGGCAATCTCTGGCGGCAGGCACGGCACCCAAACTGCCGTGAAGCCGGTACTCGCACCGTTCACGCCGGAGTTTCGCCTGCTGCTGGCGTGCCTTCGCTGGCCGCTCGACACAGCCGGGTTGCATGACATTGCAGATGGAGCAGAGGGCGTTGCTGACTGGCCGCATCTGCTTGCGCTTGCCCGCCGTCACCGCGTGGTGGGCTTGGTGTGGCGCGCGTTGCAGCGGTCAGGATGTGCCGTTCCGCCTGACATTGCCGCCGCCTTCCAAGGGTTTGCGAACAACGCCGCCAAGCAGGCCATGCTGCTGTCGGTTGAGTCGGTGCGGTTGAGCCACCTGCTGAAGAGCCGCGGCATCGATGCGTTGTTCCTCAAGGGCGTCACGGTGACAATGCTGGCCTACGGCGACCTGACGCTGCGCCACGCCAAGGACATCGATCTGCTGGTGACACCCCACGACATTGAAAGGACGGTCGCCCTGCTGCGAGAGGCTGGTTATGTGCCCACCTTCGACCTCGACACGGTGCCGCAGCAGCGGCAGGCGCTCTGGTTTCGCTATACCAAGTCGATGGACTGGGTGCACCCCGGGCTGGACGTTCTGCTGGAACTGCACTGGCGTCTGACCGATGCCTTGCTGCTGCACGAGCTGCCAGGCGCGATTGGCCGGCAGTCCGTGGCGATCACGCCCGGCCGCTCGGTCGACACGCTGGAGTGTGACGGCCTGCTCGCGTACCTGTGTGTGCACGGCGCGGCGCATGGCTGGATGCGCCTCAAGTGGCTGGCGGATGTGTACGCCCTGCTGCCGCACGGAGCGGGCGCGTGCGAAGCGACGTATCGCCGTCTGCTGCAGCTCGGCGCGGGCCGATCGGCCGGCCAGGC
>CAZZVI010000278.1:0-4370 GCA_964657335.1 uncultured Terriglobus sp.
ACGGACAACTTCTCCGCCATCTGGGTCGATTCCGAGCAGGAGTACGAGCGCGTGCTGCGTTTCCTGCAGCGCTTCCAGCCGTCGCTGGTGCGTCGCGTGAAGCTCTACACCAAGGAGACGCCGCTGTTCGAGCACTTCGGCGTAACGGCCGAGATCGACAAGGCGCTCAAGTCCAAGGTATGGCTGAAGTCGGGCGGTTCCATCGTCATCAACCAGACCGAGGCGCTGGTCGCCATCGACATCAACACCGGCAAGTATGTCGGCAAGACGGCGCGGCTTGAGGACACCATCCTGAAGACGAACCTCGACGCCATCCCGGAGATCGTGCGGCAGATCCGGCTGCGCGACCTTGGCGGCATCATCGTCATCGACTTCATTGATATGGACGAGCGCAAGAATCGCGCAAAGGTGCTGCAGACGCTGGAAGACGCCATGCGCACCGACCGCGCGCCGTCGAAGATCCTGCCGTTCAACGACTTCGGCCTGGTGATCATGACACGCAAGCGCGTCAAGCAGTCACTGGAGCGCACCCTGTGCATGCCCGATCCGGTCACGGAGGGCACCGGCATGATCAAGTCGCCCATCACCATTGCAAACGAGATCTACGTCGAAATGCGCAAGATGCATCGGCACTTCGAGAAGAACGACGTCATGCTGCGGGTGCACCCTGAAGTCGTTAAAACGCTGAAGTCGAACGGAGGCAAGCGCCTGCAGGAGCTGGAAGAGATGACGCACAAGACCATCCTGGTAAAGAGCGATCCCTCGCTCAGCCCGGAGGCGTTCGACATCCACTAGAGCCCGTCGCGGAGCGAAACGGCAGAGGGCATGGGTCAATCCATGCCCTTTTGCCTGCGACTCATTGCACGCCGTAAGCATCCGAAGAACGAGCAACGGCGCAGATCGGCGGTTATCCCATGAGAGCCTTCTTCGTCCCACAACTTATACAGAGGGTGCGTGTTACAGCAGGCACGACCTTGTTCGCACAGGAGCGTTTCAAACTTATGACTCTCAGCATCAACACCACGGCTCTGCGCACCGGCCTTGCGCTTTCCGCGTTTTGCGCGGCGCCCGCGCTCTTTGCCGCCGCACCCGCAGCGACAACCGACACTGCGACGGCCACGCCCGCCACAGCCTCCATCTTCAGCACCAATGCGTCGCTTGAGGATGTCACGCGCGAGTTTCGTTATCAGCCTGCAGGCGTCAGCAGCAGCTCGGATGCAATGGATGCCGGCGATCCCGCGGCCTCGCTTACGGAAGACAGTGGCATCGGCCAGCCGCCGCCGGGACGCCGCCGCTCGTACGGCCGCTCGCGTTATCAGGACCGGCTGCATAACTCCGACGGATCAAGCAAGATCGCCTTTGTCGCAGGTGCGGGCCTGAATGTACCGGCAGGAAACACGGCGAAGTATTACACGCCCAGCTACACCATCACGGCTGGCGCGGGTATTAACTTCAACAAGATGTTCGGCATCCTGGGCGAGTTCCACTACGACCACATGGGACTGACCGCGGGCTCACTCAACTATCAGTACAACAACTACGTCACTTACTCCGATGCAACAGCGTCTGACCTCGCGGGGCTGGACGGAAACGCGCATGTGATCGCGCTTACTGTCAATCCGATTGTGAACTTTGTCGGAGCAGATCGCGGCAGCAAATTCGGAGCGTATGTTACGGGTGGCGTTGGCTATTACCACAAGGTCACAAACTTCACCCTGCCCGAGGAAGTCGATACGTACTATTACAGCTACATCACGAATGCCACCTTCGACAGCTATAGCGCCAATGCTTTCGGCGTGAACGGTGGTGTCGGCCTCACTTACAAGCTGGGTCAGTTTTCCAGCGAGCGCCTCTTCGCGGAAGCACGTTACAACTGGCTGAAGATCCCTACTAATACCAATAATGATTTTTTCCCGTTTAACCGTCGCAATTCGGAATACATTCCGATCACGGTCGGTATTCGCTTCTAAACGCGGTCTTAGATCTGTAGTCGGAAAGGGCGCGGCGGTAGCTGCGCCCTTTTCCTGCTGCGCGCACACTGCCACAAAGCTGTCATTTCGACCGAAGCGGGACGGCTCCATCGTCCTGCGCAGTGGAGAAACTGCGTTTATGCAGCCGCAACACTTCAAATAGCAGGTTTTCCGCTTCGCTCCGGTCGAAATGACAGGGTGTGACATCGTCCAGGGGACAGCGCAAACGGTGCCGGGTCCAGCGCTTCGCCTTGGCTGCACTGGTTCGGCGTGCATCAGCCTTGGTTCGCTTCCCCTTTTCCAGAAGCGGCATGTCGCGCGGCGTGCCATAGGGTAGAGTCAGCGCCCCTGTGAGCGGCGCCATCAGGAGAAATGGTTGTCACGCCTGCCCCTTGCTTTTGCTGCACTGCTTGCCTTTGGATCGCATGCCGCCCTTGCGCAGAATGGACCGCCGATGGAATCGGCCGACACCCTGGCGCAGCGAATCTTTCAGCGCACCGCCGGAACCGGCATGGTGGTCGTCGTCGTGCGAAATGGTGAAGTCTGGGTGAACGGCTACGGCCACACCGCACCGGGTTCGAACGATGTGCCACAGGCGAATTCACTGCTGCGGCTGTGTTCCATTTCAAAGATCCTCGCGACGGACCTGCTGGCGAAGCTGGTGGCGGAGAAGAAGGTTTCCTTCGACGATCCGCTGCAGAAGTTTGCGCCGCAGGGCGTGACCGTGCCCACGCGAACGGTGCGTGGACCGGCGCTGCGGCCCATCAACCTGGGCGATCTGGCAACGCACACGGCGGGCCTGCCGCGTGAGATCGCGTATCCGCCAGTCGGCTATGCGCACTTCACCTTTCCGGACTTCGCCTTTCGCTGGCAGTGGCTGCCCGGCTTTCGCCTGCGCACCTCGCCGGGCGATGCGGCGCACTACTCCAACATCAGTTTCGACCTGCTGGCAGACGCGGAGAGCGCCGCAACAAGCGAGCCATACGCCAAGCTGTTCTACGAGCGCACGGCACAGCCGCTCGGCCTCGCAGACACCACGCTGACGCCCAGCCCGGAGCAGTGCGCGCGGCTGATATCAGGCTATCGCGACGCGTCCGAGTGTACCGATACGCAGGCCGCGGCCGGCTCGGGCGGCATGTATTCGACGGCCGGCGACATGGCGCGCTTCATGAAGTACCTGCTCTACCTGCCGGGCGTGCCGGTGCACCAGAACGGCGCGTCCACGGGCATCTATCTCGATCCGGCCAAGCTGCATAGCATTCAGGGGTTGGGACACGCGGGCGTGCCCACCGGCATCGGCCTGGGGTGGCTTGAGATCAACGCGACCTATGGCGAGTCGCGCATTATCGAGAAGACCGGCGGCGGCGCCGGCTTTCAGACGTACATCGCGCTGAACCCGGCACGCCATGCCGGCATCTTCATCGCCCGAACCGACGGCCGCGGACGCCCCGCAGGCAACATGTTTCGCGAAGCGAACGACATGCTGCTCGCCATGGTGGGCCTGCCGCCGGTGCCGGTGGACCCAAACGATCCTGAGCGTGAACGCACCGCGGAAGAGCTCGCCGAAGCGCCCCGACCGCGAGGCCGCGCAGCTCGGCAGGCCGGCCGCAGTGCGGTCCCTGCCAAAGGCGCGAGAGCGAAGCCGGTCGCAGTAGCAGCCCGACGCGTGGCAAAGTCCGCAGCCCATCGCGCGCCGGTAAAGCATGCGCCAGCACGTCGCGCAACGCGGCGCTGACAAGTTATAAGGTTGAGCATGGAGCGCCGCATGAAGCTCGGCATCATCAACAGTTGCTTCGACCAGGTCGGCATGGACGCCGTAACCGGGCTGGAGCATATCGCGCGCATCGGCTTCGATTGCGTGGATATCTTCACGGAGGCGATGACGCTCTCCGCCGAAGGGAAGCGGAGCATCGCCGGCGCGTGCGCGCGCCTGCGCCTGCCCATCGTGTCGCTGCCGGTCGTTGCGGTCGGACTAATCGATCCCAGCCCTGCGGTGCGTGCCTTTCACATCGAACGCTGCAGACGGTTTATCGATCTTGCGGCGGATTTTGGTGCGCGCAACATCCTGCTCGTACTGGGCGAATATATCTGGCAGCGCGAGGTGATTCCCCCAGCCCATCAATGGCAATGGGCGCTGGAATCATGCCGCACGGTAGGTGACTACGCCGAAGGTAAGGGCATCGACATCGCGCTGGAGCTTGAGCCGTTTCGCCTGAGCCTGCTGAACAACGTGAGCGAAATGTCGCGCTTTCTCGACGAGTGCGGCCACCCGCGCGTGAAGGCGAACATCGATGTGAGCCACTGGGTCCTGTCGGACTGCGGGCCGGACACGATCGCCGCGCTGAAGGGCCGCGCCGCGCACGTCCACATCAGCGACTGCGACGGCAAGGTGCACGGCGA
>CAZZVI010000279.1:0-4332 GCA_964657335.1 uncultured Terriglobus sp.
AGTGGGTCGCACCCGTTCCATGTCTCAGAAGCTAGGCATGGGGCACCCGTATGGCTAAATCGTTTAGCTTGGTCGGTATGACTGTTCGCCTGTTGCCGAAGCTGCGCCATGTCGCTGCGATCTGTGCCCTGGCCTTTGGCCTCAGCGTGTCCGCACAGCTTGCCTTGCTGCCCGCGCCGCGCGAGGCGGCCGCAGGCAAGGCGATTCCAGTGCATGGCGGCGTGAGCGTCTTGTGCGCCGCGTGCGACGCTGACGACAGCTTTGCTGCGAGCGAGTTGAGCAGCGGACTGGCGACAATGGGCGTTGCTGCTTCACCGGGTGCTGCCGCACGAATCACGTTGCTGCGCAGTGACTCGGCTGCGGGACGCGCTGCGTTGGCAGCCGGCCACATCGACTTTACCGCCGCGATGCACGACGAAGGCTACGCCATTGTGCCGGACGCGAACGGCATCAGCGTGGTGGGTGCGACGGCGGCGGGTGTGTTTTACGGCGCGATGACGGCGCGGCAGCTTGTCCGGCTGACGAACGGTGCGCCGGTGCTGCAGACGGCGACGATCCGCGACTGGCCTGCGATGAAGTATCGCGGCCTGCACGACGATCTGTCGCGCGGGCCAGTGCCGACGCTTGACTTTCAGAAGAAGCAGATCCGCACCTTTGCGGCGTACAAGATGAACGTGTACTCGCCCTACTTCGAGCACACCATGCAGTACCGCTCCGAGCCGCTGGCCTCGCCGCCGGGTGGTTCCGTCACGCCGGAGCAGGCTCGCGAGCTGGTTGCGTACGCCGCTAAGTTCCACGTCACAGTGATCCCGGAGCAGGAGGCCTTCGGCCACCTGCACTACATGCTCGACTACGACACCTACTCGTCGCTGGCCGAGACGCCGCACGGCCACGTGCTCGCGCCGGGTCAGCCGGAGTCGTTTGCGCTGATTGGCCGCATGTACAGCGAGCTCGCCGCCGACTACCCAAGCCCGCTGCTGCACCTTGGCGCGGATGAGACGGTCGAGCTTGGCAAGGGCCAGACGAAGGCTGCCGTCGATGCGCAGGGACTCGGCCCGGTCTACCTTGGCTTTCTGCAGAAGATCGTGACGCAGTTGCAGCCGCTGAACCGGCGCTTCCTGTTTTGGGGCGACATTGCCATGAAGGAGCCGGCGCTGCTGAAGGCGCTGCCCGCCAGCTTCAAGCAGCAGACCATCGCCGTCGGATGGGAGTATAACCCGCAGCCGCGCGGCTTCGCGCCGTGGATCAAGCCGTACACGGACGCGGGCATGGAGTGCTGGGTGGCTCCTGGTGTGAATGACTGGAGCCGCGTGTTTCCGAACTTCAACCTTGCACTGCCGAACATTCAGCAGTTCACGGCGCAGGGCCAGGCGAGCGGATGCACGGGCCAGTTGAACACCGTGTGGGACGATGACGGCGAAGCGCTCTTCAACAACAACTGGTACGCCGTGCTGTTTGGTGCGGAGACCGCGTGGCACAAGGGCGAGAGTTCGATCCCGCAGTTCCAGGCGATGTATGGAGAGATGTTTCACGGCGATGCGACCGGCAAGATCAGCCAGGCAGAGCAGGAGTTGATGGCGGCGCATGCGCTGCTGAAGAACAACTTCAAAAGCTCCGACGCTTCAGACCTGCTGTTCTGGGTCGATCCGTGGAGCCCGGATGGGCAGTTGTCGGCTGCGAAGATTCGGCCGTACACGCGCGATCTTCGGCTGCACGCTGAACGCGCGATGGTGCTGATCGCAGAAGCTCGCGCGCAGGGCAATCTGCGCGAGGTGGATGCTCTGGACTCGATGGACCTGGGTGCGCGGCGCATGGACCTGATCGGCCTGAAGTTTCAGTTGACCGACGAGATTGCAACGTCGTACGCGAAGGCGTACGCACTGCAGAACAGCCGGGACAAGGACAGCCGTCTCGAGGTGGCTCGCGACCTGGGCGACATTAACGCGGTGAACGGCAAGCTGCAGGATCTGCGTAACAACTACTCGCTGCTGCGCGATCTGTATGAGCAGGCCTGGCTGAAGAGCTATCGTCCTTACTGGCTGCGCAACAATCTTGCGCGGTATGACCTGACGATCCAGCTCTGGCTCAGCCGCATCGACAAGGTGCGTTCGGCACAGCGGCAGTGGGACCGCTCGCAGACGCTGCCGAGCGCTGCCGATGTTGGGATTCCGCCGGTCCCGACAGCAGGGGCCGCGCAATGAGCAAGACATATGCAGCCATAGCGGCGAAGACATTGATTATGGCGGAAGGCGTGCTGCAGCGGCCGCTGATCCTGCTGGAGGGCGAGCGAGTCTCGCGCGTTACGACGCAGCTTGAGACACCCGCACCGCCAGATGCGCTGTACCTTCCTGAGAGCACGTTGTGCGCCGGATTTCTGGATGTGCATGTGCATGGCGCGGGCGGCTCTGATGTGATGCATGGTTCGGCCGACGCCATCGCAACCGTGGCGCGGATGCTTGCGCGGCATGGCACCACGCGCTTTCTTGCGACCACCGTAACGGCTCCGATCGACCGTATACTGGCCGCGCTGAACGTCATTGCAGATGCCATCGAAGGCACGCCCGCAGAAGTCGGAGCGGCTCCTGTCGGCATTCACCTGGAAGGTCCATTTCTTTCGCATGAGAAGCGCGGTGTCCATCCGACCGCGCTGCTGCAGCCTGCCTCGATTGAGCTCTTCGACCGCTTCTACGATGCGGCGCGCGGGCACATCCGGCTGATGACGATCGCGCCTGAGCTGCCGGGCGCGCTCGAGTTGATTGCGCATGCTGTCAGCCGCGGTGTGCGGGTGAGCCTTGGCCACTCCGATGCGATTGCCATCGAGACACGCGCTGGTATTGCAGCCGGTGCTGTCTCGGCGACGCACACCTTCAATGCGATGCGTCCACTAGGTCATCGCGAACCTGGCATGCTGGGTGTGGTGCTGGATGCAGAGGCGCTGTATGCCGAATTGATCTGCGACGGCATTCACACGACCCCTGAGGCCGTGCGCCTGTGGCTGCGTATGAAGGGTCTCGAACACGCGATGCTGGTGACTGATGGCATGGCAGCGACGGGTATGGGCGACGGCAACTACCTGCTCGGAGACCTTAAGGTCGTGGTGGCGAACGGCGTTTGCATGAGCGATGGCGTGCTTGCGGGGTCGGTGCTGACGATGGATCGCGCGGTGCGCAATGTGCGGGCGTTTACGGGGATCGATCTGCCTGCGGCGGTGCGGCTGGCTTCGCGTAATCCGGAGGCGATGCTTGGCTTGAGCGCTGCCCACGGGTTCTCGGACTTCAATGTGTATAACGACGCTGGCGAGATGACCGGAACGATTCTGCGCGGGCAATTGATGGATACTCTTTAGCTCCTCGTCGTTCGCTGAAGAAAGAGAGACACGGCCCCGGGCGCCATCGCATACACTCGCCGTATGCCGCATCGGCTTCACGTATTCGACCTGGTTCTCATTGCCGTCTACCTGCTCGGCATCACGCTGTTTGGGCTGCGATTTCGCAAGGCTGACAGCTCGCTGTCGTCGTACTTTCTGGCTGCGCGCAGTGTGCCGTGGTGGGCGATTGCGCTGTCGATCGTTTCGGCGGAGACGAGCACGCTCACCATCATCAGCGTGCCAGGCATTGCGTTTGGCGGCAACTTCACGTTTTTGCAGCTGGTGTTCGGCTACATGGTGGGACGGCTACTGATCTGCGTGCTGTTTCTGCCGCGTTATTTTGAGGGTGAGCTGTTCACGGCGTATCAGCTGATCGATCGGCGGTTTGGGTCGGCCCTGCATAAGGTGACGGCGGGCTTGTTCCTGCTGACTCGTGCGGCCGCCGAGGGAGTTCGCGTGTATGCCGTGTCGATCGTGGTGGGTATTGCGATCGGCACGAACGACATTGCCAGCATTGTCATCATCAGCATGCTGACGCTGGTGTACACCTTCGAGGGCGGCATGGCAGCCGTCATCTGGACGGACGTGGTGCAGATGGGGCTTTACGTCGCCGGCACGATCATTGCGCTGTTTACGCTGGGTGCGAAGATCGACGGCGGATGGACCACCGTTCACGCCATCACGTCTGCGGCGGGCAAGCTGCAGATGTTTGACTTTGCGCTGAACCTGACCTCGACGTACACGTTCTGGGCCGGGCTGATTGGTGGCGCGTTCCTCACGATGGCATCGCACGGCACGGACCAGTTGATGGTGCAGCGGCTGCTGGCGGCGCGCAACCTGCGCGATGCGCGCGTGGCGCTGCTGGCCTCAGGCGGCGTGGTCCTAATGCAGTTCACGCTGTTCCTTGTGATCGGCGCGGGGCTGTTCGTCTTCTACGGCCAGCATCCGGCGGCGCTGACGGTGAA
>CAZZVI010000280.1:0-1965 GCA_964657335.1 uncultured Terriglobus sp.
AAAGAAGGCTTTGCGTCCTTTGCGTGAACTTCGCGCACGTTGCGTTCACCCTTGTTTTGGGTTCTTCAAGGCTGTCAGCCCGTTTTCCGGAGCGATCCACCGCCGCACTCTCTACACTAAGAAGCGGACCGCATGCCAGCCGCAGAGCCCAAGCTTCGCCGCAAGAACCAGCTGATCCCGGAAGGCCGCACCAAGCAGCAGATGCTGCGCGAGCTGGTCTGCTCGGACGCGCCGGAGCAGGCGCTGCGCTATCACGGCTTTTCCTGCATCGCGGGCGTCGATGAGGTAGGTCGCGGTGCTCTGTTCGGACCGGTGGTCGCGGCAGCGGTCGTTCTTCCCTTGCGTACGACGCGCCTGCAGCGGCTCGGCCTGCGCGATTCCAAGCAGCTGACGCGCGAAGAGCGCGAGCGGCTGGACCGCGAGATCCGCAAGTGCGCCATTGCGCACGCCATCGGCGAAGTCGATTCCGAGACCATCGATCGCATCAATATCTACCAGGCCTCTCGGCTGGCGATGCGGCTGGCAGTGGACGCGCTTGCCTGCGCTCCCGACCACCTGCTGATCGATGCGATGCGGCTAGACCATCCGTGCGCGCAAACCAAGCTCATCTACGGCGACTCGCTTTCTGTCTCCATCGCTGCGGCATCGGTCATCGCGAAGGTCTATCGCGATGCGCAACTGCGCGCATGGGACGCGGAACATCCGCAGTACGGCCTGGCATCGCACAAGGGCTACGCCACGCCCGAGCATCGCCGCGCGCTGGACAAGCACGGACCGACGCCGCTGCATCGCCGGTCGTTTGCGCCGGTGGCGAAGTTCTATGGTGAAGAAGCTTTGGAGCAGGCAATCGCCATGACCGATCTGCTGTTCGATGATGCGGAACTCGAGGAGGAACTGGAACCTTGCCTAAGCGATTGATGTGCGTGGTCGCGCATCCGGATGACGAATGCTTTGCCTTCGGCGGCGCTCTGCTGCTGGCGCATGAAGCGGGTTACGAAACCTACGTGGTCTGCCTGACGGACGGCCAGGCAGCAACCAATCGCGGCAAGTCCGCCGACGGGCAGGACCTCGGCCGGATGCGCCGCGAGGAGTTTGAGCGTAGCTGCGCAGTGCTCGGCGTGACCAGGCACGAGCTGCTGCACTACCAGGACGGCCGGCTGGAGTTCACCGAACTGAATGGCGTTGCGCGTGAACTGGTGCAGCGCATGCGGACCTGGCAGCCGCAGATCGTGCTGACCTTTGGTTTGGACGGATCGCTGAACGTTCACGCCGACCACACCATGGCTTCCTGCTTCACAAGCGCGGCGTTTCACTGGTCGGGCCGGTCGAAGCGATTTCCGGAGCTGGGTCTTGCACCCTTTGCGCCTCAGCGGCTGTACCACCAAAGCACCGTCTTCACCCTGGAGGACCGCGAGCCGCTTTTGCCCGCGCCGTGGACGGTCGAGCTCGACATCTCCGCTGTGAAGGACAAGAAGGAAGCTGCCTTTCACGAGCACACCTCTCAGCTGCCAGTGCTCCACAAGGTGCAGCCTTACTGGGACAAGTACGGCGCCAAGGAGCACTACACGCTGGCCGCAGCCTCGGTGCCGCAACCGGCGGCGCTGTCGCATAGCATGTTCGACGGAATTGAAGAGTAGACCGGAGAAAGCAGCGGGCTTCAGCCCGCTGAAATGATCCATGCACGACCGGGGGCTTGAGCCCCGGTAGAGCTAGCCGGGGCTAAAGCCCTCTTTGTTCCGCCTTCGGGTCAGGGGCCTGAAGGCCCCTGCTTTCTCCGCACCTGCGTTAGAGTTTTGTTGAGAGCGGAGGCAGCATGAATCGGCGTGACTTTCTGGTGGCGGGAGGCGTGACGGCAGGGCAGGCTGTGCTGGCCAACGCGGCCGTTGCCGCGCAGCCCGCGACGCCACCTGCGCGCAGGCCGAACATCATCGTCTATCTCTCCGACCAGTTTCGCTGGGACTTTGT
>CAZZVI010000280.1:2065-4328 GCA_964657335.1 uncultured Terriglobus sp.
GCTGTGCCAGCCGAGTGGCGCGGCGGCTTCCTCGACCTGTGGGAGGGCGCGAATGCGCTCGAACACACATCGCATCCATACTTCGGATCGCTTTTCGACGGGGATGGCAAAGAGATCAAGTTCGAGAACGAATACCGTGTCGACTTCCTGACGGACCGCGCGGAGCGCTTCCTGAGGCAGAAGCATGACAAGCCGTTCTTCCTCTTTGTCTCGCAGCTCGAGCCGCATCAGCAGAACGATGAGAATCGCATGGTCGGACCGAAGGGTTCGGCGGCGCGCTTCATCAATGCGCATGTGCCGCCTGACCTGCGCGCCATGCCTGGCGACTGGCACCAGCAACTGCCGGACTACTACGGCGCCTGCGAGAGCATCGATGCTTCCGTCGGACGACTGCACAGGGTGCTGCAGGACGAGGGCCTGGCGGACAACACGATCTTCGTCTTCATGAGCGATCACGGCTGCCACTTCATGACGCGCAACGGAGAGTACAAGCGTTCGGCGCACAACAGCTCCATCCGCGTGCCGCTCATCATCGATGGCCCCGGCTTTGTGGGCGCGCAGCAGGTTCCTGAACTCACGGGCATCATCGACATTGCGCCGACATTGCTCGATGCAGCCGGCCTGACGCCACCTTCATCATGGAAGGGCCGAAGCGTTCTGCCGCTGCTGAACGATGCTGCTGCGCGCGAAGCATGGCCCAACAAACAGCTGGTGCAGATCAGCGAGTCCATGACCGCCCGCGCCATCCGCACGCCGGATTGGACCTACTGCGTGGCAGACATCTCCGGCGCGAAGAACGCTTCAAGCCCGGTCTATCGCGAGTGGCAGATGTATGACCAGCGCAACGATCCTCATGAACTGATCAACCTGGCCGGCCGCAAAGAGTATGCCGGACAAGCGAAGTTACTCAAGGCTGACTTACTCGACATGCTGAAGTACGCGGGCGAGGGTTTGCCGCAGATACAAGATGCAACGCTCTACCCATAGCACTTTGTTCCATGCAGAACACCTGGCGCTTTATGTCGCATACCCGTCATTTCTCCTTTGTTGATGCGGGAAAACAGCATTCTTTCCATTTCGTGACACTTACGCTAAGCTACTTACACTCCAAGCAACTTACCCCTTCTTTTCACCTTCCAACCAACATCTTCTTTGTAGTACCTCTAGACGATCCGCAGAGGAACAGGCAAACGCTTCGTCATTCGCGCTGTGTCCGGTTGCAAGGGAGGAAAGGACTGTTGCATGGTTGAAGCCGTTGTTCTTTGGAACGAACCGAACAACCTTTCCCATTGGAACTTTCACCTTGACCCGGGCTGGGAACGCTTTGCTGACATGGTGAAGCGCGGATCTGCCGCCATACGGGGCGTGAATCCTGAGCTCAAAGTGGTACTGGGTGGCGTGTCTTCCTGCGATTGCGATTTCCTTCGCACAATGCGGGCGCAGGGCGTCATGGAGCATGTGGATGCCGTGGGAGTGCATGGCTTTCCGCTGGATTGGAACCACTGGCAGATTACCGAATGGCCTGACCGCATCCGCGAAGCCAGCGAAGTCTCGGGCCTCCCGGTGTGGGTCACAGAGGTCGGCGTGTCGTCGTTCGGCGCCGCAGAGGTGCAGGAGTTCGGCATGCGCAAGACGCTCGACCTGCTAAAGGGCAGCACGGACCGAGTGCATTGGTACAGTCTGTTCGACCTGCCGCCGTCTTGGCCGGCAGAGACGCGGCACAAGGAAGCCGAAGGTTCTTCATACTATCGCCACTACTATCTTGGCTTGATCGACGCTGACGGCAAGCCGAAGCTCGCGGCAAAGCACTTCCCTTCAGACGGCTCCGTCGGCTTCTGCCAGTGGTTTCACTTCGAAGATCCGCGCCTCGACGACGCGATCGCCCGCATGAAGGACATGGGCGTGCAATACCTGCGCACCGGCCTGAGCTGGGCCGACAGCTATCGACCCAACGCGACGGAGTGGTTCGACCGGCAAATGGAGGCGCTTGCCGACTTTGACGTGGCACTGACGCTTTGCTTCACCCCCGCGCACCTTGGCATCGAAGAGCATCACACAAGCCCGCCTCGTGACAACGCCCAGTTTGCGGAGTTTGCCGCATGGGCGATCGAGCGGTACGCACCCGCGGTCAACACCACGAACGAAGAATACGAGACCGAGGAGCGACTCGCCACACTATGAGCAAGCAGATTCTGATTACCGGCGGTGCCGGCTTCGTGGGTTCGCACCTTGCGGACGGGCTGCTGGCGGCCGGTCACAATGT
>CAZZVI010000281.1:0-4319 GCA_964657335.1 uncultured Terriglobus sp.
CCCGTCTGCGGGCTGTAAGCAGGCGGCGGCCAGTTGACCACGCCACCGTTGGCCGGTGACACAATGGAGCCGCCGTAGTCATAATCCTTTGCGGGAACACGAAGCGGCGCACCGGCGGAGTCATACTTGTTCGGATCGGCCCAGTTGGGCGAATCGACGATCTTGCTGGTCAGCAGGTGCTCGCCCGTGGTGCGGTCCAGCACGAAGAAGTAGCCATTGCGCGCGCCGGTCAGCACCAGCTTGCGGGGCTTGCCGTTCCACGTGCCATCGACCAGCACCTGTGTCTGCGCGGAGTCGAAGTCGTGCGTGTCATGCGGCGAAGTCTGGTAGTACCAGGCCATCTTGCCGGTATCGACATTCACGGCAACGGTGGAGCAGGTATACAGGTTCGCGCCCGGTCCGCGTGACTGCGACGTGTAGGCCGCGGTGGGATTGCCGGTACCGAAGATGTACAGGTGCGTCTCCGGATCGTACGAGCCGTTGACCCAGATGTTGCCGCCGCCATGCGACGCCGCGTCCAGGTTCTTCCACGTGTCCAGGCCTGGATCGCCCGCCTTCATGGGAACCGCATACCACTTCCACTGCACGTCGCCGGTCTGCGGGTCAAAGGACTGCAGCATGCCCGGCTCGTCCAGGTCGTTGCCGGTGCCCACCAGCAGGTGATCGCCGATGACATGGGGTGCCATGGTGGAAAAATACTGCAGGTCGAACGGCGCAATCTCCTTGTGCCAGATCTCCTTGCCGCTCTTGGCGTCCAGCGCAACCAGGTAGTCATCGGGCGTCTCAAAGTACACGCGATCATGCCACATGGCTACGCCGCGATTGCCGATGTGCGTGCCGCCGCGCGTCTTCCAGAAGAAGTGCCACAGCTCGCGGCCGTCGTAGGCATCCAGCGCCCAGACGTTATCTGGCGTGGTGACGTAGAGCGTGCCATCCACCATGATTTCCGCGCCCTTGATCTGACCCATAGGGGCTTGAATGTCGCCGACACCTCCCATGATGACCTTCGTCGCCGCGGCAGCCTGGGCAAACGGACCGGCGGCCACCGGCGGTGCCGTTGCAGACGATAGTTTCTGCGACCACGCCAGCGTGAGGCCATGCACGTTGGAGGTGTTGATCTCCGTCAGCGGACTATAACGACGCCCGCTGTAGTCCCCGGAGTAGGTAGGCCAGCTATCCGGCCTGGGCTGCACAATGGCTGCGGGATCGAGCGACTGCGCCCGCAGCGCGGTACCCATCAGCGCTGCCAGCAGGCACGGTCCCAGTGTTGCGATGCTGCGTACGGTGATTCTCATTCCTGTGCTCCCAAATATATCGAGTTACTTCAGCGACTCGAGGTACGCCGTGATGTCGTGGATGTCCTTGTCGTTGTAGGTGCGGAACAACGCACGGTGCGGCGCCAGCGGATCGTGGATCTCGACCTTCGGCACATCGTTGCTGCGCGTAAAGCGGTGGGCCACGCCGTCGTCCGTCGTTACCTCGACGAAGAAGTCGTCAATCATTCCCAGGCGGCCAGTCACCTTGCTGCCGTTCACCTCGGTCACGGTCGCGGTCACAGGAGGCACATGCAGTTGCACCTGCGGCGTCGCTGCGGCAGGTCCGCGTCCACCACCGCCACCCGGCAGAATCCAGGCCTGCTGCATGGCGCGCGCATCCGGGAACTTGGCGGCAAAACCCTTCAGGTCTGCATCGGTCGAGTGGCATGAGCTGCACATGCGGGTGAAGGTCGCCTTGCCCGTGCCGGCGTCGCCGACGACAATGTTGATCTTCTCCGTGGAACGCATGTTGCCGCCGGTCTTCAGGCTGTGCAGCCATGCGGCGATGTCCGGCACGGTAGTGTCCGGGATCTCGATCTTCGGCATGCCCTGCGCGGCGCGTGCACCATGCACGATCGGCAGGATCAACTCGCCATTTCTGTCCTGCAACACCACCTCAGAACGCAACAAATTCGGGCCGACGGAGCCGCCTGCGGCGTCCGATCCGTGGCAGAAGGCGCAATTGACGCTGAATGCGCCCTTGCCCCGGTCCAGCACGGGCTGCGGCGCCCTCGGACGATCGGGGTAGGCAACAAGGCCGCCGCGCGGCACAGGCGGAGCGGGAGCCTGTTGACCATGCGTCGGGTCCGCGGCGACCGCCTGCGCGCCTTCGCCGGGACCTGCAGCCGCGCCGCCCGTCGGCCTGGCCGATCCACCCTGGGTCTTTGGCGCTCCTACGGGTGCCTGCTGCTGTGCCGCGACAGGATGCAGCGGCGCAAGCAGGCCATAACTTACCAGGGCGGCGGAGACGGCAACGGTCGCGACGAGGCCGGTCTTGCGTCGCGAAGCGAGGAACTCTGATCTCATGGAACAACCTTCAGGTGCGACTTAAACACGCGCTTTAGTTTGTAGCACCTTTGGCAAACGCCGCGAAACAGCCGCATGGAATCCGTGCCATGGGATCGACAATTTGACCCTTGCCGGTTGCAGGACACGGGCGCGGGCGATTCGGACCTGCTGTGAATCGGCACATACAGTGACACGGTCTCAAGGCATCAGCTTGCGCTGCAGGTACGTGTAGGTCATCGCATACGTTCCGGCCTGCTGCTTCAGGTCCGCGCCGGAGCCGTGGCCGCCTTCCGTGATCTCGCTGTAGAAGTAGGGAAGCCCAAACTCGCTCATCTTTGCAGCGAACTTACGCGCATGCTGCGGCCCCACGCGATCGTCCTTGGTGGTGGTAAAGATCAGCGGCTCAGGATACTTCCCGTCCGGCTTGAGCTGGTTGTAAGGCGAGATGGAGGCAAGGAAAGCCCGTTCCTCCGGCACGCTCACCGAACCGTATTCACCCACCCAGCTTGCACCCGCGGCAATGTGCTCGAAGCCAAGCATGTCCAGCAGCGGGATCTGGATGACGACGGCGTTCCAAAGTTCGGGATGCTGTTCCATCTCCACTCCCATCAGCAGGCCGCCGTTCGATCCGCCCTGGATGCCCAGGTGCTTCGGCGAAGTGATCTTGCGGGCGATCAGATCCTGGCCGACCGCCGCGAAATCGTCATAGATGCGCTGACGGTTCGTCTTCAGCCCGGCCTCGTGCCACGCCGGCCCAAACTCGCCGCCGCCGCGAATGTTCGCCAGCACGAAAACGCCACCTTTCTCAAGCCAAAGCTTGCCGGCATAGGCGGAGTAAGAGGGCGTGTTCGACACCTCGAAGCCGCCATACGCGGTCAAGAGTGTCGCATTGGATCCGTCATACTTCATGTCCCGACGGTGGACGACGAAGTAGGGAACAGACGTACCATCCTTCGACTTCGCGGTGAGTTGCTCAACGACATCCTGCGAAGCGTCGAACAGCGGCGGCTGACTCTTCGTCTGCGACACCTTGCCCGTTGCCGCATCGCCAAGCCAGAGAGATGGTGGAGTCAGAAAGCCGGTCACGTTGAGGAAGAAGTTATCGTTGGCGTCATCGGTCGACGCCACCTCCACGGCGACATTCTCCGGCAGTGCAATGCGACTCTTCGTCCATCCATGCGCCCCTGGCGTGTAGATGTAGGCGCGCCCCTGCACGTTCTCCAGCGTCGTCACCACCAGCCGTCCCTTGGTCGTGGACGCCTCCTGCAGGAACTCCTTCGCCGTAGGTTGAAAGACGACCGATGGCCTGAGATGGGCCGGGTCGCGCAGCACATCGGCCAGCTTCAACTCAAGCAGCGAACCCTGCACGAAGTGCGCCGTCTGCCCGGCCGGTGTCCAGTCTTCGCGGATGCGGACCAGCACGCGGCCATCCACCATGCCGTTGACTTCGGCTTTGTTGGGCAGCGCAAGGCGCTCCATGCCTTTCGCCGTTCGGACGTGGGTTTCATACGAAAAGAAAGTCACGCCACGCGTCACCAGTACCAGCGTGTGTCCCTGCGCGTCATGCAGCACCTCAGGAAAGCTGCCGACCTCATCCGTCGATGCGCCGCGATACACCTCCGTGGCGCTGTCGAGTGGCGTGCCGCGCTTCCACTCCTTCACCACAAACGGATAGCCGGACTTCGTCATGGTGTCGGCACCCCAGTTGCGGGCGACCAGCAGCGTGTCCGCATCGACCCAGCTGAGGTTCTGCTTGCTCGCCGGCAGGATGAACCCGCCAGGGACAAACTTGCCGGTCTTCAGGTCAAACTCGCGCTGCGTGGTGGCGTCCTCGCCGCCTGCCGACAGGCCGACCATGCAGTACTTGTCATACGGATACAGGCACCGGCTGCCGCGACCCACCCAGCCCACTTTTTCCTCACGGCCAAGCTGGTCGTAGTCGATGACAGGCTGCCACTGCGGCGTGGGCGTCAGGTAATCGGCAAGCGTGGTCTT
>CAZZVI010000282.1:0-4313 GCA_964657335.1 uncultured Terriglobus sp.
TGGAACGGTGGACGCAACATGCGACTGACCGTCCGCTTCACCTTCTAACCCTCGCCTGAGGTGCAGGCAAACGACAAAGATGGGGCCGCTTCGGCGGTCCCATCTTCTTTTGTGCGGATTGTTGGCGTCGCAAGGTGCGAAGGCGGAACGGTGCGCTATCCGTCCGCTGCCGGTGGTAGTCTCACCTCGTATGGCTCGCTCTTTTTCCAGGATTGTCTTCGCCGCAGTGTTCGCGATTCCCCTGCTGGCAACTCTCACTTCGGGTGCGCAGGCGGCTCCGTCGTCGCAGGCACCTACCGCAATCACGGTGCCACCTGCGCCTCTGCTGCCGGACCACTTCGGCGAGTGGCAGGTGAGCGGCGCTGCCGACAACTCCATTGCGCTTGCGGACAACGTGGCAAAGGAGCTGCTCGTCAGCCGGCGCGATGCCAGAAAGTATGGAGCCGAGGGGAACGCCGCGGTCGTTTCCGCCGTCGAGTTTGCCGATGCCACCGGCGCGTACAGTGCCTTCACCCTGTTGCGCACGCTCGAGATGCGGTCGTGCGCGGCGGCCAACAGCCTCGGCGTGGATTGCTCCGTCGCCGCGGGCAAACTGCTCTTCTGGCAGGGTGACACGATCGTGCAGATTACCCCTGCGGGTACGAAGCCGATCTCTGCGAGCTCGTTCAACGAGCTGGTCGGCATGCTGCCCAAGCCTGTTGGAGCAAAGGCTGCGCATCCGCTGCTGCCGACGCGGCTGCCTCCCGAAGGCCTGCAAAAAGACAGTCTGCGCTACGCCGTCGGGCCGCTGACCTACGCCGCGGGTGGCGGCCAGATTCCTGCATCGATCATTGACTTCAACAAGTCGCCCGAGATCCTCACCTCGCGCTACAGCGGCCGCAGCGGACACGGCGTGCTGACCACGATCTTCTATCCCACACCCGCAATCGCGGGCGACCGCATGCGCGCGATGCAGGCCGCCATCAAAGATCGTGCCTTACCCGCGGCGTTTCTTGCAGGCGAGCCGCAGGCAGCGCGATCCGGCCCCATCGTCGCGCTCGCGAGCAGCGGCTTCTCCGCGAAAGAGGCAGCGAAGATCGCAGGCGGCATCAAGTACGAAGCGGCGATCAGCTGGAACAAGCCCGAAGGTTACATGGACCAGTTCAAGATCACGAATGCCGCAAGCGTCATGGTGCAGATCATCATCTTCGTGATCGTGATGTGCGGAGCGGCGCTCGTGCTCGGCATTGTTCTGGGCGGAGGACGCGCGGCGTACCGGCGCGCGCGCGGCAAGCCCATCTCGTCCATCGATGACATGGAGATCATCAGTCTCGATCTGCGTGGACGGCCGAAGCACGGGATCCGCTAAGCGAGGGTACCGTCGAGAAGCGAACAGAAGGCGAAATAAGCGCGTTGATGTTCCGTTGCATGCGATTTCTAACTGTTGCAAGGAAACGACTTACGATTATTCTTGACACTGCGCAAGCAGAACCATAGACTTGCGCCAGAAAGTTCTGATGGCTTTGCCTCCGTCCGGACTCTCCCTGAAGAGAAGGCCACCCCTCCGCGGGTGGCCTTCTTGTTTGCTGGCAAAACAGAGTTGCAAACCCGTTTCCGCGCGCCCAGTGTTCCTCTTCGATTCGTGCATGGCACAACGAACGCTGAGGCTATGCGCGGCGCTTTGCGTGTCTTCTCACCGGCAGTTAGAATCAAGCTGAGGCCGACGTAGCTCAGTTGGTAGAGCAGCTGATTCGTAATCAGCAGGTCAACGGTTCAAGTCCGTTCGTCGGCTCCATTCGGCCCTTCCTTCCCACACGATCTCCACAGGAGAATCACGGCAGGTACTCGTTATCCACGAGATTCTGCGATGCATGCCTGCCCGCGTCTTGCGCGGGAGTGACGCGAGCATCATACTCGGCACATGGACGTCTTTACCTGGCATTGTGCCTGGTACGGAACGGGCCCGGAGCACAGACGATGCCTGCCATGACAGCGCCTGTTTCCCACTACACACGGCGCGACGCCGAACGCATTCTCGCCGTGTCGCGGCAGCAGATCGTCGGCTGGCAGCGTTCCGGCCTTCTGCACCGCGAGCCCGGCTTCAGCATGGGCGACCTCTCGCACATGCGAAAGCTGCGCGACGTCCGTAAGAGCGTCTCCGCAGAGGCCGTTCGCACCTCCATCAAGGCCATGCAGAGAGCCGGCTTCGCCGACCCCCTGCGCGAGAACGCCCTTGTGCTCGACGGATCGCGCCTCGCCTTCCGCCACGGCGACGCTCTGCTTGAGCCGGAGACGCAGCAGTTCGCCTTTGACTTCAACGCTCCGGCGCGGAACACGACCTCGGTGGTCAAGCTGGCGATACCGCGCGAACAGCAGATGCGCGACCAGGCGCGTGCGCAGGAGGTCTTTCAGCGCGCGGTCCAGCTCGAGGACCGGCCGGAGACGCTCGCCGAAGCCGCCGCGCTCTACCGCCAGGTGCTCGACATCTGGCCGCGGCATGCGCCGGCCTCCATCAATCTTGGTACCATCCTCTACAACACCCGCCGCTTTGCCGAAGCCGAGGAGCGCTACCGCGCCGCCGCCGAGATCGATCCGGAGTACGCGCTGGCCTTCTTCGACCTGGGCAACGTGCTCGACGAGCTTCGCCGCCTGCCGGAGGCGATCGCGGCGTATCGCAGGGCCATCCAGCTGATGCCGCACTACGCCGACGCCCACTACAACCTGGCGCTCGCCTATGAGCGCACCGGCGAACGGCGCCGTGCGCTGCGCCACTGGCTGACATACACCCGGCTCGATCCGGTAGGCCCCTGGGCCACGCACGCCCGCATGCAGGCGAAACGCACCTTGGCAAACGAGCGGCTCAGCATCGTCACGCGCGGCGGCAAACTGGCGTAACGCATCGTTGCTGAGGGTCTGAAGATGAGGACGTTGTCTCTGGTTGCGGGCTGAAGGTTTGCGTTGTGACCAGCACGGGTTCACCGGCCTGATGAGCAAAACAACACTGTCATTTCGACCGGAGCAGGACGGCTGTATTGTCCTGCGCAGTGGAGAAACCTGCTTTGCACTGCCACAACAGCAGGTCTCTCTCCGCTGCGGTCCGGTAGGAGAGGACACTTCTACGGCGATCACTGCTCAGCCTGGTGCGTTGTAAGGGGCTGAAGGTTTCCTGCAGCCATCTCAGGTTGCGGGCTGAAGGCCCGCGTTGTAACAGCCTGGGGCGTAGCCCCAGGTACACGATCAATCGTGCTCGCGGGCTGAAGGCCCGCGTTATGCGCTCTGCGCTTCCGGCAACGCGCATCTCCTTCAACTTCTGGTGGATGCAGCGTTGCCTCCGGCAACGATAACGCGGGCTTACAGCCCGCCTTCAGCACGGGACGTGGATACCTGGGGCGCTGCCCCAGGCTCTTACAACCCGCGCCTTCAGCGCGATTGGTCATCCTCCCGGTCTCTTCACCTACCGGCGTCCTTACCTCCCAGCCTCTTCACTTTCACTCCCGGCTTCTTCATTCTCGGCCTCTTCACTCCTGGCCTCTTCATCCTCCAGCCTCTGCGCTGTGACGCGCTACCATTGGGTTCATGTCTCTCGCGAAACAAGCCATCAGCACATCCGAGGCGCCTGCCGCCATCGGTCCCTACTCCCAGGCGATCCGCTCGGGCGACCTGCTCTTTCTTTCCGGCCAGGTGGGGTTCGATCCTGCAACCGGCAACGTCGTGGAAGGCGGCATCGAGGCGCAGACGGAGCGCGCGCTTGCGAATATCCGCGCGGTGCTTGCGGCTGCCGGGCTTGGCCTGGAAGACGTGGTGAAGGCGATCGTCTTCCTCAAGAACATGGGCGACTTCGCCGCGATGAACGGCGTGTACGCCCAGAGCTTCGCACCGCCGGGTGCCGTGCCGCCGGCGCGCTCGACCATTGAAGTGGCACGCCTGCCAAAGGACGCTCTGGTGGAAATTGAAGTGATCGCCCGCTACGGGGCAGGGTTTGCGGGCTGAAGGCCCGCGTTGTAAAAGCCTGGGGCGCAGCCCCAGGTCATAGATGCGTTCACGGAGCGGGCTGAAGGCTCGCGTTATGCGCAGCCGGCTCCAGAACGCGGGCCTTCAGCCTGCAGGCAATCCTCCGATTGGCATCCTGGGCCTACGGCCTAGGCTTTTACAACACGCGCCTTCAGCGCGTCTCGACGGCTGAAGCTTCTAGAACTAGTGGGGACGCCAGCTTTTGAGCTGCGGATCGGGTCCCAACTGGCAACAACAAGCGGCCTTCGTCACTTTCTGATGGACATCGCTCTCTTGCGGCGCCTGTGAACAAACATCGCGCGCCGCCGACTCTTCAATGCTTC
>CAZZVI010000283.1:0-4309 GCA_964657335.1 uncultured Terriglobus sp.
GACCGCACCGGTGCCGAACTCGGGCTTCGCCCAGTCATCGGCGAGCAACGGGATCTCGCGACTAACAAGCGGCAACAGGATCGTCTTACCTACGAGTGCCGTGTAACGCTCGTCCGTCGGGTTGACGACCACGGCAACGTCGCCCAGCATGGTCTCAGGCCGTGTGGTGGCGATGACAATGGAACCGCTGCCGTCAGCGAACGGATAGCGCAGGTGGTAGAGCTTGCCCGCAACGTCCTTGTGCTCGACCTCAAGGTCGCTCACGGCGGTCTGCTGCACCGGGTCCCAGTTGACGATGTAGCTGCCGCGATAAATCAGGCCTTGCTCGTACAGCTTTACGAAGGCTTCCGTTACAGCGCTCGACAGGTTGTCGTCCATCGTGAAGTATTCGCGGCCCCAGTCCACGCTGGCGCCCAGACGCCGCATCTGCCCGGTGATGGCGCCGCCGTACTGCGCCTTCCACTGCCACACGCGCTCGAGGAACGCCTCACGGCCGAGCTGCTTGCGGTTCGTGCCTTCGCTTGCAAGTTGTTTCTCTACCATCATTTGCGTGGCGATGCCGGCGTGGTCCGTGCCCGGAATCCAGACCGCCTCTTCGCCGCGCATGCGGTGCCAGCGCGTCAGGATATCCATCTCCGTCTGGTTGAGCATGTGGCCCATGTGGAGGCGGCCGGTGACGTTCGGCGGCGGCAGCAGCATGACGAAGGGCTTCGCGCCGGCCTCGTTCTGCGTGTTTTGAGACGTATCAAAAAGCTGTTCGGAGACCCAGAATGCCGCCCACTTTTGTTCAATGGCAGCTGGATCGTACGTTTTGGGAAGTTCGTTTGGCATAAGAAAAGAGCGCCGGTTGTGGCGCTCCTTTCAGGATACCAACCTAGAACAGCGAACGCAGAGTTCGCTAAGCTCACGCAGAGAACGCGAAGGCCTTGCGCCCTTTTGCGAGAGCTCTGCGCTGCTGCGCACTGCACTGAAGCAGTTCATCGGAACAGCAGCGGCGTGAATGCAATCAGATCATCCCGCCAGACCATCCACGTGTGCATGCCGGGGGTGTCGCGCACCTGCACGTTGCCCTTGATGTTCGTCTTGGCCCAGTTCTCGAAACCGTGGTTCACGGTGATCAGCCCGTCTTCCGTGCCGCAGGAGATCCACAGCAGCTTGACCGGTGCCTGTGTTGCCGCATGCGGCAGCACGGCTTTGAAGGCTGCATCGTAGGTGCTCGCTTCCACGTTCTTGCCGCGGATATCGACGCCGGACGAGGTGATGCCGGCGGAAAACATGCCCACGTAGCCGAATACCTCCGGATGATTCAGGCCGGTGTACATGCTGTGTCCGCCGCCCATGGACAGGCCCGCCATCGCGCGGTGCGCCGGGTCCTTTGCGATGTTGTAGCGAGCCTCCGCCAGGGGCAGGATTTCGTGCAGCATCTGGTCAGAGAACGTTGTCTGGTTCTTCATGCTGATCGCCGGCGGACGGACCGCCGCCTTGCTCTCGATCATCTCCATGGTGCCGTAGCCGCGCGGCATCACCACGACCATGGGCTTGATCTTGCCGTCGTGCAGCAGGGCATCGAAGATCAGGTTCGCCTGGCCTGCCTCAACCCAGGCGTTCGCCGCGTCGGAGAAGCCGTGGATCAGGTAGAGCACGGGATACGCTTCCTTGCGCTTAGCGTCGTAGCCCGGCGGCGTGTACACCCACACATCGCGGTCGGCAGAGTAACCATCACCCGCAGCCAGCTTCGAGAAGTAGAGGTGATGATGAATCTCGCCGTGGGGAATGTCGGTGATGTCCCATGGTTGCGGCGTCGGTGCAGGCACGTACAGGACCGTCGTCGGGCTCAGCAGGTTGGGCCGGACGGTAGCGTTGCGCGGGTCGAGCTCGCGCTTGCCGTCGACGGAGAAGCTATACCCGTAGTACTCGGGAGCCTTCGGTCCGGTCGTGCCTTCCCATACACCGCTGGCGTTCTTCTGCATCACGATCGGCTTCGCGTCGCCTTCGATGCTCGCCGTCACCTTCAGCGCGTTGGGCGCATCGAGGCGCAGCGTCACGGTGCCGTCCGGGTGCACCTCGGGTGAAATGACGGGAGCGGCAGCCGGCGTGGTCGGCGCGATACCGGTGGCGGCGGGCGCCGTCGTGCCGGGCGTGGGTGCGGCCGGTACCTGGGCGAGCGCCAGTGGCACGGCAAAGGAGGCAACGAGCAAAGCGGCAAGGGATCGCATGGCTGCCAAGTGTAGCAAAGCGCAAAAGCACATGGGCAGCCGAAGCTGCCCATGCGCGGGTTGCGAGAGGCTGCGTTTAGAAAGGATTGAGCTTCTTCAGACCCTTTTTCCTCTTATGTGTGCTGGAGGATTCATCGTCCTTGTCGTACTCGGCCTTGGTCTTCTTGGGATTGCCGTTTTTGTCCAGGACGGGAGCCTGGCCCTGGGGCGTCTTCTGGTTGGCGACGTCGTTCACGGCATCCGGCGCTTCCGCAGGCTTCTCAATCGGCGGCAGGGCCGTGGTGTTGGCGGGTCCGACGGCATTCAAGCCCGTGCCATTGGCACGGGTGGCCGATGCGCCGGGCGTCAGAATGGTGACGCTCGTGCTTGCGCCACCGCCGCCGTTGCTCAGAGGAGCCACACCCGGAGGCGTCTCGGTGAAGGTGGATCCGGCTGCCGGGGTTGCCGCAGCGTCGGCCGCTGGAATGTCCTGGAGGGACATCGCCGTTCCGGTCGCTGCAGGCGTGCTGCCCGCGGCGGCGCCTGCCGCGCCACCCGTGCCAACCGAGACCTCGGAGCGGGGCTGCAGGCCGGCAGGAGCGGCAGCGGGATTGAGGGCTGCCTTGTATGCCTCTTCGCTGCGTTTGGAGACTTCAGGCGCCAGCGTCGCCTTGGGATCAGCCATGGAAGGTTCGCCAAGACGCGCTGCCTGCACCGTGTCCGGTCCGCGGAAGAGCAGGCCCTTGGCGCGATTAGTCAGCGTGTAGGTCTGGCGGCTGTTTTCAAGAGCTTCGCTTGCGGCGAGCTGTTCCGCCGTCGGCTCAGGAATCGGCGCGTTCATCGCCTCCAGGCGGTCGCGCGCATCTTCCATGTGAGGCGATGCGGCATACTGCGTGACCACGCGGGTGTAGGCAGCGATGGCTTGATCGTCGTACGTGCGCAGCAAGCGCGATTTCACATCTTCCGGCAGCTTCAGCGTGCGGATAAATCGCGACTGCGCGGCATACGCATCCCCAAGCCCGATCAGCGTCTGGTCGATGTGGCTGTACAGCGGATAGGTGTCCACCACGGTCTGAAAGCGCGCGATGGCGGCCACCCAGTTTTCATGGCCGACGTAGAAGTCGCCGATGGAGCTTTCGCGCTGCGCCATCACTTCCTGCACTTCGCGCAGCTTCTGCTTGGCCTCCGGAATCAGGGACGAATCCGGATACTGCGTCAGCATATTGCGGTACTCATCCTGCGCGTGGATCACCTTGGTGTAGTCGCGATCGGGGCGGTCCATCTGCTTGAAGTAGATGTCACCGATACGCATCTGCGCCTCGGCCGCCTCCGGCGCGTTGGGGAAGAAGATGATGAAGTCGTGATACTCGGTCTCGGCCTGCGCGAGCGCCGCGGTACCGCCCTCGCGGTACCAACTGTCAGCGAAGGAGAGCTTCGCGCGCATCTGGTACTCGGAGTCAGGGTAGGTCGAAAGCAGCGTCTGCAGGTCCAGCCGCGCCACTTCGTAGCGGCCCTTGTTGATGGCGATCTGCGCCTTGTCATAGAGCTGCTTGTCGGGCTGATCCGACTTGACATTCGCCAGCGGATTCAGCTTGAGCTTGCGCTTCTCGGCCTTCTGGTCCTTTACGGTGTCCTTGGACTGTACGACCTTGCCGTCCGTCTTCTCTTCGTCCGTCTTGCGCGTGCGTCCGCGCTTCGGCGTGGTGTTGCTGATGACAGCAGTCGGCGCCTGGTCCTGCGTCGCGGGGGTGGTGCCAGCCGGCTGGTCCGTCGGTGTCGGCGGCGTCGTTGAAGCGGGCGCCTGCTGCGGTGTGCCGGTGGCCTGCGCGAACAGCGTTGGAGCGGCGAAGCTGCCGGCGAGCAGTGCAACGGCGATGCCGCGGCGCGGGAAGAAGGAGCGCTGCGGAACAGCGGTCCGGGAGAACAGTGAAACCATACGGGAAGATCCTCGGGCCCGGGACGTTCCTTTCGAGAACGGCCGGAACACATCTGCTTATTCTAAGCCGGTGGCTTTCCGGTCGTTTCCGGCGGGTGTTGTTTTTTTGACGTGAGAGCTCGCCGAAGGTCTGTTTTCAAGACTCCGGCAGGTTGTTTTTTTGAAGGGCTCATAGCGG
>CAZZVI010000284.1:0-4229 GCA_964657335.1 uncultured Terriglobus sp.
GGTGCGCAGTTGCGGGTAATCGCTTACCGGAAAATACAGGTCGCCCAGGATCAGATCGCGGCGGATCGTGACCGTGTTTGCCGTCTGCGACGAGGTCTGCGAGTACGCGGCCAGGTTCTGGAACTGCACGACTTCCTTTCCCGGGGCCGCTTCGACGGTGAAGCCCGCGGGCAAGGTGTAGCGGACGGCATCCTGCACGATCTGCGCATAGGGGAAGTACACGCCCAGGTCGCGCTTGTCGTGCGGAAAGGTGGGTCGGCTGTTCGCCTCAAAGAGCGCACTCGGCAGCATGACACGCGACCCGACCGCGTTGCCGATGTGGCCGTCAACCGTAGCCGACACCTTCAGCGGCACCTCGCCGTCGGTCAGGCCGGAGATCGATTTGATCTCGACCTGTGAGCCGCCGGGCAGCATGCCTTCCAGTTCCTTCTTCATGCGTTCGCGCAACTCGCCTTCATCGTTGCGCAGGGCGAGGTGCCTCCAGCGCAGCGCCGGGCTGCCCTCGTAGGTGAAGGTCAGCGTGCCGGTCATGCGGCCGTCCGGTTCCAGCTTCAGGTCGCCCACGCGGGATGTGTGCGAGAACTTATAGCTCTCGCCCGGTGTCATCTCGAACATTTTTGCCTTGTCGGGATTGTCCTGACGTACGCCGCCCGAGATTGAGTGATTCCATTCCAGATGACCGAAGGTGGCATAGCGCGAACCGGGATCGAGGTAGTGGTCGGCTCCGCCGTACTTTACGACAGCAATGGACTCCGTAAGCTGCGAATTGAAGTCGAGCCAGCTGGCGTCGAAAATCCTGTTGCTGCGGTCGGTCACGGCTAGTACGAAGGCCTGGAGACCCACCGCGCGCGCCATCGCCACATAGGTCATTGTGATCTGCGTGCTGGTGCCGTGTTTCCGCTTCAGCACGTCTTCGGCAGACTTAATCTCGTCCTTCTCCTCCTGCGTGGTGCGCTTGCGTGTGTAGTCGGTGTTCTCAAGCTTCATCACAGCCAGGTACAGCTTGCGCGCCTTGTCCTCATCGCCTGTTGCGCCGGCGATGGCGGCCTGCGCTTCCTGTTGCACATAGCCGGTCTGCTTGGTGAACTTGCCGGTATCGCTGTTCCAGAACTTTACCTCGGTGTTCCAGAACTCCTGGCCGGAGGTGTACGGGGTGTAATAGAAGAAGACGTGGTAACGCGATGACGCGATCGGCGGCATGTATTCCTCATGGCCGAAGGGCGGAATGTCCGCGACGTCCAGATCGTAGATAAGCCGGCCGGTTGGCAGCCGGGTCGCCTTGACCTCTGTACCTTTTGGCAGTGACTGCGCCCAGGTGAGGCGATTGGCAATGTTTTCGCGTCCCCCGCGACTCGTGCTCAGGAGTTCGTGATCGGTCGGCTTCCAGCGGAAGTGACCTTTGCGAAGATAAAGGTCCGTCTGAATGATCCAGTTCGGGCGAAAGAACATGCGATCGTCCCAGCGCATGGTGTAGCGGTACTCGAGAATGCTGCCCACCTGCACCGCAGGCAGAGAGAAGACGCGGGCGGTGTAGGCGTTGTCCTTGTCCTTGTGCAGCAACTTGTCATAGGGCTTGCCGGTGAATGGGACTACCGTGCCGTCCGGCTGAATGGTGCGGCCTGAGATGTCACCCACGGCATAGCCATTCAGATCGTGCCGCTTGTCGTATTGCAGCTCTACATCGCCATGCTTGATGCCGCCTTCGCTCAGAATCTTAATGCGGTAGTAGATCGTCTCCATGTGATTGTCGTCATCGTGCAGTTCGTCGTGATTCAGGATGACTGCTTCCGCGCCGGGCACCTCGGGGATCGACGTCATGTGCAGCTCTTCCGGCGTGGGCACGGTCCACTGCTGGGCGCGCGCGGGCGACAGGAGCAGGCCGGCGGCAAGCGGTAGCAGCAAGGCAAAGCATGAGCGAACGGGCAGGTGGTTCATGGAAGCGGTCTCCTGTACATGTAGAACTATTTGCCGCGCTTCAGCACGGCCGAGCTTTGCTCATCGGCGTTGATGGTGCGCGCGAGCTTCTGTACTTCGGGATAGCGATTGGCGGGCAGAACGATCTCCCGGACGGTGTAGGTGCGGCTGTAGTGGAGCGTGTTGTTCTCGACCTTCGTCTCGCTCTGGTATGCGGCGAATCCCACATCGAGCTTGACCGGCGCGGGCACCTCATCGACGGTGAAACCGGCGGGTAGCGCGATCGTGAAGTCGTCGTGAATCTGCCGCGTTTCGCCAAGATCAATGGGCACTTCCCGCCGTTTGTTATCAACCGCCAATGCCTCCTGCCCGAGGACGCGCGGACGCACCGTCAGCAGCGGACCCATCTCCTGCGCAAAGTGATCGGCTTTCAACGAGTAGGACACGGTGAGCGCCTTCGCAAGGTCGTTCGTGTTCTCGACTTTCAGGTCGGACATCGAGAATGCGGCCATGTCGCGCGACAGGCTGTGGTCCAGCGTCTCCTGCTGCTTCTTGCCGGTGCCTTCGGCGAACAGGTAGCGGCGATTGCGGGCGATGTCGCCGGTCTCCTGTTCCTGCACCGTACCGGCCAGGGCGCCGTCGGCCGCCAGCTGGAAGCTGGCCTTGCGCTCCACCAGGTTCTGCTGCGGCGCGAGCACTGGGAGCCGGATCACCTGACTGTCCGCGCCGTCCACCAGCAGGGCATCGCTGCCCTGCAGCTCACGCTCCAGGTGGCCGAAAGGCGTCTTCTCCCATGTGGGGTCGAAGATGAGGAATCGCTTGCCGCTCTTTGCCGTGACGATGCTGTACATCGACTGCGGGGTGTAGTCCTTCGGCAGTTCAATAGCGGCAATCATGTGATTGCCCATCATGGATGGAGCTTCCGAAGACATCATGCCGCGGTTGGTATCGACCAGCACCCATGTCGATCGAATGCCGACGGCGGCCAGCATGGCGCTCAGCAGCGTGGCCTTGTCTTTGCAGTCGCCATAGCGCACGCGGAAGGTGTCCGCGGCTGCATGCGGCTGGTAGCCGCCGACACCGATCTCGATCGCCACGTAGCGGATGTTGCCTTGCACGAAGTTCGAGATGGCCTCGACGCGTTCGCGGAAGCCGGTCTTGCCCGCGACCAGTTCCTGCGCCTTTGCGGTGATGGCCGGGTCGGGCTTGTTGCGGTCTTTGGCAAGACGCTCAAACCACACACCAATGCCCTGCCAGTTGCCGTTCATGGCTCCGTATGCGCCGCCGACACCAGGCCCCTGATAGAAGATGTCCATGCGCGAGGCGCGAGTGATGTCATGCGGCGCAAGCGGAACCCGCTCACTGCTGACCAGTGCCGGCTGGTTGTCGACCTCCCAAAGCGTCTGCCCATGTTCCCGGTCAATGGCCTCGGCCTTTGGCTTGCCCTTCCATGCCGAGGTAAAGGTGAAGCCGGGCGGCAGGTTGAGTGAGAGCGTTTCCTTGACGACCGGCACATCTTCCCCGGGAATCCAGATGATGTCGTTGTCGAAGGGCCGCTCCTGCCGCTCGTACTCCACGGCTGCGATCGCTCCCACGTCCATCGCAGGCGCTCGGCCGCCCCGCGCCCGCGCATCGCTGTACAGCTCGAACCCTGCACCGCTGCCTTCCTCCGTCAGTTCGTTGTCTTTGACGGCGTACTCCTTGCCGTCTGGACCGATGCTCCAGATGTGCATGTAGCGAAGCTTTGAGCCGGCGTTGAAGCCTGCGAACATCTGGCCGTACTTGCGACCCTGCGGTCGCAGAACCCGAACCACTTTGCGCACGTGATCGACCCGCGTGCCGTCGGGCGCGATGGAATACGTTGTCTCTTCCAGGAGGAACACGGCGTCGGTGTCTTTCGGCAGATCGGGCGTCTTCTGCGCGGCGGCGGCACGCACCCAATCAGGCACCTGGTCTTTGGCGTAGGCATTCGAAGAGAGCGCAGCCAGGCAAACCACGGCTGCAGGGACCGCAGTCTGGCGCAGAGAACGGACAAAGCAGGAAAGCAACACAAGAGCCTCGCATGCGAGAGCCGCGGATTTTCACCGCCGGTCAAGGAAATCAGAATAAGGGAGTAGTAATCGAAACGGGTGCGTGCGCGCAAGGGAACCGCCCTGGTTTCTCAAGGCATTTCCCGTTTTACGCAACATGCGTATCACGGGAGATATCCGGTATGCTGCTCGCGACCGGATTGTGCGGTTTTGGTGCGTCAGGGGAGAACAACGATGGATCGCAGACGCTTTCTCGCATCAGGAGCCGTGCTTGCCGCAGCGCCG
>CAZZVI010000285.1:0-4206 GCA_964657335.1 uncultured Terriglobus sp.
ACTTCATGCGGTCCGCGAAGGCGCCGGCGATCAGCGCCGGGGTGATGATCGCGAACGTCATCTGATACATCATGTACACGGTCTCAGGGATCGTGTAGGCGGTGGAATTTTCCGTCCCGGCGCCGAGCGTGAACGGCACGTCCACGCCCTTGCTGATGTGCTCGGCGATGCCGTTGAGGAACAGCCGCGAGAAGTCGCCGATGAACGGTGCGGTGACGCCGCTGCCGTTGGTGAAGGCGAGGCTGTAACCAGCGACCATCCAGACAACGGTAATCAGGCAGCAGATCGCGAACGACTGCATCAGGGTGGCAAGGATGTTCTTCTTGCGCACCATGCCTGCATAGAACAGCGCCAGGCCCGGGATGGTCATCATCAGCACGAGCGCCGTGCTGGTCAGCATCCAGGCAGTATCGCCGGTGTCGACTTTCGCCACGGCCTCAGCCGCAGCGGCAGCCGCCGGTGCAGCCGTGGTGCCTGGCGCAGTGGTCTGCGCAACAGCCGCGCAGGCAAGGAGGAAGGCCGGCAGAAAACCCGCCGGGGCAAGCAAACGCTTCATCGACAAATCCTTCATAGTGCTTCAGCGTCCATTTCGCCTGTCCGGATCCGCACGGCCCGTTCGACATCGACAACGAAAATCTTGCCATCGCCGATCTTGCCGGTCTGCCCGGCCTTCATGATCGCTTCCACAGCCTGATCGGCCATGCTTGCGGGAACGACAACCTCGATCTTCACCTTCGGAATGAACGCGATCTCGTATTCGGCGCCGCGGTAAATCTCGGTCTGGCCTTTCTGGCGGCCGAACCCTTTCACCTCCGACACTGTGAGTCCTTGGACGCCAAGCGTCGTCAATGCCTCACGCACATCGTCCAGCTTAAACGGCTTCACAATCGCAATGATTAACTTCAACGCGCGACACTCCTCAGTTTTGCCATAGGCCGTCCCGGTCTTGCATCCGACATTCGGGGCATTGCCGAAACGGTGTCAACGCCGTTGCCTAATTTCGCGGCATGCGGGCCGCAGACCGTCACGATTGTGTCGTAGAAGACACGGTATGCACAATCGCGCATCACGCCGCAGCCAAAGCACATTGTGCATCAACCGCGCCATCATTATTGGTTGCTAAGTAGATTGGAGATGGTTTCGATGGAACGATGCGCTACCCGGGTCTACACCACGTACCGCAAGGTGGCCGCTGCCACGGGGGCGATGATCGTGGTCGCAGGCGTCGCCGACGCGCAAACCCCGTCACCGGTCCAGAACACGCCGTCAGTCCAGACGGAGATGCCCGCCAACACGGCTGCGGCAACGCCCGACAAGCCGTGGGCGCCGCCCGCCAACCTCTCGGAATGGGCCAGTTCCATCAAGTTCTCCGGCCAGGTGGACGCAGGCATCGTTGGCAACACCAGCGACCCGAACAACGGCGTAAACTTCGGCCAGCTCTTCACCGACAAGGCCAACCGGCCGATCCTGAACCAGCTCCTTCTGACGATGGAGCGCGACATCGATCCCAAGGCTACCGATTACGATTATGGCTTCAAGCTGCAGGGCCTTTATGGATCGGACGCCCGTATCGTCCACTCCCTCGGCTTGTTCGACCACTTGATCCATGATCGCAATCAGCTCGACATCGTCGAGGCGAACGTCACCGTCCATACGCCGTGGGCGTTCGAGGGCGGCATCGATTTCAAGGGCGGAGTTTATCCGACGCCGTTGGGGTTCGAGGTTATCGACCCGAAGACCAACCCGTTTTACAGCCACTCCTACATCTTTAACTATGGTCTGCCCTATAAGCACTTCGGTGTGCTCAGCACGGCGCATGTCACCGATATGGTTGACATCTACCTGGGCCTCGATACCGGGACCAACACCACCATCTTCGACGGCGACAACAATCGGCGGCCTGCCGGCCTGTTCGGGTTCGGCCTCAATCTGCTCGGCGGTGACCTGACAGTTCTGGCGCTCAGCCATGTCGGGCCAGAGAATTCCAAGCGCAACACCACCTTCGCAAATAGCGCCATGCGCTACTACAACGACGTCGTCGTCACCTATAAGGCCAATCCGAAGCTCGCCTTCACCACGGAACTGAACTACGTCAAGGAAGACGGGTTTCGCGTAGAAGGCTACGGTGCAGCGCAATACGTCGCCTACACGTTGACGGACGAGCTGACGCTGAATGGCCGGGCAGAGATCTGGCGCGACAACGGCAACTTCTTCGTCAACACGCCGGTTAATAATCTCGACTACGTCAACGCCGAACGGGGCTACACGCCAGCGAATTTCTACGTCGCTAGCGGTGCCACGACTTACGCCGCGCTGACCGCGGGCGTGACATACAAGCCAGCCGGGCTTCCGAAGCCGATCGATAACATCATGCTTCGTCCGGAAATTCGCTGGGATCAGTCGCTCTCCGGCAGCAAGCCGTTCGGCAACAACGACAAGGGCGCGTTCACCATCTCCTCGGACATCGTGCTCGGCTTCTAGCCCGGCACGGACAATCCCGCCACGTCCCTCTTCTTGGTTGAGCGCTCTAGGATCAAAACGGATGCTTAACTAAACCTGAAGCAGCCGCATCGCGCGGCTTGGATCAAGGAGAGCGGACAGTATGGCGAAGAAGGCAGTGGTGCCGGCGGCAGCGAGCGAGGCGAGCAAGGTCCTGGAGATGATCCGGGAACACTCGGTCGAATACGTCGATCTCCGCTTCACCGATCCACGCGGCAAGTGGCAGCACACGGCGCAGCACATCTCCACCGTGGATGAGGGCTCGCTGACCGACGGCTTCATGTTCGACGGTTCGTCCATCGCCGGCTGGAAGGCGATCAACGAGAGCGACATGATCCTGCTGCCGGACTGCGCCACCGCGGTGCTGGACCCGTTCGCCGCCAAGCCGTCGCTGATCCTGTTCTGCGACATCATCGAGCCGAGCACCGGGCAGTATTACTCCCGCGACCCGCGCGCGACCGCCAAGCTGGCCGAGGCCTACCTGAAGTCCACCGGGATCGGCGACCAGATCCTGACCGGCGCCGAGGCTGAGTTCTTCATCTTCGACAGCGTGCGTTTCGGCAGCGGCGGCAACTTCGCCAGCCACTTCATCGAAAGCATCGAAGGCCCCGGCTCCAACATGAAGGAGTATCCGGAGGGCAACATGGGCCACCGCCCGAGCGTCAAGGGCGGCTACTTCCCGGTGCCCCCCGTGGACAGCGAGAGCGACCTGCGCGCCGAAATGCTGTCCACCATGGGCGAGATGGGCCTGCCGATCGAGAAGCACCACCACGAGGTGGCGCAGTCGCAGCACGAGCTTGGCACCAAGTTCACCACGCTGACCAAGATGGCCGACCAGATGCAGATCTATAAATACTGCGTCCACAACGTGGCCCATAGCTACGGCAAGACGGCCACGTTCATGCCCAAGCCGATCTATGGCGACAACGGCACCGGCATGCACACGCACCAGTCGATCTGGAAGGACGGCAAGCCGCTGTTCGCCGGCAGCGGCTATGCGGACCTGTCGGAGATGTGCCTGCATTACATCGGCGGCATCATCAAGCACGCCAAGGCGCTGAACGCCTTCACCAACCCGAGCACCAACAGCTACAAGCGGCTGATCCCCGGGTTCGAGGCGCCGGTGCTGCTGGCCTACTCCGCGCGCAACCGCTCGGCATCCTGCCGCATCCCCTACACCACCAGCCCGAAGGCCAAGCGCGTCGAGGTGCGGTTCCCCGACCCGTCGGCGAACCCGTATCTGGCGTATTCGGCGCTGCTGATGGCCGGGCTCGACGGCATCCGCAACAAGATCCATCCCGGCGACCCGATGGACAAGGACCTGTACGACCTGCCGCCGGAGGAGCTGAAGGGCATTCCCACGGTCTGCGGGTCGCTGCGCGAGGCGCTCGGCTCGCTGGCAGCGGACCACGAGTTCCTGCTGGCCGGCGACGTGTTCTCCAAGGACCAGATCGAGAGCTACATCGAGCTGAAGTGGACCGAGGTGTATCGCTTCGAACACACGCCGCACCCGGTCGAGTTCGAGATGTACTACTCCGTCTAGGCTCGCCGCTGCGTAACGATCCCTGCTGCGGCGGGGATCGTTCCAAAAGGAAACGCCCAGCCTGGTTTTGCCAGGCTGGGCGTTTCTACGTCGCGACCTACCGCAGCGCTACCCGATGGTTTCGCCGTGGAGGACGATGTCGAGTCCCTCCATCTCCTGATCGC
>CAZZVI010000286.1:0-4200 GCA_964657335.1 uncultured Terriglobus sp.
GAGCTGCCGCGCTCCTTCCGTCCTGAGGGCTGGACCGCGCTTGACGCCGAAGCTTTGCCGGCAGAGTCCGCAGTCGCCGTTTCTACGCTGGAACGCACCGATCACCCCTCGGCCTTTGGCGAGCAGATTTCACGCATGCAGCACCAGCAGCTGCGCGAAGAAGAGTCTCCACTCGCAAGCGCGCTGGGCTCCTGGCAGGACGATCTCGCCGCCTACAAGAAGAAGCGCCAGAAGAGCGCCGCGGCTGCCCTGTAGCGCAGCTGCAAGGCTTATACGGCCGGGTCGAACCGCTCGATCATCACGTCGGTTGACTTGACCAGAGCTGCGGCCGTATCGCCTTTCTTCAAGTTGAGTTCGCGGGCGGCGTCGGCCGTGATGATACTTGTGATCTGCTGATCTCCGATGTCGATCACCACCTGCGCCAGCAAGCCCTCGATGCGCATGCTGACCACCTTGCCGATCATCTGGTTGCGCCCGCTCACACGGCGGAAGCGCTCGCGCGACTCCATTGCCGGCTTCGCAGCATCCTTGCCCAGGAAGGGCTTCAGCGCAGCCTGCGCAATGCGGTGATGGCCGCCCGGCGTGGGCGACGTCTTCAGCTTGCCCGCCAGGATCCATTGCTTGATGGTGGGATAGCTGATGCCGAGCATGCGAGCGGCCTCGCGCGGCGTAAGAAGCGAAGTGGGAGCCATGCGGCTATTGTGCGCCCGTAGCAGACGCCCGCGTCAAGCGTTCGCCTTCCCACTCCGGGCTGGCGAGTTGCAGGGTCCACAGCGGGCCGCCGACAAACAGGAAGATTCGGAGCTTCAAGAGCGTGGGCGCTGCGCCGGAGGAGACCCACGCATCCATGTCAGGCGGTTCTTTGCCGACAAGGGGCGCGATGACGCCCTCAACACCACCAATCTCAACGTGAAGGCGAAGGTGTGTCGCAGAGCGAGCGGTGCCGACCTTGTAGCTGCCCTGACCGTCAGGATGGATCGCCAACTTTACCACTCGTGGCTTGGGTGTGGTCACCATGTAACTCACCTTCGACTCCTGCACACCGCGGGGAACGTTCTGCAGCACCAAGGGCACAATACCGTTGGAAAGATCGGCCGGCAGATTCATGGCATCGGTCTTCACTTCGTCCTTGCCGTCCTTCTCTTCGTGATAAGTCACCTGGTCTTTGACCGTATCGATGACGAGGTCGACGGGCTTCGGGAAGGATGGGCCTTTCTCCACGAGGTGGTCGGTCAGCAGCTTGAGCGTCCCACCCTGGGTGTAGGTCGCGGTCTCGTCAGATACGGAACCGTCAAGGAAGCGGACCGTCAAGCGCGATCGCCAGGTTCGGCCCACCTGCACGTTGACCTCGTCAGCATAGCCCAGCAGCTTGCCGCCGTCATCGTGCACCGCTAGAAAGGCGTGAACCTCTCCCTGCATGTGCTTCACAGAGATGGGATCTGCACAGGCGGCAGCAGCGACCAGGTATAGCAAGAGACAGAACAGCCAGGCCACGCGATGTGAGATAAGGCATCCCCATTCTGGAGCGGAGCCGCACGAAGTCCGAGAAACGTGCGTGTTTGGTGGGATGCGAGCCTGACCGCAGCGACTGCCCGGTTAACGTATAAAGTGCTCGCTACCGATCGTTGAGTGAGCACGCCAGGCATAGTGGACGATTATCATGAGGATGCTATGCCGTTTCCAATTAAGACCTGCGCTGTCTGTGGCGAGACATTCGAGCTGAAGCCCGACAAGCCAGGTTTTGCGAATAAATGCCCGGAATGCACCGCGGACGAGCAGGAAGCGGCGGAAGCTGCCACCAAGAAGGCAGCCGGCATGAGCGCTGACGAGCGCAAGGAAAAGAGCGAGATGGATGCGGCTCGGCGAGAGACCATTCGCAACATGCTCTATCGCAAGGAAAGCTAAGGCTGAGACCGGCAACAGTCACAGCGCTTCGTCCGGCTGCAACTAAGGCTGTTGCTCACTTGGATATACGGTTCGAATCGACTAGATTCGTACCATGTCCCCGAAGTCCTCCTTGCCTTCTCTATGCGCCGCTGCGCTTGCTGTCTCTGCACTGACCTTTCTTTCTCCTATCGCACATGCCCAGATTCAGGGTGAGCTGAAAGGCCGCGTCGTCGATGCCTCCGGCGCTGTGATTGCCGACGCGCGTGTCACGCTGACGCAGACGGCCACCGGCATTCGGCAGTCGTCCACCACGACCAGCGACGGCATGTATGACTTCACGCAGCTGGTTTCCGGCGAGTACAGCATTGCGGTCGATGGCACGGCGTTCGCGCCCTATGTGCGCAACGGCATCACGGTCGCGACGGGGCAGACCGTCGGCCTGGACCTGCCGCTTTCCGTTGCGGGCCGCGACACGGTCACTGTGACGGCGGACGCCCCCCTGCTGCAGTCGCAGACCAGCAACATCGAAACCACGATCGCCGGCGGTACGGTCCAGGCGATTCCGCTGAACACGCGTAATTTCATCCAGCTCACGCAGCTTGCCCCTGGCGTCGAGTTGCCGCCCGGCACGCTGCTGCCGCGCATCAATGGAGGTCGTCCACGCACCAATGAATACCTCTACGACGGCATCAGTGCGCTGCAGTCGGAGCCCGGCCAGGTGGCCTTCTTTCCCATTCTTGATGACATCGCTGAGTTCACGGTGGAGGCGAACAACGTGCCCGCCGAGTTCGGCCGCTTTAACGGCGGCGTTGTGAATGTGGCCACGCGCAGCGGGGGCAACACGTTGCATGGCAGCCTGTTCGAGTACTTCCGCAATGAAGACCTGAATGCGCGCAACTACTTTGCGACCACCACGGCGCGCAAGCCGGTGTATCGCCGAAACCTGTTTGGAGCGACGCTCGGCGCGCCCGTGCTGCATGACAAGCTGTTCTTCTTCGGCGACTACCAGGGCATTCTGCAGCGCATCGGCGTTACACGAATCTCTACGGTTCCAACCGCAGCGGAGCGCGCCGGCAACTTCAGCGGGGTCTCGAAGATTTACAACCCCAATACGACCTCAACGGTGAACACGCGGCTGACGCGCGCGGAGTTTCCCAACGACACCATCAACATCCCGCTCGATCCGGCGGCCGTTGCGCTGCTCACGCGCATCCCGTTGCCGACATCGACCGGCGCGGCGAACAACTACACACGCGTGGCGAACGACGACGATCATCAGCAGCAGTTCGACATTCGCGTGGATGGCGCAAAAGGCCTGCACGACCGCGCGTTCGCTCGCTACACCTGGTATCACGAGGTGGAGCAGCCCGCGACGCCGCTGCCCGACGGCTCCGGTGCGATCACCGGATCGGTGCTGGGCGCGGGCAATGTCAGCGGCCTGACGCACATCACCGGCCAGCAGATTGTGCTGAATGAAACGCACACCTTCTCGGCGAGTGTCGTCAACGATCTACGCATCGGCTACACGCGCCGCGGTAACACGCAGGCGGGTACAACACTGGGCAGCACCGCGTCAGCCGCGCTCGGCATCCCGAACATCCCGACGAATGCCGCCTTCAACAACGCTCTGCCGCTGTTCACGTTCACGGGCTTCGCGCAGATTGGCCAGACAGCGAGCACCTTCTCGCGCTACCAGACGGCCGTGGGCGAACTGAACGATACGGTCGTGTGGACGAAGGCGGCGCACTCCTTCAAAGCGGGCATCGACGCACGCAGGTATGAGCTGAACACGATCGCGCCGCCGAACCCCACGGGCTCGTTCGCCTTCACCACGACGGGCACGGACACGACAACTGCGACAGGCACGGCCGTCAGTACCGGCGGCAATGCGCTGGCCAGCTTTCTGCTGGGCCAGGTCGATACGTTCTCCATCGATCTGCAGGGGCGCACCATTCGCCCGCGCGACTACATCTATGAGTTCTTCGCGCAGGACGACTGGCGCGCTCTGCCGAACTTGGTCATCAACGCCGGCGTGCGCTACACGCTGCATCGGCCTTCAACCGAGACGCACAACCAGGGAGCCGTCTTCAACACGACAACGCAGCAGCTCGACTACCTTGGCGTCAATGGCTACCCGCGCAGCGCGCGTGAGCTGCACTATGACAACTTCGCGCCGCGCCTTGGGCTGGCTTACTCCGTCAACCAGAAGACGGTGATTCGCAGCGGCTTCGGCATCGTCTTCATCGACCAGAGCGGCATTACCACACCCTTCACCACGCCCCAGTTTCCGTTCATCCAGACCGTGCAGCAGAA
>CAZZVI010000287.1:0-4196 GCA_964657335.1 uncultured Terriglobus sp.
CTCTAGCCTCTAGCTAGAAGCTAGAAGCTAAAAGCTACTCCCTAGGAGGAGAATTGACCGATCGAATCCAATGCGAGTTCTTCCTTCTGCGCTATGTGCCGGACGCGGTGAAGAACGAGTTTGTGAACATCGGCGTGATGCTGCGCGAAGCCGGACGCACGGAGACAACGCAGGTGCGTTTCACCCGCGACTGGAGCCGCGTGCGCTGCATGGACCCGGATGCCGACACGGGTCTGCTGGAGGCGATGGAGGGTGAACTGGCGGCACGTGTCCGCGACGCCGGTTCCGGGTCGAAGCCGGTCATGCAGATGCTGGAGGAGTCGCTTTCCACGTCGGTGCAGTTGACGGAGAAGCGCGGTTCGCTGGCGCTCTCGATGCCCGCAGAGCTGGAGCAGCTGATGCGGCTGTACATGGAGCCGTTGCGGGAGCGCGTCGTGCGCCGGAAGGGCGGGCGCGCGGGGATTGCAGATGCCATGCGAAAGGAGTTCGAACGGGCGGGTGCGTGGCCCCTGATGCGCAAACGCATCGCGGCCAGCCAGTACACACGTCCCGGCGATCCGCTCAAGCTCGATTGCGGATACCGACCGAATGGGGTCATCCGGATGTTCCAGGCAGTGTCGCTGGAGGGTGACCTGGAAGCCGCCAAGGTGCTGGCCTTCTCGGCGGACAAGCTGCGCGCGGGCGTGCAACGGGTGGAGAATGCGTCTCTTGATCTTGCCGCGATTGTCGAACCACTGCGCAGTGTTGCAGCCGAGGGCGGCGAGGCGGAGGATCGTTACCGATTCGGAGTGGAGACGATGGAGGAACAGGGTCTGCGTGTGTTGACGGTGAACGATCTTGGCAGGATTGCGGAGACGGCTCGCAGGGAGTTGAGGGTTTAGAACCAGGAGTCAGCTGGTCAGCGAGTGAGCGAATCAGCGTGCTGGCTGTGAAGTGATGAAGAGGCGTGGCCAGATGGCTGCGCCTTTCATGTTTTTGGAAGGGGGGTTGCGTGTGAGTGTAGTAGACCGGATGCGAGGTGCGCTTCGCGGTTGGAAGGTTGGAGAGTCGCTGGATGCGTCAGCGGGAGGCAGCCGCAAAACCAGCAACTTGCCTGCGGTGTTGAGTCCGTGGCGACCCGGCGGCAACGTGAATGCGATGCCGAAGCCGACGCCGCAGAATCTTCGGCGCTTTGCCGAGACGCCCATGGCTCGACGGGCGATCAATGTGGTGAAGAACCGGATCAGCAGCATGGACTGGAGCGTCTCCGCGAAGCGCGATGCCATTGTGGATGATCCGCTCAGGCAAAGGGTTTCTGTTCTGCGATCGATGCTCGAACAGCCGAATCCGCAGGACAGCTTTCGCACGCTGATTGAAGCGGTGCTGGAGGACGTGATTGTCGGCGGCTTTGGCGCGGTGGAGGTTGAGCCGACCGGGGATGCGGCGATGCCGCTGCGCCTCTGGCCGGTCGATGGCGCCACGGTCGCCATGATGGCCGGATGGACCGGAGATCCGGACGATCCGCGCTATGTGCAGACGCCCTTTGGTTCCACCGCCAGTGTGCAGTTGCTGGACAGGGAACTGATGTATGTGCGGCTGAATCCACGCACGCACACGCCGTTCGGCCTGGGCCGTCTTGAGGTTGCATTTGAGACGGTGAATCAGTTCCTCTCGGCGAACCGCTATGCGGGCCGGCTCGCCAGCAACAGCGTGGTGCAGTATGCACTGTGGCTGGACGAGGCGACGCCGCAGCAGCATGAGCGGCTGATCCGCTGGTGGCAGGACGAGGTGGAGGGCACGGGACAGGTGCCGATCCTGTCGAGCGCGAACAAGCCGGAGGTGCTGCGCTTCGCCGGCGGGACCGATGCGGACCTGCGGCTGCAGTGGCAGGAGTTTCTGCTGCGCATCCTGGCGAGTGCGTTTGACCTGCCGCCGATGCTGCTGGGCATCGAGTCGGATGTCAACCGCAGCACCGCCGCGGAGATGGCGGAGGAGGCCTTCCAGTCGGCGATCGTGCCGGTGGCAAAACTGATCGCGGAGCACATCACGCGTGATGTGTTTGCCAAGGCCCTTGGTTGGAACGATGTGGAGTTCGTCTTCAACAACCTTGTCTCGCGCGATGAAAGTGTCGAGGCCGCCATCCAGGCGCAGCTGGTTGCGGCAAACGTGATGACCATCAATGAAGTGCGGTCGCAGCGCGGTCTGCCGGCTGTGCCGTGGGGTGAAGGTCCTAACCCTTTAGGAGGAAAACAGGTTGCAACTGAAAGCGATGGCGGTGGAGTTTCCGGCGGTAGCGGGTCATCCGAACCGGGTGCCGTTTGAGGGCGTGCTGACGCTGGTGGATGCGGCCAGTGACAAGGCGCCAAGCGGCGCGCGCGGGCACCGCGTGGTGCTGACGCGGTCGGCCGCCGAGGCAGCGCTGCCCAGCCTGCTTGGCATGGCCGTCGACTTCAAGGCGGGGTGGGACGGTCACGATGCGAAGCAGAAGTGCGGCATCATCACGGCGGCCGAGATCGATGGCAATGCGGTGCGCGTAGGCGGCTACCTGTTTGCGCGTGACTTCGCCGAGATGATGACCGAAATGCACGCCCATGGTGATGAAGCACTTGGCATGAGTTACGAGCTGGCCGACGCGCATGTGGAGAACATGCGCGCCGAGGTGTGGCGGCTGACAAAGGCGACCTTCACCGGCGCGGCGATCCTGCTGCGATCCAAGGCCGCTTACAAGACGACGAGCTTTCGCGTGGTTCGTACAGAGAGCCGCGGCATGCCCGTTGCGGCATCCTGCTCGACCCGCACGCGAGCGAGACAGCGCGCGGGAAGAGCGCCGGTGATGCAGCCGATGCCGCACACCGGTCCCAGGCAACATGCCACGCGAGAAGCGTGAGCGAGAAAGGACAAACGATGGAAGAGACAAACGTAATCGAGAGCGTAGGCCCGATTGTTGCGACCGCAGAATCCGTAGTTGCAGATGGAGTGCTGGCCGGCCTGGATCAACGTATCCGGGAGCTTGAGTCAGCGATCGGTGATCTGCGTTCGGTCAAGGCACACGGTGAGCCCGCAACCGGGCGTAAGACCGTACCGGCCGCGCAGGTGTCTGTATTGGCAAAGGGCTCGGCGGACGATGTCAACGGAACTCCGCTGGAAGACGCGCTGCGCACCCTGAGCATGGAGCAGCGATTCGCCGTGAAGAGCGGCTTGATTCGTGCTGGTTTGCTGCGGTAGGAAGAGCAGCGACTCAGAGTCTTAGCGGGTCAGCAGCTCGCAGTTGATTCAACCAGGGTGCGGCGATTGCCGCGCCTTTTCTATTTGGAACCAGGAGAAACAAAGAATGATCGCACAGTTCAAGGACATCCACGCCGCCGCTGACTACATCGGACCGGGCGCGATTGAAGTGCCGCAGTACCAGTCGGAGATCACCGACATCGTGCGCCGGCGCGGCGCGTTCGGCCAGCGCATCAAGCAGGTGCCGGCCACGGGACATCCATCGCGCTACTTCGAAGAGACGGGTATCCCGGCGCCGTCGCTTGCGGCCGGCTTTGTCGATCCCCGCAACATTGTTGCGCCGGTCGTCAGCCCCACGCGCGTGGAGCGCTCCGTGCCGCTGAAGGCGCTGGTTGCGCAGTTGAACTACAACCTCTTCGACATGGAGATCGGCTCGCAGCAGAGCCAGTTCGCCTATCTGCAGGCGAAGGACCTTGCGGACACCGTCGAAGGCGTGATGAGGACGCACGATCTCGCGCTGTGGAATGGCGCGGATACCAGCCTGAGCACGCCGACCAGCACCCAGTACTTCGGTGCTGCCTCTCAGATCGTTGCCGGCGGCAACACGGTGACCATCGCAACGAACGCGAGCATCGTGGACGGTTTGAAGTCGGCAGTCGCGCAGATGGTGGCAAACACCAACTACGCGGTTCGGCCAACGGCGATCTATGCCAACCCGGTGCTGCTGGATCTGCTTGACCGCGAGATGAAGACGGTCTTCAACGTGGTGTTGAACACGACGCAGATCCAGGGCGGCATCACGGTCAAGACGCTCTCGACCCAGGCGGGCGAGTTGCCGCTTATCCCGGAATGGACGCTGGGCTACACCGGCACACCCGGCTCCGGTTCGGCGGTGCTGCCGGCCTACATCGTCACCGAAGACCTGATCGAGTACCACTGGCTGACCGATCCGAACCCGCGCGTGTTCCAGCTCGGCTTGCCGGGTTCGCTGG
>CAZZVI010000288.1:0-4138 GCA_964657335.1 uncultured Terriglobus sp.
CGCGACGCGATATTAGCCTGGGCCGAAGGCCCAGGTAGGAAGAGAGCACGGAAGATGAGGGCCAACGGCCCGACCTATCGTCGCTGCTGGATGATCGAGAGGGCCTTTGGCCCTTCCCTGCCGCGGTTGCCGGTGACCTGGGCCGTCGGCCAAGGCTGAGATCCGCGCGCCGTTGGAAGCGTTTCCGGCAATCATGCCCGTGACAGCAGCTTGATATCACATCTCCTTGCGTTCCATTGCCGTCACGTGGTTCAATTCCCCCGTCCCGAGATATGCCCCATGAGCTCTAGCAGAAACCACCGCTAGAGCATGCGCCACCTTCGTAAACGCTTCCGAGGAGTCCCGTTCGATGTCCCCCTTCCTACGCAATCTGATCGTTCCCTGCACCCTGGTTCTGCCGTTCGCCGCTGCCTCCGCGCAGTTGAGCACCGCGACGCTGATCGGTACCGTTGTGGATGCGGACGGCGCGGCCGTGCCGAACGCGACCGTCACCGTGACGCAGACAGAGACCAACTTCACACGCACGTTCCAGACGAAAACCGATGGCAGTTATCGCGAGGAGTTTCTGCCTGTTGGAACGTACAAGGTCGTCGTTACGGCGCCGGGCTTCAAGTCGCTGGAACGCACCGGCGTGGTGCTGAGCGTGCTGGAGACCGCGGAATTGAAGCTGACCGTTACCGCGGGCGGCGGCTCGGAGACGATCCAGGTCACTGCGGACGCGCCGCTCGTGAACCTGGCGAACTCAACGCTCGGCAACACGGTCGATAACCGCGAGATCGACAACCTGCCGCTCATCAATCGTGACGTCACGCGCCTGCTGCAGCTGGTGCCCGGCGTGCAGAGCGTGCAGACGGTCAACAGCCTCGGCTTCCAGGAACTGCACGTGCTGGTCAACGGATCGCCCGACAGCATCGTGGGCCAGGTGTCGTACTACCTCGACGGCGGCCTGAACATGACGGGCCTGCGCAACACGGGTAACCAGGTGCCGAACCCCGACGCGGTGAACCAGTTCAACGTCGTCACCAACAACTACAGCGCGCAGCTTGGCCGGTACTCTTCCGCCGTGGTGAGTGTCATCACGAAGAACGGCACGAACGCCTTCCATGGATCGGCGTTTGAGTTCTTCCGCGACCGCAACTTCAATGCCGTGACCCACCTTCAGACGACGAAGACGCCCTACAACCAGCATCGCTTCGGAGCAACCGTCGGCGGCCCCATTCGGAAGGACAAGGACTTCTTCTTCGCGAGCTTTGGCGGCTATCGCTTTATCCAGTACGGCAACTACAGCGGCAGCCTGCCTAGCGCGGCGCAGATGACGGGCAACTTCGCTGAGAACATGCCGACCCCCACGGAGCAGGCAAACTGCACGACCGCGCCGACCGCAGCCGCGAACACCGCGATCCACTTCCTGGTGTGCCAGCCGACGATCTTCTCGCCGACGCTGGGCGCCGCGGCGCCGGCCTTCACGCCATACCCCGGCAACCAGCTGCCCGCGGTGGACGCCACCGCCGTCAACATCATCAAGTTCCTCAAGGCGAACCTGCCGGCGCAGCAGCCTGCGCAGTTCGGCGATAATCAGTACACGTATCGCACGCGCTCGCCTTTGCCGGAGCAGAACGAAGAGTACCTGGGCAAGACCGATCACCAGCTAGGCGCGAAACACCGGCTGACGCTGTCGTACTTCCTGCTGAACTATCGCGTCCGCGTGGTGCCCAGTACGTTCACGCAGGTGTGGTCGTACTCCAACTACACGAACAAGCAGCAGAACGCCAGCATCAGCGATGTGTGGACGCTGAGCGATCGCTCGGTCAACCAGTTTTGGGTCAACTACACCCGGCAGTATGGCGGACGTGTCGCGGTACCCGCGACGTCGCTGGCTGCCCTTGGATCGGATCTCGGCGTCGTCGGAACGCTCTCGCGGCCCAACATCGCTGTCGGCGGCGTGGAAGGCTTCACGCTTGGCCAGTCCATCACCGGACCGAAGGCGGGCGCGAATGTCTATGGCATTCGCGACGTGCTCAATACCACGCGCGGCAAGCACTCCCTGTACCTGGGCGCTGAAGCGGGCCTGGAGAAGGACTTCCAGTTGACGCTGCTGAACAACTACGGCACGTTTACGTTCTCCACCGGCAACGGCACCGGCGCGCAGCGCACGACGAACGGAACGTCTGACTTCATGGCCGGCATCCCCGCGGGCATGGGGCAGGACACACCGCTGTACGCGAACGCCAGCTGGTACAGCTACGGCGTCTTTGCCCAGGATGACTGGCGCATACGACCGAACCTGACGCTGAACCTCGGTGTGCGGTACGACTTCCAGCAGGCGCCGACCGATCCGCAGCGCATGCAGACGAACTTTGTGCCGGGACAGCAGTCCCACGCATTCTCAAACGTGACCATCATCGGCAAGACGTCGACGCTGGCGCCGGTCGGCATGCTGTTCCCCGGCGACCCGGGCGTGCCGAAGGGCGGCGTGTTCTCGCCCATCAACCACGTCTCGCCGCGCGTTGGCTTCGCCTTTGACCCGTATGGCAACGGCAAGACCGTGGTGCATGGCGCGGCCGGACTGTTCTTCGGCGGCATCTCGGGCAACATGTGGGAGTATCCCTCGAACTACGCGCCCTACGCTGTGCGCAACAGCGGCTATGTGAAGGTGAACTCGCTGACGCATCCCTACCAGAACGATCCGACAGAGTTCCCCGGCGGAACAAATCCCTACCCGAACCTTGTGTTTAATCCGTCGACCAAGACGGCAGCGTTCCTGCCGCTGAACCAGGTGGTGGCGTTCGATCCGCACTTCCGCTGGCCCTATGCGATGCAGGTGAACTTCGGCGTGCAGCAGGAGCTTGGCCGGAACACCGCGGTGTCGATGAACTTCGTGGGTTCGTATAACCGCAAGTCGCCGCTGTACAACGACATCAACGGGCCGACGTTCAACATCAATCCGACCACGGGTTTGTCCGGCCCCAGTTGCTTCATCAACGGCACCACACCAGACACGACACGGCCGTGCGGCTACGCAAACAACAACGGCACCACGAACAATCGGCGTCCGCTGAACTCGCCGACCTACGGCCAAACAGCCGCCAGCCCCATCTACAGCAACGTCTGGATCATCCGCTCGAACCAGAACTCAAACTACAACTCGCTGCAGGTTTCCGTGGAGCAGCGCCTGACGCATCACGTGAGCGCGCGCGGTTACTACACCTGGAGCAAGACGCTGCAGAGCAATTTCCTCGACAGCACCGGTTCCACCAACGGCACCTTCCTCGATTCGAACTATCCGCAGCTGGAATATCGCCAGCGTTCCGACCAGGACCGCCGCAACATGTTCACGTCCTCAATCGTGTGGAAGCCCGACTACTTCGACGCCTACAACCGCCTGGTTCGCGGTTCCCTGAATGGATGGACGGTAACGGCGATCTGGACGGCGAACAGCGGTGCTCCGTTCACCGTCTCCACCGGCACCGACAACATCTTCACCGGCACCGGGTACAACAACAATCGCCCAAGCGTCATCCCCGGCAAGTTCGAGCACGTACTGCCGAACAACGGCTCGCGCGTGGCGGCGCAGAACCAGTGGTTTGATACGAGCGCCTATTGCATCGCCGGCAGCAACGGATGCCCTGGTGTGGGTCCGCTCAACCTGTACGGCAACGTGCGTCCCATGTCGCTGGACGCGCCCGGGTATCGCAACGTGGACGCGTCGTTGTTCCGCGACTTCGACATTCACGGCAGCATGAAGTTCAACCTGCGCGGCGAGGTATCGAACGTCTTCAACCTGACGAACCTGGGCGCACCGACATCCACCATGAACAGCTCGAACTTCGGCAAGGTGACGACCAGCTCGGGCAACAACCGGATTATCCAGGTGGGCGGACGGTTGTTGTTCTAGCCGGTTCATCGCTCGCCACAACCATCCTGTCATGTCGACCGTAGTGAAGCGGAGTGGAGAAACCTGCTGTTTCTCCCTCTTCCATCCCCCTCAGATCTGTCATTTCGACCGGAGCGAAGCGGAGTGGAGAAACCTGCTGTTTCTCCCTCTTCCATCCCCCCTCAACTCTGTCATTTCGACCGGAGCGAAGCGGAGTGGAGAAACCTGCTGTTGTTGCTGCGGGCGAAGTCAGAACAGCAGGTT
>CAZZVI010000289.1:0-4120 GCA_964657335.1 uncultured Terriglobus sp.
CGAAAGCGCCGATGCCGACTTCCGCCTCGTGGTCCTGCCCAGGGAACCTGGCAGCAACACTGTCTTTGAGGTGAACGCGCGCGGTATCGTGCTCGGCCCGTTTCGTCTGCACGTGCCGGGCAGGCATAACGTCCTGAATGCGACGGCAGCGGTCGCTATCGGCGTGGAGTTAGGCGTTCCGCCGGCGCAGATCGCCGCCGGTCTGGCCCGCTTCCGCGGTGTGGATCGCCGTTTTCAGACCAAGGGCGAAGCGCGCGGCGTTACGGTCGTGGACGACTACGGTCATCACCCCACCGAGATCCGGGCGACGCTCTCCGCTGCGAAGGATTACGGCTTTCGCCGGGTGCATGTGCTCTTCCAGCCGCACCGCTACTCGCGCACGCGGGAGCTGATGGACGACTTCGCCACCGCCTTCGCCGAAGCCTCTCGCGTGGAGGTAGTCGATATCTACGCCGCCAGCGAGCAGCCCATCGAAGGCATCAACGCGCAGGCGCTGGTCCGAGCCCTGCGCACCGCCGGCACCGACGCGCACTACGCCGCCAGCTTCGAAGACGCCGCCAACTGCCTGGCAGGGTTTGCCGTCAAGGGCGAAGCCATCCTGACGCTCGGCGCAGGGAGTGTGTCGCAGGCCGCACCGATGGTTGTGGCTGCGCTGAAGGAGTAGACGCTTCCTTGTCGTTTTAATCCTGCACCAAAGGGCTGTCATCCGCGTAAGGCTTGTCATGCTAAACGCCTGTCCTCCTAACGTGGCCTGTCATGCCGAACGCCTGCCCTCCCAACGACGCCTGTCATCCCGTAGCGCAGCGAAGGGATCTGCATGTGAGTCTGCCCATTGAGAAGGCGTCAGAGGGCACGGACGCTGAAGTGTTCGCGCGACGCGCGAATGGACGCAGAGCAACGACCTCTGACATCGCCTCGACACGCCAGCACACATGCAGATCCCTGCGTTGCACTACTGGACGACAAGCCGTTGCGGTGCGGGATGACAGTTTGCTGCGCTACGGGACGACCAGGCAGGGAAGGTCAGCTGCAAACCCATCGCAGAGTGCCGACGAAGGTACGCGGCTCACCCGGCCGCACCCTCGGCCTGTACGATGGCGGCAGGCGATTCTTCGCGGCCCGGCTCAGGCATGCGGAAGCAAACCAGTGGAACAGGATCAGCGGTGCTCGCACCGGAAGAAGCGGCGGCACCGCGTCGCGGCACGCCGGACGCTCGCCCGGGCGCGTCGGTCTACCGGCCCGCGAACGATCCCCTGCGGCCCCGGCGCGAGCTGATCGACCACTATGCCGACGACGAGGAGACCGAAGGCATCCTGCGCGGTAATGGCCGTGGCCGCCGCATCCGCCGCGGCCTGATCCCACGCACGCGGACCGGCTGGATCGTCGCCGGCGTGACGTCCATGCTCTGCCTGGGAGCGGTTGCCGCCAGCGCCCTGAAGGCGTCGGAATACCTTACGCGCAGCGCGAATTTCCGCATCCCCGCATCCCGGAACATCGAGATCGATGGCAACAGCCACCTGACCCGCGCGCAGATGCTCAGCGTCTTCGGCGAAGACATCGAACACAACATCTTCCGCGTGCCCATGGAGCAGCGCCGCGCGCAGCTCGAGGCCATGCCGTGGATCGAGCACGCCACCGTCATGCGCCTGCTGCCCAACCGCATCCGCGTGCACGTGGAAGAGCGCGTGCCCATCGCCTTCGCGCGGCAGGGCGGCTCCATCGGCCTGGTCGATGCAAACGGCGTCCTGCTCGACGTGCCGCCGGACGCGCCGGGATCGTATGCCTTTCCGGTGGTTGCCGGCATCCGGGCGGAAGATTCGCCGGCCGCGCGCGCCGAACGCATGAAGCTGTACGCCGCGTTCGCCAGAGACATGGACTCCGATGGCAAAGGATCGTCTACGCAGTTCAGCGAGATCGATCTCTCCGACCCCGAAGACGTCAAGGCACTCGTCCCTGACGGCAACAGCGAGGTGCTCGTTCACTTCGGCACGGAGAACTTCCTCGCCCGCTACAGGAAGTACCAGGACCACATTGTGGAGTGGCGCAGCCAATATCCGCGCCTGAGCAGCGTCGACATGCGCTACGAGCGGCAGGTCGTGCTCCAGATGCCGCAGAAGGACGCGACCGTCGCCGCGGCATCCGCGGGTGAGCCGGCAGCCGTCGTGCCGGGGGCAAAGCCCAAAGCCGCTCCCGCCGCAGCCTCCGCGAAGGCTCCCGCGGCTTGGGCCGCGCCGCAGGCAAAACCCAAGGCAATCACAGTCTCAGCGAAGAGTCCTTCCGCGCCAGTCGTTGCTGCACCACGACCAACCGCATCTGCCGGCACATGGAAGGCTACCGCAACCGCCAAACCCGCCCACCTGACGCCGCAGGCCGAAGCAAAGGACGCCGCCACACGCAAGCGCGTGGAAGCGATCAAGGCATGGATGGCGAAACGCGAAAAGGCACGAACCGCCGCCGCGCATGGTGGCAATGCCGCTTCAGGACCGGGCAACTAACCCTCACGCCAACCAAAGAACTGTCCTTTCGAACGGAACGAAGAAACCCGCTTTTTCGCTCTCTCAATCCTGCCAAAGAACTGTCATTTCGACCGGAGCGAAGAAACCTGCTGTTTGCCCTCCTTCCCCAACCAAAAAACTGTCATTTCGACCGGAGTGAAGCGGAGTGGAGAAACCTGCTGTTTGCCCTCTTTTCCCCAACCAAAGAACTGTCATTTCGACCGAAGCGCAGCGGAGTGGAGAAACCCGCTTTTTGCCTGAAGTTCCAGGGCTCTCAAAGAAACAGCAGGTTTCTCCACTACGCGACGATAAAGCCGTCGCTCCGGTCGAAATGACAGGTCCTGGGAGGCCAGCGAGGTCATTGTTGAACGCGAATCTCAACCTCACCTTCGATGCTGCGGACCAAGTTGCGGGCTGAAGGCCCGCGTTGTAAAAGCCTGGGGCAACGCCCCAGGTTAACCAATGCGATCGCTCGGCGGGCTGAAGGCCCGCGTTATACGAAGTCGCTGTAACGCGGGCCTACAGCCCGCAGGTTCTTAACCATCGGCACTGTTTGCTCCCCCAACCAAATCAAAGAACTGTCATTTCGACGGAGCGGAGCGGAGTGGAGAAACCTGCTGTTTGCCCTCTTTTCCCCAACCAAAGAACTGTCATTTCGACCGAAGCGCAGCGGAGTGGAGAAACCCGCTTTTTGCCTGAAGTTCCGGGGCTCTCAAAGAAACAGCAGGTTTCTCCACTGCGCGACGATAACGCCGTCGCTCCGGTCGAAATGACAGTTTCTGGGCGGGCCGGCAAGCCAAGGCACACCTGGGGCTTCGCCCCAAGCTTTTACATCACGCGCCTTCAGCGCGTCCCGGCCCGCGTGCACCAAAAGCGGCATCCACCTGGATGCGCGACTGCATATCCATCGCGTTCCGGCCGTGCGCGCGAAGTATGATGCAACGCAGTGAGGGCAACACGTGAAGGAAGGCAGCGAAAACCTGATTACCGTGCTGGACGCCGGCAGCCAGAAAAGCTGCGTTCTGGTGGCCGAGGTGCATGAGGGCGCCCTGCGCTATCGCGGCCATGGCATCGAGCGCTCGAAGGGCATGCGCAAGGGCCTGATCGCTGACCTTGGGCCTGCGGCCGACTCCATCAACAAGGCCGCGATGACCGCGGAAAACCTCACACGGAACAGCATCGAAACCGTCGTCGTCGGCGTCGGCGGAACGCATGTGCGCGGCATCAACTCGCGCGGCGGCATCGCCATGGGCAGCCGCATGCGCGAGATTACGCGCGAAGAGGTGCGTGCCGCGGTCGATCGTGCCCGCTCCATCGCATTGCCCGCCGACCGCGAAATCCTGCACCTGCTGCCGCAGCAGTTCATCCTTGACGACCAGGAAGGCATTCACGATCCCGTCGGCATGGTCGGCGCAAAGCTCGAGGTGAACCTGCACCTCTCCACCTGCAGCGGCGGCGTGGCGCAGAGCATCATCACCTGCGCGAACCGCGCGGGGCTCGAAGTGATCGACACCGTCTACGAGGGCCTCGCCGCCGCCGAAGCCGTGCTCAGCGCCGACGAGCGCGAGCTCGGCGTCTGCATCGCCGACATCGGCGCGAGCACCACGGAGCTTGCCGTCTTCTTC
>CAZZVI010000290.1:0-4106 GCA_964657335.1 uncultured Terriglobus sp.
GGAGACCTGTCCGGGAGCCGTCCCTTTGCCCGTATCCGGCGCCGCAAAGGTGAAGACCGATCCGAAACGCGGTCCAAGCACGCGCGTCAGCACGCCGGGCATGCCCATCGCCATCGCGACCAGGTTGCCGCCGCGGCCGTGCGCTTCCAGCAGGTCGAGCAGGCGCAGGCTGTCGCGCAGCGTCCTCGCGGTGGGAACGATCTTTACGAAGTCCGGTGAGTGTTTCGCGATGCGTCCGAAGACCGGTTCGAGCGCGGGCGTGCTGGAGAAGTCATGCCAGCTGACGATCACGGCTGCGCCTGCCTGTCGAAGCTCCTCCATGCCGGACGGGCCGAGTTCCTCGGCTGTCTCCACCTCGATATCGACGAGGGCGCAGCCGTCTTTCGCGGCCTTGGCGAGAAGATCGACCTGCTCCCGCGCCGAGCCCGCGTAGCCGCCGCCAAAGGCCCGCCGGCGGCAGGTGGCAATCGCGATGACGTGAGGGTTCTCGCGGAGAAAGCCATGCAGATCGGGCAGGAAGGCGTTCGGCTGCGGAAGGGAATCGATCCGGAACTCGACGAAGGGTGTCTCGCGTACGGCATGGGCGGCGTGCCGCAGCATCTCCGGGCCGGAGAGCGCCACGCAGACGCGGCCGGCGCGTTCGCGCAGCGACTGTGGCGTGATGGTGCCGTGCGGTGACATCGAGGCTGATGCTACCGGGAGCGAACACCCCGCGCAACGCCCTGTGCCTTTCGCGCAGCAGAGGCCGCCGCCATCTGCTATGCTCCGTCTCACATAAAATAGAGAATGGAATACCCGAACGGAGCAAGACGATGGCAAAGGGCGTCAACAAGGTAATGCTGCTGGGCAATGTGGGCAAGGATCCTGAAATGCGCGCGTCCGGCGCAGGCATGGTGATCGCGAGCTTTACGCTGGCAACGGCGGACCGGCAGAAGGACCAGACCGGCAACTGGGTCGACAAGACAGAGTGGCATAACCTCGTCTGCTTCGGCCGCACGGCCGAGATCGTCCGAGACTACGTCAAGAAGGGTACGCAGCTGTTCATCGAAGGCAAGATCCAGACCCGCTCGTGGGATGACAAGGAAAGCGGTCAGAAGAAGTACCGCACCGAGATCCTGGTGAATGAGCTATCGCTTCTGGGCGGACGTGGCAACAGCGAGGGCGGCGGAGGGCAGTACGCCGGCGGCAGCTCGCAGGGTGGCTACAGCAACCGCGCCGGCAGCAGCACCGCGAGCTTTGACCAGCGATCGTCGGCACCCGCGAACGACTACGCCAACGAGGGCATCACGGACGACGACATCCCGTTCTAAGCTGTCGGCTTTATGCGCCTTCCGCAGGGAGCACCGGCCGTGGCGAACATCTAAAATGCGGTATGGAAGCTTTACTGGATGCGGAGGGCCAGACTCGTGAACTGCACGAGCAGGGCCTTGAGCAGCACGTCCTCCAGGTTGCGTCGAGCCCGCATTTTCTGCGGGCCGAGACGCTGCGCAAGCTGCTGCTGTACCTCTGGCAAAACCGGCATAGCCATGTAAGTGAGTACGCCGTCGGCACGGAGGCACTCGGCCGGCGCAGCGACTTCGATCCCAAGACCGACGCCTCCGTCCGCGTCCAGATCTCCCGTCTGCGCCGCAAGCTGAAGGACTACTACGAGCTTGAGGGCGTCCACGACCCTGCGCAACTGCAAATTCCGGTCGGTACCCACTCGCTGGTGGTAGTGCCGATCGCGGCGGCCGTACCTGAAGCACTTGAGGAGCCTGCGGCAGCCGAGGCGGAGGACGTGCCTGCCCCTCCACGACCCCAACGCGCGCTCATGTACCTGTTGTGCGCTGCTTGCGCACTGCTTGCGTGCTTTACGGGATGGCTGTTGTGGCAGCGTCACGCCGCGGCAGGGGCAAAGAACGACGGTTCGGAGGCGACGGTCTTCTGGCGAAACTTCGCGACAGCAGGGTCGCCGGTAAAGATCATCCTGCCGACGCCGACCTTCTTCACCTTCACAGGCGATCCGAGCCTGCACGTGCGCGATACGGACGTGAACGACTTCGATCACTGGACACAGTCCACGTCTCTGCGCCGCGAGGCGAGCGCGGCCGGCGCCCCCACCCTCGACAGGTCGTACACCGTGACGACCGACACCCTGGCCGCGGTCAGCCTGGGCCGGTACCTGGACCGCGTCGGTCTGGGGAGCAATGTGTCCTTTGAGGTGACAGGTGACCGGTCCATGGACCTGCTGGAGCAGTCGAGCGTGGTCGCGTTTGGAGCACATTCGACGCTGCATCCCTTTCGCGACTACCTGGCCACGATGAACTTCAGCCTGACCGAGAGCGAGGCCTCGGTCGACAACGCGCATCCGGCGCCCGGGGAGCAGAAGCAGTACCTGTTCTCAAAGCCGGGCAACGGCGTCACGATCGAACCAGCGCTGGTCGCGGTTCTGCCGGGACGGAGCAAGGGAAAGAAGCTGGTCATCCTGCAGGCAAGGCATACGAGCTCGCTGATCGAGCTGCTCACGTCGCGGGTGGGCGATGAGATGGTGCAGCGCATGTATCGGGAACATGGCTCGCCTGAGTTCTTCGAGATGGTGGTGGAGAGCGAGTTGACTGGCGATCACGCGGTACGCTGCTGGCCTGTAGCCATGCACGCCTACAGCAAAACAGCTCCCACAGGCGATGTTACGCAGTAACATACGTCTTGAAACGGGCACTGGTCACGCTCCCATGGCAAGCTTCTGCCATGTCCAGGTTTTACCTTGCTCTTGCTGCCGGCTGCCTCGCGGCGTCGTGCAGCAGCACCGCCTTTGCTGCACCTGAGCCCAGCCCCCCAGCTCCTGCCGATCTGGTGGTCTACGGCGCAACAGCTTCGGGAGTTATCACCGCCTACGCCGCCGCGCAGCAGGGTCTGCACGTCATCCTGCTGGAACCCACAGGCCACGTCGGCGGCATGGTGACCGGCGGCTTGTCGGCCACCGATACCGCCCAGTTCAAGGTGATCGGCGGTTACTCGCGGGAGTTCTACCGCCGGGCTGCTGCCCACTACGGAACGACGACGCTCAACAAGCGGCCTGACTGGCTCTCAGAACCCCACGTGGGCGAAGCGGTCTTTCAGGGCATGCTGAAAGAGAGCAAGGTCGAGCTGCACCTGCACGAGCGGCTGAAGGAACATGGCGGCGTTCAGATGAAGGCCGGTCACCTTGACGCCGTCACGACCGAGGACGGCAAGCGCTGGCCGGGAAAGATCTTCGCTGACTGCAGCTATGAGGGCGACCTGATGGCGCAAGCGAAGGTGCGATACACCTTTGGCCGCGAGTCTTCGGCACAGTACGGAGAAGACCTTGCCGGCGTGCGGGCGATGACGCCGAAGCATCAGTTCACCTGGCCGGTCAGCGGCTACGACGATGCGCATCACCTTCTGCCGGAGGTGCAGCCCGGCCCGCTGGCGGCGCCCGGCACGGGAGACAAGAAGGTTCAGTCGTATAACTTCCGCCTGATCCTGACGAACGACCCGGCCAACCGCGTGGCATACCCCAGGCCGGACGGTTATGATCCGGCGGAGTTTGCCCTGCTGCGCCGCTACCTGTCGCAGTTCAAGGCGCACACGGGCCGCGAGCCGGCCTTTGGCGATGTGGTCAACCCGGTCTGCTTTGCCAATCATAAGTGCGACTTCAACAACAACGGGCCGTTCTCCACGGACTACATCGGCCACAGCTGGACTTACCCGGACGCGACCTACGCGGAGCGCAGCCGCATCTGGAACGACACGCTGCACTACACGCAGTGCTTTATCTACTTCGTGGCGCACGATCCGGGTGTTCCAGAGGCGTTGCAGAAAGAGGCGAATGAGTGGGGGCTGTCGCGCGACGAGTTCCAGGACTCGGACAACTGGCCCAACCAGCTCTACATCCGCGAGGCACGCCGCATGCTGGGCACCTATGTGATGAAGCAGGCCGACCTGCAGACGGACCGCACCAAGACCGACTCCATAGGCATGGGTTCGTACAACAGCGACTCCCACAACATTCAGCGGGTGACGAACGCGGACGGCTCCGTGACGAACGAGGGCGATGTGCAGGTGCCGGTGCAGCCGTATGAGATCCCGTACCGGATCATGCTGCC
>CAZZVI010000291.1:0-4092 GCA_964657335.1 uncultured Terriglobus sp.
AGGGTGCCCCACGTCTCGCTTCTGAGACGTGGGACCTGGGATGCGGGCGAAGCATGGAACCCATGTCTCAAGAGCGAGACATGGGGCACCCTCATCAAATGCTTTGATCGCGCAGGCGTTCTCAGCGCTGCGCCCTCCATCGCGCAACCAGTTCCTCGGCCGCCTGGGGCCACGTGGGATACGCAAACGCAAACCCGGCTGCGCTCAGCCGCCCCGGCACGACCCACCGGCTCTTCAATACCAGCTCCGATTCGGTGCGTAGCAGAAACGTGCCGATCTCCAGCATCCATCGCGTCGTAGGCAGGCCAACCCGGATGCCCCACGCCTGCCGCAGGGCGCGCAGAAACTCTCGATTCGGTACGGGGTTTGGCGCGGCAAGATTGACCAGCCCACTCATCTCTTCGTGCGCAATCAGGAAGTCCACCGCGCGGGCAAAGTCGGCATCGTGAATCCACGAGACGACCTGCGTTCCCGGCAAATTCGTTCCACCAAGCCCGTGCCGCACCAGCCCGAGAAACACATCGAAGACGCCGCCACGATCCGGACTGAAGGTCATCGCGCTGCGCAGCGCCACCTGCCGCGTGCGCGGCGTCTTCGTGCCGAAGAACGCAGCCTCCCACGCCTTCGCCACGGCAATGGAGAAGTTCCACGTATCCGGAGCTCCGGGCTCGTTGCCGCCAAACTCTCCGGTGAACTCATCCATGGGACGATCCAGCGCGTGGCGATAGAGGGTCGCGGTGCTCGCGTTCAGCCATACCGCGGGCGGCCGCTTTGCCGCAGCCACGGCCTTGTGCAGCACCTCCGTCGCCCACACACGCGAGTCGCGAATGGCCGCGCGATTCTCCGCGTTGTAGCGGCAGTTCACGCTGCGTCCCGTCAGATTGATCAGCACATCCGCTCCATCGACTTCGGCCTGCCACGCCTCCAGCGTGCGGCCGTCCCACTGCGCTACGCGCCACGGCTTGCCGTTACGTTTGGTTCGACTCAGAACAATGACATCGTCGCCCTTCGCATGAAAATGCCGCGCGAGAATCGTTCCCACCTGTCCGGAGCCGCCTGCTATCACGACCTTCATTGAGCACGCTCCGGTTCTGCCGGCAGATAGCGCCGCCATTCGTCCGATTCGGCAACACGCTTGATGACAGCATTGCGTTCCAGCAGCAGCGAACGCATATAGCGCCGCAGGAACAGCTTCTCAGCGATGAGTCCAAGCACCGGCAGCGGGGCCGCGATGCGGAAGTGATCGATCATCTCCGTCGCGCCATGCGGCAGGGTGCGGAACAGATGATCGGCCTGCATGGCGCGAAAGATGCCGCGGATCATCGTCACCTGGAAGAACTCAGGAGCGCGAAGCTCCGTGGTGCGGCTGGTCAGGTTCTGCCAGACGCCGAAGTGCCTGGCGCGCCACGTCACCTGGCCGTTCAGGCCCACCTGGCCGGAGGTGACACCGCCGGTCGCAAGCGCCTGCTCTCCGGAGTGCACGTTCGACAGCAGGTGGACCTCGACACTGCGCGCAAGGTCGAAACAGCGCTCGATGGGAGCGTGGATCGTGGTGTGCTCTTCCAGAAAGATCATCGCCCTTACCTCCTACACCCGTTTTCTCCTGCCGGCTGCCGCACAGCAGAGGTTGGGGATTTGACCCTGTTCAAATCCTGCGCTCTTCAGGAGCGACCGTCAAGCCTTATTTTGACCGCGTTCAAAACCCGTAGAGCCGGCGTGCGACCGACAGGCGTACGCGCCACACGGTAGGCTGGAGCGATGCAAGCCGTCGCACCCAGCCCAGACCCCGCTCGCAATCGGTGGATCATCGTGGGTCTGTGGCTTTTCCTGTATGCGTCGTTCGCCCTGCTAAGCCCGCCGTTGCTCGACGATGCCGATTCCGTCCACGCAGAAGTAGCGCGCGAAATGATCGTGCGCGGCGACCCGGTCACGCTGTACGCCAACGGCATCCGCTACCTGGAAAAAGCGCCGCTGCTCTACTGGTCGATGGCGGCGAGCATGCGCTTCTTCGGCGTGGGCACGGCCGCCGCGCGGCTGCCGCTGGCACTCTACGCGCTGGCTCTCTTTCTGCTGGTGGAACACTTCGCCCGGCGAGCCTTTCGCAGTGAGCGAGCCGGTCTGTACGCGGGTGCCGGCCTGCTGCTGAGCTTCGGCATCTTCATCTTCACGCGCATCCTCATCCCCGACGCGATCGTCTGCCTGTGGCTCACAGCGGCCCTCTTCTGCTTTTGGGAAACAGAGACGAGGCAGCAGGCGGATACCAGCAAAGCACCACTGCTGCCGTGCCTGGGTTTCGCTGCGGCGTGCGCTCTGAACATCCTTACCAAGGGGCTCATCGGTCTGGTCTTTCCCATCAGCACGGTGCTGCTCTACCTGCTGCTGACGCGAGGCGTACGCGGCGCGTTGCGCCGCATCCGTCAGCTTCATCCCATCACTTCGGCCGCGCTCTTCCTGCTGGTCGCCGCGCCGTGGCACGTGCTTGCGGCGCGCGCCAATCCGACGGAAGGGCACCCGGTCGGCCTGACACATCCGGGCTCGCTGTTGCCGTGGTTCTGGCGTGGATGGCAGGTGGGTCAGCCCGCGGTCGGCGACGTGCATGGATGGGCGTGGTTCTACTTCATGAACGAGCACCTGCTGCGCTACCTGAACCTGCGCGTGCCGCGCGACTACGACACGGTACCGCTCTGGCTCTTCTGGGGGCTGCTGCTGGTGTGGATGCTGCCGTGGAGCGCCTTCCTGTTCAAGGCCATGGCCGCCGTGCCGTGGCGTGGAGCATCGGCGCGCAGGCCGCTCGACGCTGAGGGAAAGCTGCTGTTGCTGCTCGGCATCGCGGCGCTGCTGCCGATGCTTTTCTTTTCGCTGTCCACGCGGCAGGAATACTATGTCCTGCCGTCGCTGCCGTTCTTTGCAATGCTGATCGCGCGTTGGCTCGACCGCGAGGCGACCGAAGCCGAGTCGATGACGGTCCCCGCTCCACTGCCGCTCGCCGGGCAGCGCATTGCCACGGTTCTGCTGGTGTGCGGTGCTCTGGCGGCGGTCGTCTGCGCCTTCCTTCTGCTGCATACGCAGGCAGCTTCGCCCACAACGGATCTTTCCTCGTTGCTGCAGCAGAACCCGGGCGAGTATGCACTTTCCTTCGGACATTTTCTTGACCTGAACGTACGCGCGATGAGCATGTTTCGTCGGCCTCTGCTGCTTACCGGCGCGGCGTTCTTCCTCGGCGCGCTGGGCAACTGGCACGCGCGCCGCAACTTTCAACCGCATCGCGGCAACATTGCTCTGGCCGCCGGCACGTTGGGCTTTCTGACCGCGGCCCACATGGCGCTTACCATCTTCTCGCCGGTACTCTCGTCGCAGCAGCTGGCGGCAGCCATCGCGCCACAGCTTCGGCCGTCAAACCTGCTCGTCATCAACGACGAATACGAAGCGGGTTCCACGCTCGGCTTCTATCTGGGCCGGGGAGACATTCACATCCTGCACGGCCACTCCTCGAACTTATGGTACGGATCGTTCTTCACGGATGCGCCGCCTATCTTCGAGACAGACGAAAGCATCCAGCGTAAGTGGAGCGGCCCCGAACGCGTGTTTCTGTGGACGGATCCAACCAAAATGCCCTCGCTTCCAACCAAGGCCTATGTCATCGCCGAAGGTGGGGGCAAAGAAATTGTCAGTAATCGACAGAGCGAGTATTAGACATCTTCACAGACAAGCTTGGGGATAATTCGTCATGGTGAAGCCGTAAAGCGGAAGGTAAACAAGTCAAACCGTTAAGCCGAAGAAATTGCGGCTTTAGCCACAGAGATAGTTTCGTAGCTTCCACAAGAGCGGCTAAAGCCGCGACACTCCTGGCCACTCGGCACATCAACCGCCCGCCGTCCGCATTGCCGGCTCAAACCGGCGATAACTTCAGCCGCCGCAGCAAAGGGCCAACGGTCAGCCCCTGCACAAGGATGGAGAAAATCACAACGGCATAGGTCATTGCCAGCGCCAGGCTCCGCTGCGGACCCGGCGGCAGGCCGAGCGCCAGCGCAACGGAGAGGCCTCCACGCAATCCCGCCCAGGTAAGCACACGCAGGGAACCCGGCACATGAG
>CAZZVI010000292.1:0-2536 GCA_964657335.1 uncultured Terriglobus sp.
GGATTGCGCATGCTATGCTCTGCGCGAAGGTGAGGCGAAGATGCTGCTGGAGCTGCGCGCCGAAAATTATGCTGTGATCGATCACGCGGTCGCCACCTTCGGCAGCGGCCTGAACCTGCTGACGGGCGAGACCGGCGCCGGCAAGTCCATCCTCGTGGACGCGCTTGCGCTCCTGCTGGGCGGCCGCGCAGCCAGCGACGTGGTGCGGCATGGAGCCGAAAAGGCCGTGGTCTCCTGCGTCTTCGAATCGACCGCCGGAGCCGAGGCGATCCTCGAAGCGAACGGCATCGACCTGGAAGGGCACGAGATCCTGCTGCGGCGCGAGGTGAACGCCGGCGGCAAGGGCAGGGTCTTCCTGAACAATCAGCCGGCGACGGTCGGCGTGCTGCGGCAGCTTGCGCCCGAGCTGGCGCTGGTGCACGCGCAGACAGAGACCCTGGGCAGCTTCGACCAGGCGCAGCAGCGTGGCCTGCTGGACCGCTTTGCCGGCATCAACACGAATACCCTGCTCGGCCGTGAACTCCTGCTCGACCTGCGCGAACGTCTGCGCACCCGCAAGAACCTGGACCCCGCGCAGGCAGGTGAGAACATCCGCACGGCATATGCTCTTTGGCGCGAGTCGCGTGAAGAGCTTGACCGCCTGACCGGCGAGGAACAGGAACGCCTGCGGATGGCCGACCTGTGGAGCTTTCAGCGCAACGAGATCCGCGACGCCGACATCCTCAACGCGGAGGAGGACGAGACGCTTGAGGCGGAAAAGCGCGTCCTTGCCAACGCGGAGAAGCTGTACACCGCGGCCATGAGCGCGCACGAGTCGCTCTACGAGGGTGAGGGCTCCGCCGAGACCACGCTCGCCGCCGCGCAAAAGCAGGTGGAGGAACTGGCGCGCTACGATGCCAGCTTCGTCGAAGCCGCGACGCAGCTGGCCAATGCGCGCGCGACCATCGCCGACTTGAGCTCGACCGTGCGCCACTATGCCGAGAACATCAACGCCTCGCCCGAGCGGCTGGCTGCGATTGAAGACCGGCTCGCCGCGCTCGACCGCCTGAAGCGCAAGTATGGGCGCACCCTCGCCGAGGTGATTGCCTATGGCGAAGATGTAGCGGCCAAGCTGCAGGAGATCGAAAATCGCGACGTGCTGATCGCCGCTGCAAAGCAGCACCTGGCCGAGACAGAACACATCTACACCTGCGTCGCCGAAGACCTCACGGAGGCACGTACCTCTGCCGCACGCAAGCTGGAAAAGCTCGCCGAGCAGCAGATCAACGACCTCGCCATGAAGGTGCAGTTCCGCGTCGAAGTCGCGCCGCAGAAGGAGCAGAGCTTCTGGACCGCGGCCGGATGGGACCACGTGGAATGCTTGATCGCGACCAACGCGGGTGAACCGCTCAAGCCGTTGGAAGAGATCGCCAGCGGCGGCGAAATGAGCCGCGTGATGCTGGCCCTGAAGGTCTCCGTCGAAGAGGGCGGAGCCGATCGCACCAAGCGCCGCATCGCCCTGCCTCGCACGCTGGTCTTCGACGAAATCGACATCGGCATCGGAGGCCGCGCGGCGGAAGCCGTGGGTCAAAAGCTGAAGGCACTCTCGACGCATCAACAGGTGCTGTGTGTTACGCACCTGCCGCAGATCGCCGCGTTCGCCAATCAGCACTTCCTGGTCGAAAAGTCCGAGCGTGAAGGCCGCACGCGCACGCAGATCCGGCAGATGAAGGAAGAAGAGCGCACCAACGAGATCGCCCGCATGATCTCCGGCGCAACCGTCACGGAAACCAGCCTGCGCCACGCCGAGCAGATGCTGAAGGCAAGCCTGTAACTGAGGGTTAGCCTTGGTCAAGCGCCTGCTCTTGATAGAAGCAGTTGCCTTGGTCTAAGCTTGCGCATCGACGCGGAGGACTCACCCATGTCTCACGATCCCAAGAAATGCGCCCACGCCCCATGTTCCTGCATGGTGACGGAGGGCAAGTACTGTTCGCAGAACTGTGAGGCCACAGCAAAGAGCGCCCCTGGAACGCTCGGCTGTGACTGCCATCACGCGAGCTGCGGCGGAAGGCTCTAGACCTGACCACCGGCGCGTGTGCGACCCGCGCGAGGGGCGTCACCAGCAACGCACCCAGGCAGCTGCGTGTCTCACCGGTTGCACCAGGTCTGGTTCAAAGTTCGGCTCGCTGCCAGCCACTTAGCGGTATACTTAGGAGGTGAGCATTCTGACCCTCGAACCCTCTGGCATCGCAGCGGAAGGCACGGCAATCACCACAAAGCGCGTTCTGCTGCTGAAGCCTCGCGGCTTCTGCGCGGGCGTGGTGCGGGCCGTCGACATTGTGAAGATCGCGCTGGATACCTTTGGCGCGCCCATCTACGTCCGCAAAGAAATCGTGCACAACAGCTACGTGGTCGACGATCTGCGCCAGAAGGGCGCGATCTTCGTCAACGAGCTGGACGAGGTACCCGAGGGCAAGCGCGTCATCTACTCGGCACACGGCGTTTCGCCGGCGGTGCGTGAGCGCGCGAAAGAGCGCGGCCTGAAGGTGATCGACGC
>CAZZVI010000292.1:2636-4065 GCA_964657335.1 uncultured Terriglobus sp.
CGCTACATGATCGAGGCGCTCAAGAAGAAGTTCCCGAAGATCGTCGGACCGCACGCGCAGGACATCTGCTATGCCACGGAAAACCGGCAGACCGCGGTCAAGAACGTTGCGCACGGCGCGGACCTGGTGCTGGTCGTAGGCTCGCGCAACAGCTCCAACTCAAACCGTCTGGTCGAGGTTGCGATGAATCTCGGCACCACGTCGTACCTCATCGACAAGGCGGAAGACATTCAGCCGGCGTGGCTCGAGAGTGTCGAGAAGGTTGCCATTACCGCGGGCGCTTCGGCTCCGGAAGTGCTGGTGCAGGAGGTTGTCGCGTACCTGCAGGAACGTGGCTATGGCTCCGTGGATGAAGTGGAAGTGATGCCCGAAAACGTTCGATTTGGTCTGCCGCCTGAGATCGTGCAGGCGATTGCCTCGGCACCGGGCGCGCAGACGGTTCGCACCGCAGCAACCGCGTAACCACAGCAGTACGGCCCGGCTGAATCGCTGTGCCGAAGGAATTCGTCTAACCAAGCATGCAGGAACAAAACTCCAGACCGGCCGCAGGTGCGACAGCAGCCATGGCGGCCTCTCAGCCGCGCTTTGGCCGCATTGACATCGCTCTGGACCGTGTCCGCGAAGCCGTCGAGCGTTCGAAGAACTGGCTGCTTCGGCAGCAGCACCCGGAAGGTTACTGGTGCGGCGAGCTCGAAGCCGACGTCATGCTGGAGGCGGATTACATCTACCTGCACACGCTGCTTGGCACCGGTGATGCAGGCAAGATGAGCCGGGCCATCAACGAAATTCTTCGCCACCAGAACGCCGATGGCGGCTGGAGCCTGTATCCCGGCGGACCCTCCAACATCAACTACGGCGTCAAGTCCTATCTCGCCCTGAAGCTGATGGGCTGGTCCGCGAGCGATCCGGTCCTCGTAAAGGCTCGCGAATGGATTCTGGCCAACGGCGGTGTGGTCCAGTGCAATACCTTTACCAAGATTTATCTCTGCGCGCTGGGCCAGTACGACTACGATGCCGTGCCCGCGATACCGCCGGAGATCGTTCTTTTTCCAAACTGGTTTTACTTCAACATCTATGAGATTTCGTCGTGGTCGCGCGGCATCCTTGTGCCGCTGTCGATTACGTATGCCAAGAAGCCGTTCAAGAAGATTCCGCCGGAGCAGGGCATCGACGAGCTGTTCGTCGGCGGCAGGGCCAAGGCGCACCTGCACCTGCGGTGGGACCGCGAACACCTTGTCTCGTGGCGTAACTTTTTCCTCTTCTGGGACCGCGTGGCGCAATGGTATGAGCGTGTTCACATCCGTCCGCTGCGCAAGAAGGCATTGAAGGCGGCAGAGCAGTGGATGCTCGAACGCTTTGAAGGGTCTGACGGTCTCGGCGCGATCTACCCCGCCATGCTGAACGCCATCGTCGCGCTGCGCCACCTGGG
>CAZZVI010000293.1:0-4037 GCA_964657335.1 uncultured Terriglobus sp.
CCCGAGTGCGTAGTCGCTGCTGCTGGGCGCGGCCGCGGATGCGGCTTCGCACTCGGTGACAGCCTCGTCCCGTTTCTCAATGGAGCCATACAAGCTGCAGAGCAGGGCGTGTGTTTCCGCTGTTTTTGGAGCTGTCGAAAGATCGGCGATCGCGGCGTCCACCTTGCCGAGCCGGGCGTCAGCCCTGGCCGCTGCCAGCGACTGCGCATGTCCCACGGCACAGGGGAGAAGCAGCGCGGCGGAGAGCAGCACGGGACAACTGTACTTCACTGCTCCACGACCTTCACGCGCAGCCCGTCTGCAAGATCGGCGTCGCTCTTGGTGGTTGCCAGCGCGATTGTGTCTCCGGCCTTGAGACCGGATAGGACCTGCACGGTCATCAAATTGATCGCGCCCACCTGGATCGACCGCTTGACCAGCGTGCCGTTCTGCACGAGGAAGACGAAGTTCTCGGAGCCCTGCGTGTGGAGCGCCTCGCGTGGCAGGCTGAGCACGTGGTAGATCTGCTGCGTGGTGACCTTCACGCTGACGTTTGTATTGGGCAGCAGGTCGCCGGTGGCGTCATCGACCGCGACGAGGCATTCGCCCACGTTGCGCGAACCGTAGCTCATCACGGTGGTTGGTGTGCGGACGATATGTCCGTGCCAGACGAGATTCGGCTTCGCGTCCCAGGTGATGACGACGGCGTCGTTGTTATGCAGCTTGCCGATATCCGGTTCGTCGAAGTAGGCGCGCACCTGCATGCGGGTCAGGTCCGCGAGCGATACGAGTTCGTCGCCTGAGGGGACGAAGTCGAACGGCCGGACGGGCAGGGAATAGACCGTGCCGGCGAAGGGTGCCCGCACGACTTCGTTGGCGAGGGTGTGTTGTGCTGCAGCAAGATTCGCGCGGCTGTCGGCAAGCTGCGCCTGCACGCGCTCGCGGTCGGTGGGCGCATAGCGCGCGGTGGAGCGCTGCTGCAGTGAGTCGAGCGAGCTCTGTGCGGAGGCGAGCCGCTGCTGCGCTGCCGCGACTTCATTGGCCGACGCAGCGCCTTTTGACTGAAGGTTCTGCAGCGCCGTCAGATCGTTGCGCGCCTGCGTGAACTGCAACTGCGCGCGCTGCAGATCGCCGGTGATGCCGATGCGTTCGTCGGTCGAGCCGCCGTTCTTCAGGTCGAACTGCGCGGCCTGCGCCTGGGCAATGGCGGAGCGTGCTGTCTGCACACGAGCGTCTGCTGTCGATGCATCCATCTTGAGCAGAAGCGTGCCTGCGGCGACATGCTGACCGCTGCGGACGTACACCGCCTGCACGCTGCCCGGCTCTGCGGCATGCGCGCTGAAGTTCTGCATGGGTTCGACCTTGCCGTTGGTGGCGATGGAGCTGAGCAGGTCGCCATAGGTGACGGTGGCGGCTCGAACCTCTACATCCGAGTGGGTGGCTGAACGGATGCCGAAGAAAATGGCGATCAACAGAACGGCTGCGACTCCGATCCGCACCAATAGCTTGTTCCGGTTGCCGCTCGTCCGCTCACTCATGCCGATTCGTCATTATATGAGACTCAGCCTGCGGTAGCCGGACTCAGGAATTGTGCGGGTTACATCCCATCCGCTGCCACGGAAAGCCGCATGTCGCACAACTCCATCTCGACGCCGCCGAACTGCGGGTGCTTGTTCTCGCGGATGCGGCAGACGACGTCGACCGTCGCGCCGGTGCTGATGCCGAGGGCGCCGAGCCGCTCCGGCCAAAGCACCGCGCGGCTCCAGCAGAGGGCGCTGACGCATTCGGCGCCGGTGGCTGATTTCAATTTGAGCTTCAGGTGGCGCTCCTTCAGCAGAAGCGGCTCCTCGGTGATGGTGAGCGAGCGGATGAGGAAGATCGGTTCGGCGTTGCTGTTGCCGAACGGCTCGAGCAGGCGCAGCTTCGTGAGCAACTCCGGTGTGAGAATGTCGAGCGTCAACTCGGCGTCCACCGCGAGCCGCTGCTGCAGCATCTCGGGCGACAGCAGCGTGGCGGAGTAGGCCGCGAGCCGGCTGCGCAGCATGGGAACGCGCGCGGAGGGCAGTGAGAAGCCGACCGCGTGCGCGTGACCTCCGAAGCGGTCGAAGATGTTGGGCTCGTCCGCGGTGTGCGCAGCGGTGATGGCGTCGAGCAGGTGGAAGCCGCTGACGGAGCGGCCGGAGCCGTGCGCCTGGCCGTCCTGGTGCGCGATCACCAGCGCGGGGCGGCCCATGCGCTCCACCACGCGCGACGCGAGGATGCCGATGACGCCGCGATGCCAGCCTTCGCCGTCGAGCACGAGCACGCCGGTTGCGGCGAGCGCGGCTTCGTCGGCGCGGAGTGCGGACATCTGCTCTTCGAGCGCGGTCAGCACGGTCTGCTCGACATTGCGGCGGTCTTCATTCAGTCGGTGCAGCTTTTCCGCGAGGTCTTTGCCTTCAGCGGGGCTGCGTGTCAGCAGCATGCGGACGACGTCGGCCGCGATGTCCATGCGCCCAGCCGCGTTGATGCGCGGCGCGATGCGGAAGGCGATCTCCGTCGCGCTTGGGCCTCGTTCGCTGTCGGCGGAGACGCCTGCGAGTTCCATCAACGAGCGAAGGCCGGGCTGGTGGGTTTCGCGCAGCTCGCGCAGGCCGACGGCGACGATGGTGCGGTTCTCGCCGGTCAGCGGCACGGCGTCGGCGACGGTTGCGATCGCGGTCAGCTTCAGCAGCGACGGCAGCAGCTTCTCCCGCAGCGCGAGGGAATCGACGCGGCGGTAGCTCTCCGGCGCGTCGGGCAGGGAAGCCGTCGCGTGCAGCAGCGCATGCGCCAGTTTGAAGGCGACGGCGGCTCCGCAGAGATGTTTGTAGGGGTATTCGCAGAAAGGCTGGTTGGGATTGATGACGGCGACCGCCTCGGGTAGGCCGGCGACGCCGTCGGGCAGATGGTGATCGGTCACGATCAGGTCGATGCCCAGCGCCTTGCATTCGTCGGCCGCGGCAAAGGCGCGGATGCCGGTGTCGACGCTGATGACCAGCCGCACACCCTGCGTTGCCGCTTCCGTAAGCACCGAGCCCTGCATGCCGTAACCTTCGCGGATGCGGTGCGGTATGTGGTACCGCACCAGCGACGCGACGCCGGCCGGTACGATGCGGTCGATGGCCGTCTTCAGCAGCACCGTGGCGACGGTGCCGTCCACGTCGTAGTCGCCGTAGATCAGGATGGGTTCGCGCCGCGTGACGGCCTCCAGCACGCGCTTGACGGCTTCCGTCATGCCGAGCAGTAGCGACGGGTCGTGCATGTCGTCGATGCGTGGGACGAGGAAGCGACGCGCGTCACCGGGCGTCTCGACGCCGCGCGCGACGAGGATCTCCGCAAACCAGAGCGGCTGTTCCAGCGCTGCGGCCAGCCCGTGCGCTTCGACCGAGGGTGGTTCCGGCAAGACCCACCGCGCGTTTGCGGCGGTTGTTTCGCTCATCGGCTAGTCGTCGTCCGGGTCATCCAGCACGATGCTGCTGATGTCGGTGACCGCTTCCATCCACTGCTGGTAGCGGTCGTACCAGTCTGTGGCTGTCTCATGCAGGAACATGATGCCGCCGTAGGCGAACCCAAGCTGCAGATAGCCGGTCTTGCCGACGAACTTCAGCAGGTACTGCGCATCGTCCAGCTCCTGCCCGGCTTCGTCGGGGAAGCGGTGGACGCGCGTGCGCTCGATCAGCGTTTCGATGTCGGATTTTTCCAGCACCACGTCGCTCATGGTGACGAACGGGACGTTCGTGGCCTTGGCGTGTTCGACGAAGTCTTTCCACGCGTCCACGTTCTCTTCCTCGAACATGACGGAAGGCACATCGTCCGGGACATAAGCGTTCAAACGGCGCAGACCATTTCCCGCGATAAACGCGATCATGTCGTCTTTCAATCCGGCCAGGTCGTCAGGATGCATAACAGCGATTGTCTCACTTCTGCGCCTGGGATCAAGCGCATTAGCATGGACGTATGGGAAAGCCAGGGAAACCCGAGCGGCAGATTCTTGTCTGCCTGAACGAGCGCGACGAGAGCGCCTCGCGTCCTTCGTG
>CAZZVI010000294.1:0-4022 GCA_964657335.1 uncultured Terriglobus sp.
ACACTCGATCTTTGCGCTGCCCTTTGCGCTGACCGGCGCGGTGCTTGCAGCCGGTGGATGGCCGCATGCTTCGACGCTGCTGTGGATCGTTGTTTGCATGGTGTCGCTGCGCACCGCGGCCATGGCCTTCAATCGCCTTGTCGATGCGGATATCGATCGTGTCAACCCGCGTACCGCCATGCGAGCGTTACCAGCGGGTTTGCTGTCCAGGGGATTTGTAGCGGCGTTCACGGTGTTGTCGCTCGCTGTCTTCATCGGCGCAGCCGCGATGCTCAACCGTCTGACGCTGCTGCTGAGTCCTGTCGCCATCATTGTCGTGCTGGCGTACAGCTACATGAAGCGGATCACGCGCTGGTCGCACCTGGTGCTTGGGCTGGCGCTTGGCATTGCGCCTTCGGCTGCGTGGATCGCGGTGCGCGGTGGACTGGACCCGCGCATCCTCGTGCTGACCGGCGCCGTGCTGCTGTGGGTGGCGGGTTTCGATGTGCTGTATGCCTGCCAGGACTTCGAACATGATCGGGCCAACGGCCTGCATAGTGTGCCGCAATCGTTCGGTTTGCAGGGTGCTTTTCTGCTGGCGCGTACGATGCACCTGCTGATGCTGGCGCTGCTCGGCTGGCTTGTGGCCTTGTTTCACCTTGGCCCGATTGCCATCGGCGGTGTCATTGTGGTGGCACTGCTGCTGCTGTATGAGCACAGCCTTGTGTCGCCGGGCGATCTGCGGCGCATGAATGCTGCGTTCTTTACGCTGAACGGCGTAATTTCGGTGGTGTTTTTCTGTGCGGTTGCCATGGATGTGTTGGTTCGCAAGCCTGTGCTCTGAGTGCTCGTTCGCCGGAAGGCAAACACGACAAAGCCCGCCTTTCGGCGGGCTTTGAAGCAGACCACATGAAGATTTAAGCGGTTCGGCGGATGTCGTCGCGCTTGGCGGCTTCGTCGGCCTTGACGCTGTCCATCTTTGCATTGATCGAGTCCTTTAGGTGTTCTGCGCCTGCGACGAAGCGGTCGCGCAGCGACTCACCCTGCACTGCTGCACGGTCCTCGTGTACCGCTGTCTCCGTATGCGCGGTTGAACCCACGTTGCGGACGGTGTCCTTTGCATTGCCCCAGGTCTCGGTTGCGGCGCCCTTCAGGCGATCTTCCGCGCCTGCGTTGGAAAGATTCTGGTTGCCAATGGCTTCACCCACGGCTTCTTCTGCCTTGCCGAACACGTTCTGCAGCTTGCCCTTGATCTGATCGGTATCCATGTTGTCCTCCGCAGCCGTCCGTGCGGCTGTGCTTGCAGTGTGATGTCTCAAACGAAAGAAGAGGCCGCTTGGAAGCGGCCTCTTCTTAACAAAAACTTCCGGTTCTTACAGTGCTCGACGACCGCTGATCAGGTTGAAGATCAGCGAAATGATTGCGAGCACGATGAGGATGTGGATCCATCCACCCACGGTGTATCCACTCACCAGACCCACGAGCCACAGCACCAACAGGATGACCGTTATTGTCCAAAGCATCGACTTTCTCCAGATGCCCTGGCCTCGGCCGGGGCGGTGAATTGTATGACTATGAAGTCACATCAACTTCAGTTGCCACGTAAACTGATGTGGTTGTCCTTCCGAAAAGAAATCGCTGGAAAAGTGGTGCTGGGGAGTATAGGAGTCGCGTGCTGAAGGTCGCCATTCAGGGGGAGCCAGGATCGAACAGCCATCGCGCCACCGAGGAGATGCTTGGCACAGTCAACCTGCTGCCGTGCGCCATCTCTTCGGAGGTGTTTGAGCGGCTGGTGACAGGCGACGCGGATGCCGCGGTGCTGCCCATCGAGAATAGCCTGCATGGCGCCGTCGCCGGCCACTCCGATCTGCTGCTGGAACACGGTGTCACCATCCTTGCAGAGCTCTCGCTCCGCATCCGCCATGCCTTGATGGTGGTGCCGGGACTGTCGTTAGGCAAGGTGACACGTGTGTTGTCGCATCCCGTCGCGCTGTCGCAGTGCCGGCGGTTTTTTGCAGCGCATCGCGCCCTGGAAGCGGTGCCGTTCTATGACACGGCCGGAGCCGTCAAGCACCTCATGGAAACGCGGGATATGTCCTCTGCGGCAATCGCCGCTCCGCATGCTGCCGAGGTCTATGGCGCGGAGATTCTTCTCCGCGATCTGGAAGACGATCCGTTGAACTTTACTCGCTTCTTTCTGCTGGCGCGGCCGGAAGATGCGGAACGGCTCCGTCCGCGCGGTGCCGTGGTGGACAAGATGAGTCTGGCGTTCGACTTGCCGCACCGGCCCGGCTCGCTGCGGCACGCACTGGGTCTGCTGGCGGAGCAGGGAGCCGATCTGACCCGCATCGAATCGCGGCCCGTGCCAGGACGGCCGTGGGAGTACATCTTCTTCGTCGATCTTCGGCTGCCTTCGCCCGCGGCTGCGGATGATGTACTTGCGACCTTGCGGACGGCGTGCGGCGACGTCACCGAGCTTGGGCGCTATGCCGCCTGTGCTTCGCCCGTCCAATAAGGAACGCCTCGGAGGAGATCTCGCAATCGCGATCTCTCGCGGACGGCCCGTCCCAGGCGCCTGGCATCCATCGTGAGGAACGTCTCGCTGCCGATAGGCGTAAAGAACAAGACAGCTTTGCGGCGGGTAGATGTTTGCATCCGTGCACGAGCTGCTGCATCAGATGTGAGAATATCTGATGGAAGGACACTCACATGCCTAACGATTTTGTCAGCGTGATTCAACCCACCGCCCCTGACCCGGACCGCAAGCGCGGTCCTCGCGCGCTGCCCGTCCTCCCGGTGCGCGATACCGTCCTGTTCCCCCATGCGGTGCTTCCGTTGACCGTGGGGCGTGACAGCTCGATCCAATTGATTCAGTCACTTGGAGAGGAAAAGACCATCCTTGTCGTCGCGCAGCGCGATGCGCGGCAGGACAGCCCGGACGGCAGCGAACTGCATCAGGTGGGCACGCTCGCGACCATTCACAAGGTCGTCAAGATGCCGAACCAGTCCCTCTTCGTGTTTACGGAGGGCACCGAGCGCGTGCGCCTGGGCGAGTTTGAGCAGCAGACACCGTTCCTGACGGCCCAGTACGAGCTGCTCGCGGCGCCTGAGCCGGAGAAGGATGCGGAACTGGAGGCGTTGCAGCGCAACGTGGTCTCGCAGTTTCAGCAGATCGTGACCGCATCGCCGACGCTTTCGGACGACCTGCAGACGATTGCGCTTAACATCGACGAGCCCGGACGGCTCGCCGACTTCATTGGGTCGTCGCTGCCGTTCCTGACAACGGCTGACAAACAGGAGCTGCTCGAGACCACCGGCGCCGGCGCGCGGCTGGACCGGCTGAACCAGCATTTGGTGAAGGAACTGGAAGTCCAGCAGCTTCGCTCGAAGATTCAGAGCGAGGTGCAGGACGCGGTGCAGCAGTCGCAGCGCGAGTACTACCTGCGCGAGCAGCAGAAGGCCATCAGCAAGGAGCTGGGCGAAAGCGACGACAGCAACAAGCACATCACCGAGCTGCGCGAAAAGATCGAAGCCGCGGGCATGCCTGAGGACACCAAGAAGGAAGCCCTGAAGGAGCTTAACCGCCTGCAGCGCATGAACCCCGCGCAGCCGGACTACGGCATGGCACGCACCTACATCGAATGGCTGGCGGTGTTGCCGTGGGCGAAGAGTTCCGGCAAGAGCGTCAACATCAAGGAAGCATCGGACTTCCTCGACGAAGATCACTACGGCCTGCAGAAGGTAAAGGACCGCATCCTCGACTATCTTTCCGTGCGGCGTTTGAAGCCGGACATGAAGGGTCCGATCCTCTGCTTCGTCGGACCTCCGGGCGTGGGCAAGACGTCGCTGGGCAAGAGCATTGCACGTGCGCTTGGCCGCAAGTTTGCGCGTATCTCGCTGGGCGGCATGCATGACGAGGCAGAGATCCGCGGCCATCGCCGCACGTATATCGGAGCGATGCCCGGGCAGATCATCCAGAACCTGAAGCGCGTCGAGACGAACGATCCCGTCTTCATGCTGGACGAGATCGACAAGCTGGGCCG
>CAZZVI010000295.1:0-2165 GCA_964657335.1 uncultured Terriglobus sp.
CCGCTCGTCTTCCTCACTCCTCACGAAAACAGCCGGAGCCTACGCCCCGGCTGTTTGCTTTACGGTATGCTGCAGATGACCGTGATCCCCGAGGACACCAGCATGACCCGTCGACTCGCACTACTCAGTCTCGCCGCCTCTCTTCTGCTACCTGCCGGCCTGCTGGCGCAGACCGCCGCGCCCGCCGCCGCACCGCCGGTGCCGCCCTCGCAGAAGATCCTGATCCATATCCACTCGGACAATCCGGCTGACTGGCAGGCGGCCATCGACAAGGCCAACGCCACCATGAGCAGCGCCAAGCCCGGCAGCACGGTGGTGGAGATGCTGGTGACGGGCGACGGCCTGAAGCTGATCAACAAGGAGACCGGCAGCATGACGTTGCCTGTGGCCACTTCTCTGGACAAAGACGTGAGCTACGTAGCCTGCCATGCATCCATGAAGGCAAACCACATGACGATCAGCCAGTTGGACGCAGGCGTTGGCACCGTTCCTTCAGGCGGCCGCGAGATGGCCATGAAGAAGGCCGAAGGCTGGACCATGCTGGACGATAAGGAACTGAAATAGGCTGCGCAGTTGACTCAGTTGCAAAGCTCACCGCCTGCTGATGAAGCTGCAAACCCGTTCGCTTGAATACACCTTCTGGTTCGGGGGAACGCAGGCAGAACGCAAGTTAGTCGAAGAAGCCACGATCGTCATCGGCAAGATGAGCCTTGGCGGCCGCGACGTTGAATGTCACACCCAGCCCCGGCTTGTCCCACACATCGATGTAGCCATTCTTGACGATGGGATTCGGTAGACCGTCCACAATCTCGTACCACCAGTCGGGCTGTCCTACCGCATACTCGAATCCCACATAGTTCTGCGGGGAAGCGGCACCCAGATGCACCTGCGCGGCGACACCGAACAGTCCATCGAAGATGCCGTGCGGAGCGACCAGAATGCCGTGCAGGTTGGCGTACTCGGCAATCCACTTTAATTCCGCAATGCCGCCAACGTCCTCCGGGTCAGGCCCAAGCACGTCCACCGCCTGGGTCTCGATTAGGTCTTTGCAGTTTTCACGTAGGTAGAGTTCCTCGCCGGTGTGAATCGGCGTGGACGTGCTCTCTTTCAGTTCCCTGAAGAGCTGCGCGTTCGGGTATGGCTCGCCGTCCCCTGTTAACACGTCCTCCAGCCACATCAGGTGGTGGGGTTCCACCGCGCGGGCGAAGCGGATGGCGTCCTTTGTTGTCCACCCGGGACCGCAGTCAAGCGCCAGGTCGATGTCTTTTCCAACGCCCTTCTTGCACGCATCGACGCAGGTCAGAATGTATTCGAGTCCACGTTCCGTCAGTGGTCCGCGATCCATGTACGGCCCGTTTCGGCCCGTCCAATGTTCGCCAAACCATACATCTGGTATCGCCGTCATCATGGCCGAGTTGTGGAAGGCAACCGGCATCTTTACCAGCTTGAAACCCTCCTTTGCTTCCCGCATCTGGCTCGCGATCTCGTTACACTGCTGCGGCGATTTCGGTGAAAAGACAGCCGTCTTGTTCTCCGAGTTGCCGTAGGCCATGACTCGGTCGCGAATCTTACCGCCCAGCAGCTCGTAGACAGGCAGACCGGCAACCTGTCCGGCGATGTCCCAAAGCGCGATTTCGATCGCACTGACAGCCGCTCCCCAGGGTTTGAACGCTCCTAGTTTTCGGATCCGAAGCATGATGCGACCGACATCCGTCGGGTCAGCACCGACCAAATACGGCTTATAAAACAACACCATCGGCTTGAGATAAGGCTTCGCTGATTCAGCCTGGCCATACCCGGTTACACCCTGGTCGGTCGTTATCCGAATCACCGGGTTGCGTCCGATGATGGCGCACCGCAAGTCAGTGATCTTGACCTTAGCGCCACCTGCCTTCGACACAGCACTGCCTGGACGTTGTGCTGGTAGCGCAGTCGCCGCAGCAGCTCCCAGCAGGGATCCGACAAAGCCTCTTCGACTTAGTTTGCTCATGGGTTGTGCGGGCAACATACGCGCTGGGTCTGGCGCCTGTCAAACACTCCTCTCAATGCTGCAGCTTTCAAGGACTATCTTTTCAGCGCTTCTTTCAAGGGCCCGAGTTCGCCATCGCCTGCCGCTGGCTTCAGATCCAGCAGCTTTGCAATGAAGCTATAGACATCGACGTTCG
>CAZZVI010000295.1:2265-3919 GCA_964657335.1 uncultured Terriglobus sp.
ACGGCAGACCGCATGCCCTGCTGCTCAGCCAGCGACCATAACGGCGTTCCGCTGTACCAGGAGCCGTCGCTGCTGGTCGCAGAGTTCTTGTACTCGTAGGTCTGCTTGCGCGCCGGGTCGTAGAAGCTGTTACGCACGATGCCGTGGTGCTCCGGCAGCAGGCCGGTGACGAGCGTCCAGTGATTGGGAAACGTGAGCGAAGGATAAGAAGGCAGCATGCCGTCGTATGCCCGCGCACCGTCCTTTGCAAGCTGCTGCAGATGAACCGCGCCATGCTCTTCCGGGTAGTCATAGCGGAAGCCGTCCAGCGAGACCAGCACCACGTAATGCTGCTTCATCGCATGCGCATTGTTGGGTGCGCCGCCGGTGTTCACGATCAGGTCAGGGAGCGGCTTGGCCGATCCATACGTGGGGTGTTGCTGCGCCTTGACGGACAGTGCGAAAACCGAGAGGACGGCAAGAAGAAGCGTGCGGTGGGAGGACTGCGGCAAGCGTATCTCCTTGTTGGCGGCGATGCCGCGGTCTAGTCTTCGGCCTTGTCGTCGTCCGTCAGCATCTGCAGGCAGAGCGGCGGCTCCAGCATGGTAGGCATCTTCGCGATGAGCTTGACGGCGGCGTCAACGGTCGATGTGAGGCAAGGCTCGGTGGTGACGACGAAGGGCAGCGCGTCCTTCGGATACCCCGGACGCTGCAGGATGCTGTCGATGTTGGCGCCTACTTTTGCAAGTGCTCCGCTGATGGCAGAGACGATGCCCGGCTTGTCCCGCACCAGGAAACGCAGGTAGTGCGGCGCCAGAAACTCACCCGTGACAGCGCGCTTGCGAACAGGCAGCGCAACCGAGTTGGAGCCATGCACCACGGCTAGCAGGTCGCTCACAATGGCGACCGCGGTGGGGTTGCCTCCGGCGCCATGACCGCTGAAGACAACATCGCCGCCAAAGACGCCGGTGGTTACGACCATGTTCTGCGTCCCGTGCGACCAGGCGATGGGCGAGCTCTTCGGCACCAGCATGGGTCCCACGCGCGCATGCACCACGTTGTCGCGCAGCTCGGCGCGTGCAATCTGCCGCACGGTACAACCGAGCTCTCGCGCGTAATGAAAGTCGATCGCGGCAATGTTCCGAATGGTCTGCGCAGGAACTTCGTCGGGGCTGATGCCGGCCTGCATGGCCGCGCGCACCAGGATGCACAGCTTGGCACGCGCGTCGTAGCCATCTACGTCGGCGGTCGGGTCTGCCTCGGCGTAGCCATGCGCCTGCGCCTGCTTCAGCACATCGGCGTACTCCTCGCCCTTTTCCATGTGCGACAGCATGAAGTTGCACGTGCCGTTCAGGATGCCGCTGAGCCGTGTGATGCGATCGCCCTGCAGTCCGTGCAGCGTTGCCGGCAGAACCGGCACACCGCCCGCAACGGCAGCGTTGTAGACCAGCACACGGCCGTTGTCGCGAGCCAGCTTTGCGAGCCCCGCGCCCTTGTACGCGATCAACTGCTTGTTCGCCGTGACGACGTGCTTGCCGTTACTCAGCGCCTTCTTCAGCCAGCCCTCGAGCGGGTCGATGCCGCCGATGGTCTCGACGATCACGTCGACGTCGGCGTTGAGCACATCTTCGATGCGATCCGTCCAGAGGATATCCGCGCCCAGTCCCTTGGCAGT
>CAZZVI010000296.1:0-3890 GCA_964657335.1 uncultured Terriglobus sp.
CACTGAGCAGGGCAGCACGTTCTGCCTGCAACTGCGCCGCGCATCGCGCCAGCGCGTCAGGCTGCAGGCGGACATCAGCATCCAGAAAGCAAAGCAGCGGCGATGTCGCAGCCTGTGCGCCCTGCCAGCAGGCGTGCTGCTTGCCGTTCCATCCAGCGGGCAGGCCTGCAGAGCGCAGCAGGCGCACGCGCGGATCACGCTCTGCAATGTCTTCCACGATGCGTGCTGTCCCGTCCGTCGAAGCATCGTCGATCACGATCACCTGCAGCCTGACGCCGCTGGATTGCCCCACGCCGGCGAGGCATGCTGCGATGCCCTCTTCTTCATTGCGTGCCGGAATGATGACCGTAAGCTCGGGCTCAGCAATCGCACCAGTCAGCTGTGGCGGAGCCTTGTACTCCGCGAGATTCAGCAGGGTCAGCACGAACGGAGTTGCGGCGCATAGAACGCAGGCAATCGCCAGCGCGAGCAGCATTACAAGCCCTCTCGCGGCGCGGCTTCGTGATCGGCGCGATAGTGGTCACCATGCACGCGCGCGCTGATGCGCTGCCATAACGCATATGGACCCGCCATGCCGCGGCGCCCCTCAAGTAGCGTTTTGAACGCGGTCGAATCGCGTCGAAGCGAGGCCGCCGCAACGTTGTCCTGCGCGGCCTGCAGGTTTGCCTCAAGCACCGCGGTCCACTCCCCCGTGCTGCGTTCCCTTCCCTGGCTTACAGAAAGAGGCTCGCCCACACCAAGCAGCACCTCGGGCAGGCGCTGGTTCCAGAAGCTGTACTCCACGGCCAGCGGAATCACGGTGACGCCTGACGCGCGATGCAGCAGCGCACCAAGCCCTGAGGCCAGCCGTGTGGGCCGTGTGCGTGCATCGGTGAAGTGTCCCTCGGCGGTGATCCACAGTACGCCACCACCGTTCAGCACGGCACTCGCATCGCGCAGGAACTGGGCGGCTCCGCGCAGCGTGTTCTGCTCCACCGGAAACATGCCGATGCGCCTGAAGAACGGATATTCCCGCAGCGACGCTTCGCTAATGGGCGCACGATGCTCGCGGCCCGGCAGCAGCCTGCGCGCAAGCTCTGCGCACATGATGGGGTCCCACCACGACGGATGGTTCAGGTAGATCACCAGCGGCCCGGCCGGCATGTGCCGCAGACGCTCCGCATGGAGCATGCGCACCGCGCGGAAGTTCCGCCGCAGCCGCCTTCGACCGATCATCGAGAACAACAGCAGGAGCAGACGCGACCACAGCGAAAGCCTGCCGAATGTGGAAGTCGTGGTCAACTGGATACCTGCACATCCGATGCGGTCGCCTGCCTTTGCGCCTCAAAGCTGCGCCGCGTTGATTTCAGCAAACGGGAGACCTGTGAAACATCCTGCAGTAAGGGAGCTGTTGTTGTCATTTCGTGAGGGCCTGTCCTGCCGCTCCGTCCTGGAAGATTGCCTTGCCCGGATCGCGGACCCGGGCGGCGAAGGCGCGCGTGCTTTCACGCGTGTCTACGCCTCCGCCGCGCGCGATCAGGCCGATGCGGCTGAGTCTTTTTATCGGAGCAGAGCAAAGGCCGGAGTTTTGCAGGGCATACCAATTTCGGTGAAGGACCTGTTCGATGTTGAGGGAGACGTGACGACCGCAGGCTCGCGCGTGCTGGCGAACGCTGCTCCTGCTGTCGCCGATGCGGCGATTGTCTCGCGCCTGAAGCGTGCGGGCGCGGTGATCGTCGGCCGCACCAACATGACGGAGTTCGCCTACTCCGGCGTGGGCCTGAACCCGCACTACGGCACGCCGAAGAATCCATACGACCGCGCCTCCGCATTGATCCCGGGTGGCTCTTCGTCAGGAGCGGCGGTATCGGTCTCCGACGGCATGGCTGCGGTCGCGGTCGGTACGGACACGGGCGGATCGGTACGCATTCCCGCGGGGATGTGCGGCCTGGTCGGCTTCAAGCCCACCGCCCGGCGCGTCACGATGGAGGGCGTGTTGCCGCTCGCTCCAAGCCTCGACTCCATCGGGCCCATCGGCGTGACGGTCGACTGCTGTGCGCGCGTCGATGCGGTGCTTGCTGGTGAAGTGTACGAGCCGCTGCCGTCTGTGGAACTGCCCACGCTGCGTCTCGGCGTCCTTCAGGGTTACGTGCTGGATGCGCTGGATGACGCAACCGCCGTTGCCTTTGACCGCGCGCTGAATCTTCTGTCAGCGGCTGGAGCGAAGCTGGAACCGGTTGCGTTCCCTGCCCTCGCGCGCATCCCCGCCAGCAATCAGACCGCGGCGACAGAGGCCTATGCGTGGCATCGCACGCTGCTGGAGCGGAGCGGGCACCTGTACGATCCGCATGTGTCGGCGCGGATTCTGCACGGCGCCGGCGTGCTCGCGGCCGACTATCTCGACCTGATGCGCGCGCGCCGCGAGATCATTCGCGAGGCGGAGAGCGTCTTTCACGGCTTCGACGCAATCCTGCTGCCGACCACGCCGCGCGTGGCTCCGCCGATCGCCTCGCTGGAGGAAAGCGACTCCGTCTACTTCGACGTGAACTCGGCGATGCTGCGCAACACCAGCATCTTCAACTTCCTCGACGGATGCGGCCTGTCGGTGCCGTGCCATCGCGAAGGAGACGCGCCGGTGGGCCTGATGATCGCGGGCCTCGGCGGCTGGGACGCACGCATCCTGCGCGTCGGCGCGGCGATCGAGGCAGCGCTGCAAACGTCGTAACTATCTGGTCTGGAACACGGTGGCCACGGCGGTTACACGGCGGCCACAGCGTTCCGTCTGGTTGCGGAAACCGTGACCACCGTGCACCCGCCGTGGCCGCTGTGTTCAGGACGCGTTGCGCGACTCCCGCATCCCGCATCCGATACTCTGCTGGCTGCGTGAGGAGTGCTGACGTTGGCGAAGAAGGAAGAAGAACTGCTGGAGATCGAAGGCTCTGCCGTTCGCATCTCCAACCCGGGGAAGCTGTACTTCAGCAAGGGCGTGCAGCTAACGAAGCTTGACCTCGTGCGCTACTACCTTGCGATCGCGCCGGGCGCGCTGCGCGGTGTGCGCGACCGGCCGTTCGTTCTGAAGCGTTTCGTCAACGGCGCGCACGAAGAGCCCTTCTACCAGAAGCGCGCACCGGACAACCTGCCGGACTTCGTGCGGACGGTGACGCTCAGCTTTCCTTCCGGCAGAACGGCGGATGAGATCGTCATTGATAACGCCGCCGCGCTTGCGTGGGCTGTCAACCTCGGCTGTATCGAGCTGCATCCGCACCCGGTGCGCACGGCCGATCTCGATCATCCCGACGAACTCCGCATCGATCTGGACCCGCAGCCCGGCGTCGCGTGGGACGACGTGCGCTCCGTCGCGATGGAGGTGAAGGCGCTGATGGATGAGGTCGGCCTGACGGCGTGGCCCAAGACCAGCGGCTCGCGCGGCATCCACATCAACGTCCGCATTCAACCGAAGTGGACCTTCACCGAAGTGCGCCGCGCGGCCCTCGCGGTCGCGCGCGCGGTGGAGCGTCGATCGCCGCTGGCCTCGTCGAAGTGGTGGAAGGAAGAGCGCCACGGCGTCTTTCTCGATTACAACCAGAACGCCAAGGACCGCACAACGTGCTCCGCCTACAGCGTGCGGCCGCTGCCCGACGCGCGCGTCTCCACACCCCTGCGCTGGGACGAAGTTGCGACATGCGATCCGGCCGAGTTCACCGTCGCCACCGTGCCGGCGCGCTTCGCTGCGATCGGCGATCCGCACGCGGAGATGGACGCGCATGCCGGCTCGCTCGATGCGTTGCTGGAGATGGCCGCGCGCGACGAAGCCAACGGCATCGGCGACGCGCCATGGCCGCCCCACTTCAAAAAGATGGAAGGCGAACCGTCTCGTGTGCAGCCGTCAAAAGCCCGCACCGGCGCAAAGA
>CAZZVI010000297.1:0-1081 GCA_964657335.1 uncultured Terriglobus sp.
CTGTGAGCGTCTTCGGCTCTTGTACCTCGGCGGCTAAAGCCGCTCTTCTGCGAAACGTCTTCGGTGCTTCTACTTCGGCGGCTGCAGGCGCGTTCCCTGCGAAATTGATAAGGAGGGTGTTCGCGTTTTGGCTACGAAGAAACTTCAGGCGAACAGCCAAAGCTCGCCTGCCGTCCTTGTCATTGCGTGTTGTGCCGTTCTTGCTCACCTGCTGACAGCGACTCGCTACGGCATCTTTCGCGATGAGCTGTACTACATCGCGTGTGCCCGGCACCTGAGCGCGGGTTATGTGGATCATCCGCCGCTGATCGCATGGATCACGTGGGCGGTTCTTCACACGCTGGGATCGTCACTGCTTGCCCTGCGCCTGCTGCCTGCCGTGGCGAGCGGCGTTCTGGTCTGGATGACGGCCCGAATTGCGCGGGAGTGGGGCGGCGGCCGCTATGCCCAGGCGCTGTCTGCGCTCTCCATCGCTGCCGTTCCGATCTACCTGATCCTGCAGCACTGGCTGACGATGAACGCCTTCGAGCCGCTTTTGTGGACGGGGCTGTTGTGGGCTGCGTCGCGCATGATCCTGCGCCGCGATCCACGCTACTGGATTGCCATCGGCGTGCTGACAGGGCTGGGCCTCGAAAACAAGTACTCCATCCTCTTTCCCGTCGTGGGTCTGCTGCTCGGTCTTGCGCTCACGCCGGAGCGCAAGTGGCTCAGGACGCCCTATTTCTTGGCGGCCGTCGGGATTGCAACGCTGCTTTTTCTTCCGAACCTGGTCTGGCTGATCCGGCACGGATTTCCGTTCCTTGAATTCGAACGGCACTCGAGGGAGGGCGGCTCGCGCATCCTTCGCGGTCCCATCTCCTTCCTTGCCGATCAGGCACGCATCATGAACCCCGTGCTGGTTCCGCTCCTCCTCGCTGGTTTCGCGTGGTTCTGTACCAGGGCAGGCCGGGCGCTGCGGTCGATCGGGATCGCGGCGGCGTTCGTACTTTTGCTGCTGCTCGCGACGCAGGCAAAGAACTACTACGTCTCGCCGGTGTATCCGGCCGTCATGGCTGCTGGCGCGATCGTTCTTGAGCGATGG
>CAZZVI010000297.1:1181-3873 GCA_964657335.1 uncultured Terriglobus sp.
GATCAGGCGAAGACCGCCATCTTCGCGAACAACTATGGAGAAGCCGCGGCGATCGATTACTTTGGCCCGCGCTACGGTTTGCCGCCGGCGATCAGCAAGGCCGAGACGTACTGGATCTGGGGTCCGCGCGGGTATGACGGCGGCAGCGTGATCGTCCTTGGGAGCGATGGCCGTGGCGACCGTGAGTTCTTTCGTTCGGTGGAACCTGCGGGACGTGTGGCGACGGCGTACTCGCGTGCGGACGAGCGATTCACCATCTTCGTCTGCAGACAGATGCATCCACCGCTCCGTACACTTTGGCCGAGGATCAAAGCCTGGTAACCCGCTGCTCCGGTGTCGGGTTCCCCTAGCCCTGCTTTCAGTCGCAGCAACGATTCCGTCGAACCTTTGGCGTTGAATGGACGTATGACAGACATGTCGACTTATCGGACGAAGAGCTTCATGACTGCAGCGGCATGTCTGGCGGCTGCAATTGCCACCGTTGCCGCGCCGATGGCCGTGTGCGCGCAGACGGCCAGTACACCCATGGCGTTCGATGCAGCTTCCATTCGCAGGAATGTCGGCAACATTGGTGTGTGCAGTCCGGAGCAGGTGCAGCCGACGCCGAGCGGATTCCGCCTGACGAACTGTCCGCTGATCGTGGCGCTGGGGACCGCGTACACGCCCACGGCGGGCGATGCTCTTGGCTTTGTGATCGGCCTGGGCGACCGCATCGTCGGCATGCCGGACTGGATGACTTCGGAGCGGTATGACATCGTTGCGCGCATCAGCGATGCGGATGCCGAAGCATGGAAAGACCCGGCGCGGCAGAAGGTGATGCTGCGCGCGATGCTGCAGACCCTGCTGGCGGACCGGTGCAAGCTGGCGATCCATCGCGAGATAAAGGACCGGCCCATCTTCGCCATCATGGTGGGCAAGAACGGGCCGAAGCTGAAGCCGGCGGAGATCTCCGGCCTGGATGCTCTTCACGAGAAGTATCCGGACGCGATGTCTGTCCCGGGAGGCGGAGGAACGATCCGCGGTGGGGACAACGGCAGCCGTCATCTGTATGGGGCGACGATGGGGACTCTGGCTCTGGTGCTGGCTTATCCTGCCGGTCGGCCGGTGGTGGACAAGACGGGATTGACGGGAAGGTATGACATGGAGGTGCCGCGGATGCAGAACTCCGGTACGGACGCATCGGCCGATGGTGCGCCTTCGATCTTCACCGTGGTGGAGGGCTTTGGGCTGAAGCTGGAGGCGCAGAAGGATCCCGTCGAGGTCCTGGTGGTGGATCATGTCGAACGGCCCAGCGAGAATTAAGCCTCACAATCGATAGCGATTGTGTTGGCCTTTTTTCACAACCTGTCATTTCGACCGGAGCGACGGCTCTCTCGTCGCGCAGTGGAGCAACCTGCTGTTCGTAGAGAGCAAAGACACCCCGGGCAAACAGCAGGTTTCTCCACTCCAGCCGCGAACAGCGCGGCTTCCGGTCGAAATGACAATGTCTGGGCGGCATCAGCACTGATCCTGTCTGAGGAGTTCGACTTGAGCTTCTCACGATCCCCAAATCACATATGCCGCAGCGCCGTTGCGACTGCGCTGGCGAGGGCCGGAACGCTGGCGTCGCGCGATTCGACCGTCGGGGTATGGCCGTGCTCGCGCAGGGTGGTTGAGGTAACCGGGCCGATGGAGGCGAGTGCGACGTGCGGCGGCAGGGTGAGACCGGCGCTTTCGATCAGCGCAAAGAGATTGCTGACCGAGGAAGAGCTGGTGAACGTGATGGCATCGACCGTGGGCAGTTCGCGGCGGAGGCGATCGGCGGCTTCGGGTGGGATGACGGTGCGGTATGCCGGTGCGAGCGTGACCTCGGCTCCCGCTTCGGTGAGTTGATCGAGCAGAACGTCGCGGCCGGTTTCCGCGCGCACCAGCAGCATGCGGCTGTCGCGGGCGTGCGGCAGCAGAGCCTTTGCGAGTGACTCGGCGACGGCGGTCTGCGCCTGCAGCTTGACCGGAAAGCCTGCCTCGCGCAGCGCCTTGCTGGTGGCCGCGCCGATGCTGGCGATGCCGCAGCTGAGCGGCACCTTCTCATCTTCGAGCCGCTCGGCGAAGACCGCGACGGCGTTGGCCGAGGTGAAGAGCAGCCAGTCGTACTCATCCAGCCGCGTGATCTCGCGGTCGAGTGTGGCGTATTGGTCTGATGGCGGAGCGAGTGCGATGGTCGCGATGGAGACGACACGCAGGCCGTGCGCGACGAGCGCATCGCCAAGCGCCGATGCCTGGTGCGGAGCGCGCGTGACCAGCACGCGTGGCGGCTTGCGGGCGCCGTTTGCCTGCTGATCCGGGGCTGGCACGCTCTACTCCGCTGCCGCCATGGCGAAGTCGCCGGCCAGCAGTTCGCGTGCGCCCTGCGCGATGAGCTCATACGCAGCGCGCGTACCGAGCTGCTCCGCGGTTTCGCCATGTCGGGCGAAGAGTGTGACCGTCGCCATGGCCTCGCCATCGGGAGAGGTGACGACGCTCTGCAGCTTCGCGCCGCGCGCCTCGTGCGTGCAGAGCGCGCCGACGGGCAGCGAACAGCCTCCGCCCAGCGCATGCAGCAAAGCGCGCTCGGCCTCGACGGCGTAGCGTGCCATGGCGTTGTCAAGCGGTCTGATCGCGGCGATCACGTCCACGTCATCGGATCGCGTTTCGATGGCGAGCGCACCCTGAC
>CAZZVI010000298.1:0-3820 GCA_964657335.1 uncultured Terriglobus sp.
AGACGTGGGGCACCCACACTTATGCGTGTCGGTGATTTGGGTCTAACGCGTGCTGGGTAAGCGGACGTGGAACACGACGCCCGCGCTCACACGAACATCGCCCTGGCGGTTGTCCGCACCGTTCGGCAGTTGCGTCTGCAGGTAATCCACCTGCGCCGCGCGTAGAGCGATGCCGCGTGTCAGCGACACGTCGACGAAACCTCCCGCGGCAAACGCAAACGCGGTCGATGTATCGGCGCGATTCGTTCCGCTGGTGAAGTCCGCATCGAAGCCGCGCACCGCGCCGAAGAGCGCCTGGACTGAGAAGGACAGATGCCGCGCCGGCTGCGTGATCCGCGGCCCTGCCAGCAGCGTGATGGTGCTGAGGCCGCGCGACGTACCGGGCACTCGCGATGTGGTTGTGCCCCCCACTTCAACGGCTGCTGAAAACCGCGGCATGATTGTAACGGCGGCATCGGCGGCGCCTCCTGTCAGAAAAAATGTGGAGGAGCCGGGTGTCTCCCGGGCCTGCGTCGCCACAATGCGCAGGCTCACCGGGATGGTCGCAACGCTCGCCGTCGCAGCGTTCTGCGCACACGCCGCGCAAGGCAGAACGAAGACGATCAACACCGCTGCGAACAGCCTCACTTCGACACCACCAGAGCGACGGACGACGAGTGGGACAGCGCTGCTCCGAGGACACCCGTCGTTGTTGCCGTCACAACGGTGATGGAGGTCTGCGCCGTCGCTCCGGTGAGCGTGGCATCCGTGACTCCCGCACGAAACCCACTGCCGCAGCCGCTCAGCCCGGCCGTCATCAACACGCACAGCGCAACAGCGAGCAGCGGGATCACTCGCTTCCTCCGAGCCAGCAAAACGCCGGCAAACAGCGCGCAGGCAAACGGCACCAAAGTGGGCTCGCCGCGCCGGTCTGCGACGCTCGCCGGCAGCTGAATCGTCATCGTCACGTTGACCGAGTCGCCGCCCAGCGTGAGCGTTGCCGGAGCAAAGACCGCGGTGGCTCCCGCAGGCAGGCCGGAGGCGGCAAATTGCACGGCATGATTCAGCGTGCCGTTGATTGGCACGACCGTCATGGGCACAGTAATCGTGCCGCCGGACGTGCCGCTGTAGCTCTTCGCCGCGGCGGCGAAGGTGAAGTCCGGTGCAGGCACCACGGTGACGCTTACGCCGGCTGAGGTGCTGGCGCTGTACACCGCATCTCCGCTGTAGACGGCACCGAGCGTGTGCTGTCCTGTTTGCAAGCCGGAAGAGGAAAAGCTCCCGGCGCTGTTCACCAGCGGAACCATCGCAAGCGGCGTGCTGCCGTCCATGAACGTGATGTTTCCGGCGGGCGGGCGCAGCAGCGATCCCGCTACGGTTGCAGTCAGCGTCACGGGCGTTCCAGCATACGCAATACTGCCCCCGGTGCTCAGCGCGGTGGCGCTGCTTGCGAGCGTTCCGTTCGCCGACCCGGTGCCGGTCAGCAGCAGCGACTGCGGCGCGGCTCCATTCAAGCGCACGCGCGCCAGTCCATTCGCGCTGCCCTGTGCCACAGGCGCAAACAGGATCGACAGCGTGCATTGCGCGGCCGCCGTCAGCGTGAACGGCGCAATCGCGCAGGACCCGCCTGGCGCAAGCGCAAAGCCACTGGGCAGATCGACCGCGAGCACCTGCAAGGGATCATCTCCGCCATTCAGCAGCGTCAGCGTATGCGCCGCGCTGCTGCTGCCCGCGGGAACGTTGCCGAACGCCAGCGAAGGCAGCGCGATCCTCTGTACCTGGTGGTTGCGGCGATCGCTCACCGCAAGGTCGCCATTGGAGCGCACGGCGACCATCGCGGGCGTATCGAGCGGCGTCGCCAGGGGAGCGCCCGCGACAAGCGTGCCCTGCTCGCCAGTGCCTGCATACACTGATCCGCCATCCGCGCTGCCCTGCAGCACCTGCTGACTCGCCGCATCGGCGATGGAAACAGTCCCTGCAGCATCGTTCGCAAGTCCGGTTGGCCGACGTAGCGTCAGCGTGGTACCCGGGCTATACGCGCTGATCGTGCCGTCAGGGTTCAGCGAACGGATGCGGCGAGCTGTGCGATCTGCAATCAGCAGGCGCCCATCGGGCAGCAGCGTGAGTCCGCCGGGACCCTCAAAGGAAGCGGCAAGCGCCGGGCCTCCATCACCGTCATCGCCATCGCTGCCGCTGCCGGCAATGGTATTGATGGAGCCATCGATCGCCAGCTTGCGAATGCGGTGATTGCCCGCGTCCGCGATGTACACCGCGCCACTGCCGTCGACCGCAAGCGCGGAAGGGAAGCGCAGCCGAGCCGCCGTGGCTGCGCCTCCGTCGCCGCTGAAACCGGCAACGCCTGAGCCCGCGACGGTTGTGATCGTTCCGTCCGTACCGATGCGCCGCACACGATGATTGCCGGTGTCGGCGAGGTACACGTTTCCGCTCGCATCGATGGCGAGACCGGTAGGTGCGTTCAACTCCGCCGCGGTCGCCGCGCCGCCGTCGCCGGCAAAGCCCTGCCTGCCGGTGCCGGCGACAATGGTGAGCTGGCCTGCCGTGTCTACCCGTGTGACCTGGTGGTTGCGCGCGTCGGCGATGTAGAGATTGCCTGCCGCGTCATACGCAACGCCCTGCGGAGATCCGAGCAGGGAAGTGGTTGCGGTACCTGCCGTAGTCGGCCCATCGGCTCCGCTGCCCGCAAGCGTGCCTATGCTGCTGCCGGGAGTCAGCACAAGCGTCACCTGCCCCCACGACGGCAGCCCTGCGAACCACGTCACAACAAAGGTCAACGCCGCGCAACGCAACCTGCATCTGCGGCGCGGGTGAGCTCGGATGACTCTCATGGGCCCGGACACCAACGCATTGTGGCACGCAGACGGGACCCATGGACGCCCTGGATTTACGAGAAGAAGAACTCTTTCGTGCGCAGTTCCTTTATGGCATCGCGCAGTTTCGCCGCCTTTTCGAATTCGAAGTTCTTCGCTGCGTTGCGCATGTCCGTCTCCATGCCGGCAATGTGCTTGTCGAGCTCCTGCTGCGTGGTGAACTCCGGCACGCCTCCGTCTTCGAGCGTGACATCGACGTAATCGGCTTCCGCGATGCCGACGAGCGACTCGCCGATGGTGCTGATGACCGAACGCGGCGTAATGCCGTGCTCTTCGTTGTAGGCCTGCTGCTTCTCGCGGCGTCGCGAGGTCTCATCCAGCGCGCGCTTCATACTGTCGGTCATCACGTCCGCATACAGGATGGCTCGGCCGTGCAGATGCCGCGCGGCGCGGCCGATCGTCTGGATGAGCGATCCCTGCGAGCGCAGAAAGCCCTCCTTGTCCGCGTCGAGAATCGCGACCAGCGAAACCTCCGGCAGGTCGAGCCCTTCGCGCAGCAGGTTGATGCCGATCAGCACGTCATACTCACCGCGCCGCAGATCGCGCAGCAGCTTCACGCGCTCCAGCGTTTCAATCTCCGAGTGCATGTAGCGGCACTTCACGCCCACCTCGGTGTAATAGCCGGACAAGTCCTCGGCCATGCGCTTGGTTAAGGTAGTTACCAGAACACGCTCGTTCTTTTCAACACGGTCGCGGATCTCCGCCAGCAGATCATCAATTTGGCCCTTGATCGGCCTTATCTCGACCGGCGGATCGATCAGTCCGGTCGGCCGAATGATCTGCTCCGTCACCACGCCGGCAGTCATCGTCAGTTCGTACGGTCCCGGCGTTGCCGACACATAAATGATCTGCCCCGTGCGCGTCTCAAATTCATCGAACTTCAGTGGCCGATTATCCATCGCGGACGGCAGGCGGAAACCGTAGTCCACAAGGTTGCCCTTACGCGAGCGGTC
>CAZZVI010000299.1:0-3784 GCA_964657335.1 uncultured Terriglobus sp.
CCGTAGCATACCGTCCCGCTCGGCGAGTGTCGGAATCGTCGACGGGGGAGCGCTTGCAGTCCCATCCACCAGGACAACATGGCACCCTACCCCTAGTGCCGAACAGGCGGAGGACCTTCCAACAGCGTCCTGAAAGGCTGCACCATCGGCCATCAGTGTCGCGGAACGGACCGCTCCGCCCGTCGCAAGCTCAGCGATGGCTCGATTCACGCCGGCGGTCAGGCCAAAGTCGTCCGCATTTACAATCAGCCGTACCGGAGCGCTCACCTGACGCAGCATACCCCAGCACATCAGAACATTGCAGGCGCACGGTCAACCGATATGGGACAATAGGACCAAAGAAGCCATCTAGAGTTCGAAACCGAATGTCGGGCAGCAGACGTAAAGCTTATGCTGTCCAAAACAAGCAGGAAAACACTCCGTTCCCACGGTCCGCCCACACATCCTGCTTACGTCGTAATAGGTTGCAATTTTCCGCTCACGCGGGTTCTGCCGAAGAGGCAACGATGCAAGCTCGTGACTACGCGCAGGAAATCTCTGGAGTTGCACGGCCCTCCAGGTCGCGCGGCTCAGCCGCCGGCAACAGTTCAGGTATCCTCGAGCGCACCAGTGTGACCAGCGGCGCATGGGTCGCGTTTGATGTGCTGACGGTTCTGGTCGCCAGCATGCTCGCCATGCGCTTCCGCCTCGACGTGTCCGACGCCAGCGGCGAGCTGATGGACAATCGCGTCCTTCCCGCCATGTGGAGCGGCTTTGGCGGCTACATGGCCTGGTTCGCGGGCTGCCTGATCTTTTTCACACGATCGTATGGACTCTACGGCCCCATCCAGAACCGCAGCGGCCTGAATGAGCAGCGCATGACGCTGCAGGCGACCTTGGTCGCGGGCCTGATCCTGTGCGGCACCATCTATCTCTCCCGCGGCGAGCATCTCTCCCGCATTGCGATCATCCTGTCGGTCCTGCTGACCGGGGCAATGCTGTGCGCCCGCCGGGCACTCTGGCGTTCCATGGTCTACACCCGCTTCCGCGAAGGCATGGACACCCGCAACGTGCTTATCGTCGGTGCGGGCCGCGTGGCGCACGCGCTGCGCAATCACCTGGAATCCATGCGGCACCTCGGCTTTCGCTTCCGCGGATTCGTCTCGCTGACCGAACCGGAGGCGGAATCGGGCGATGCCGACATCATCGGCGACGTGAGCAACTGCCTTGGGCTGGCACGCGCGCTGTTCATCGACGAGATCTTCTTCTCCGTCCCCGCCGACAAGAAGATGGTCATCACCCTGGTGAACGAAGCGCGCGAGATGGGTATCGACGTCCGCGTCGTACCCGATCTCTATGACGGCCTGGCGTGGAACGCGCCCGTGGAGTACGTCGGTCAGTTTCCAACCATTCCGCTACACCGGCGTGACTTTCCCGCGGGCGCCTTCATGATGAAGCGCGTCCTCGATCTGACCCTGGCGTCGATCGCCCTGCTCCTGCTCTCTCCGCTGCTGCTGGTGCTGGCGCTCGCGATCCGCATCGATTCCAAGGGCCCGGTTCTGTACAAGGCGCGCCGCGTCGGGCGCAAGGGCCGCACCTTCGACTGCATGAAGTTCCGCACCATGGTGGTGAATGCAGATGAATTGAAGGAGAAGCTCGCCCATCTGAACGAGCGCGACGGCATCCTCTTCAAGATGTCGAACGATCCGCGCATCACGCGGGTGGGCCGCCTACTGCGCAAGTACTCCCTCGACGAAATCCCGCAGTTTTTTAACGTTCTTCGCGGCGATATGAGCATGGTGGGTCCGCGTCCGCCGATCGCGGCAGAGGTGGAGCGCTACGACCTGTCGCACCTGCGCCGGCTCGACGTGCTGCCCGGCATTACCGGCCTGTGGCAGGTGGAAGCGCGGCAGGACCCCTCCTTCGACAGCTACATCTCGCTCGACACGGCCTACGTGGACAATTGGAATCTCTGGCTCGATCTCAAGATCCTGGTGCGAACGGTCAGCGTCGTCATCGGCGGCACCGGCGAGTAGGAACACCCTTTGGCCGCCCGGTAAACTGGATCTGTGAAGATCGCGCTCTTCCAACTGAACCCAACGGTCGGCGACTTTGCCGGCAACACCGCGCGCATCCTGAGCACCGCGGCAAAGGCGGGCGAACACGGCTCAGACCTTTGCATCTATCCCGAGCTTGCCATCCCCGGCTACCCTCCGCAGGACCTGATTGAGAACGAGAATTTCCTGCTGCGTGCCGAACGCGCTTTGACAGAAATCGCCGAAGCGACCGCCAGGCCCGGCATGCCCGCAATCCTGTGCGGCACAGTCCTCCGCTCCGAAACGCGTCCCGGCAAGCGCGCCCGCAACGTGGCAGCCCTCTGCTTCGGCGGGGCCGTGCAGTTCATCCAGACCAAGATGCTGCTGCCGTTCTACGACGTCTTCGACGAGCAGCGCTACTTTCAGCCGGCGGAGTCGCAGGCCTTGTTCGCCTTCGGCGGCGAGGTGCTGGCGATCACGGTCTGCGAGGACGCCTGGAACGACAAGGACTTCTGGCCCGAGCGCCTCTACAGCAACGATCCCGTCGAAAAGTTGATGGCACAGACGCTCGACGGCCGGAAGCCGACCCTGCTCATCAACCTGTCCGCCTCGCCGTATTGGGAGGGCAAGCAGGCAGTGCGCCGAAGCATGATCGGCGCGCTGGCAAAGCGCCACGGCGTACCCGCGCTGATGGTCGCGCAGGTGGGTGGCAACGACAGCCTCATCTTTGACGGCGCTTCCTTCGCGGTGAACGCAAGCGGCGATCCCGTCGCGGCCGCGGCCAGCTTTCGCGAAGACTTCGTGCTCTTCGACACCGAAGATCAGAAGGCTCCATCCGCCGTTCTGCCCACGCAGGACGGCGCGGAGGCGGCATGGCAGGCGCTGGTGCTGGGCGTGCGCGATTACGTCCGCAAATCCGGCTTCTCCAAGGCGCTCATCGGCCTGAGTGGCGGTATCGACTCGGCGGTGGTCGCCGCCATCGCGGTAGAGGCTCTCGGCGCGGGGAATGTGACCGGCATCGGCATGCCGAGCGAGTTCTCCTCGACCGGATCGGTGGACGATGCGCGCGAACTCGCCACGCGGCTTGGCATTCGCTTCCAGCTGATCGCGATTCACGACAGCTTCACCGTGTTGTCGAAAGCGTTGGAACCCATGTTCGCGGGAACACCCTTCGGCCTCGCGGAAGAGAACCTGCAGTCGCGCACGCGCGGCGTTCTGCTGATGGCGCTCTCCAACAAGTTCGGCGCGCTGGTGCTGACCACCGGCAACAAGAGCGAGATGTCCACGGGCTATTGCACGCTCTACGGCGACATGGTCGGCGCGCTCGCGGTCATTGGCGACGTGTGGAAGACACGCGTGTACGAACTCGCCCGCTACGCTAACCGCGAACGCGAGGTCATTCCAGAGAACACCATCACCAAGCCGCCCTCCGCCGAGCTGCGGCCCGGCCAGGTGGATACCGATTCGCTGCCGCCATACGAGGTGCTCGACCCGATCCTGCAGGCATACGTGGAGCGCTACGAGTCAGCAACAGAGATCGCCGAATCGCTCCGCCTTCCGCTGGAGCGCGTCGACCAGGTGCTTCGCCTCGTCGAACGGAGCGAGTACAAGCGCCAGCAGGCCGCGCCCGTGCTGAAGGTGACCGCGAAGAGCTTCGGCAACGGACGCCGCGTCCCGCTTGCCGCCCGCATCCGCGGCTGAACGTTCATCCTCTCCTTTAACGATTCATCCTCCCGCAGCCTCCAAACGTTTGTCATCCCGCAACCTCC
>CAZZVI010000300.1:0-3767 GCA_964657335.1 uncultured Terriglobus sp.
GCGTTCAGCAGGCCCTACTCAAGATCATGGAAGGGACCGTTGCATCCGTGCCGCCGCAGGGCGGCCGCAAGCATCCTCAGCAGGAATTCCTGCAGGTGGATACGACGAACATCCTGTTCATCTGCGGTGGCGCGTTTGCCGGGTTGGAGAAGATCATCGGCGCGCGCGGCAAGGGCAGCGGCATCGGCTATGGCGCCGATGTTCGCTCGCCGGACGAACGCCGGACAGGCGCCATCTTGCGGGAGGTCGAGCCCGAGGACCTGCTCCGCTTCGGCCTGATCCCCGAGTTTATCGGCCGGCTACCCGTCGTCGCCACTCTCGAGGACCTGGATGAGGGTGCTCTGATGGAGATCCTCACCAAGCCCAAGAATGCCCTGGTCAAGCAGTACGGCCGGCTCTTTGAGATGGAGGGGGTAAAGCTCTCCTTCACGGACGACGCGCTACGCTCGGTCGCAACTCGAGCGATCGCCCGCAAGACCGGCGCACGCGGCCTACGCTCGATCATGGAGTCGATCCTGCTCTCCACCATGTTCGATCTGCCGGGTCTGGATGGCGTGGAGGAGGTTGTCGTCAATCGTGAGGTTGCCGAGGGGCGCGCAAATCCGCTGTTCACCTACGGGAAAGAACGCGCAGAGGGCGCCTAACGGACGCCTGTCCCACACGGCGCCATTACAAGATCTTGGCGCTGGAGGCCGGTAACGCGATATCGGCCTAGTGGACGGGTTTTCACCCCATCCCAGCGGAAGGGCGTGCCAAGCTGGGCGCCCATCGCCTGACTGTCCAATAGGAGGTCTTTATGTCTGACTCCGATAAGGCGCGACCCGCGCAAAGTACTCCAGGCGGTGAGCTGGCTGTACTTCCGTTACGCGATATCGTCGTCTTTCCGCACATGATCGTGCCGCTGTTTGTCGGTCGCGAGAAGTCTGTCCGCGCACTCGAGGCGGTGATGAAGGAAGACAAGCAGATTCTGCTTGTTGCGCAAAAGAACGCCGCCCAGGACGAGCCGACCGCGGACGATATCTTCCGTATTGGCACCGTTTCCACGATCCTGCAGTTGCTGAAGCTGCCGGACGGCACGGTGAAGGTGCTGGTCGAAGGCGGCCGGCGCGCCCGCATCACGTCCTTCAAAGAGACGGAGGCGTATTTCGAGGCTTACACCGAGCCGATGCCGGACAAGGATGCCGATAAGGCGGAACTCGAGGCGCTCGGCCGGACGGTGATCAGCCAGTTTGAGCAATATATTAAGCTCAACAAGAAGATCGCGCCGGAAGTGCTTGTTTCGCTGAATGGTATCGATGAGCCCACCAAGCTCGCTGATACCATCGCGAGCCACCTGAACCTCAAGATTGCCGAAAAGCAGGAGCTGCTGGAAACCGCGCCGGTGGGTGAGCGGCTGGAGCGGGTGTTCGGACACATGGAGTCCGAGATCGGTGTGCTCCAGGTCGAGAAGCGCATCCGCAACCGCGTCAAGCGGCAGATGGAGAAGACGCAGCGCGAGTACTACCTGAACGAGCAGCTCAAGGCGATCCAGAAGGAGCTTGGCGAGGGAGAGGACGGCAAGGACGAAACCGCCGAACTCGAGGATCGCATCAAGAAGACCAAATTCACGAAGGAAGCACGCGACAAGGCGCTGGCGGAGCTGAAGAAGCTGCGCACGATGAGCCCGATGTCCGCCGAGGCGACGGTGGTGCGTAACTACCTGGATTGGATGCTGTCGATCCCCTGGAAGAAGCGTTCCAAGGCCCGCAACGACGTGGTCATCGCCAAGCAGGTGCTGGATGACGACCACTACGGCTTGGACAAGGTGAAGGAGCGTATCCTCGAATACCTAGCCGTCCAGGGGCGTTCACCCAAAATCCGCGGCCCAATCTTGTGCCTGGTCGGACCACCCGGCGTCGGCAAGACCTCGCTCGGTAAGTCCATTGCCAAGGCCACTGGCCGCAACTTCGTTCGCATGTCGCTCGGCGGTGTCCGGGACGAGGCGGAAGTGCGCGGTCATCGCCGGACCTATATCGGCTCGATGCCGGGCAAGGTCATCCAGGGCATGAAGAAGGCAAAATCCTCCAACCCGCTGTTCCTGCTGGACGAAATCGACAAGCTGGGTGCGGACTGGCGGGGCGATCCGTCCTCCGCGCTGCTGGAGGTGCTCGATCCTGAGCAGAACGCGACCTTCGCCGACCACTACCTCGAGGTCGATTACGATCTGTCGGACGTGATGTTCATCACCACGGCCAACAGTCTGCGGATGCCCCAGCCACTGCTTGACCGCATGGAGATCATTCGCATCCCCGGCTACACCGAGGATGAGAAGGTGGAGATCGCCAAGCGCCACCTGGTCGCCAAGCAGGGCGAGGCCAACGGACTGAAGCCTGACGAGTGGGCGATCAGCGACGATGCGCTGCACGATCTGATCCGTTACTACACGCGGGAGGCTGGGGTGCGCTCACTGGAGCGCGAGATCGCCAAACTGGCCCGCAAGGCGGTGATGGAGATCGTCACCAAAAAGGCCAAGAAGGTCGCCTTCACACGCAAGAACCTCGACAAGTTCGCGGGCGTGCGGGTGTTCCGCTACGGCGAAACCGAGGATGAGGACATGGTCGGTGTCGTCACCGGCTTGGCCTGGACCGAGGTTGGCGGCGAGATACTGACGATTGAAAGCGTGCTGCTGCCGGGTAAGGGTAACCTGAAATACACCGGCAAGCTGGGCGACGTGATGCAGGAGAGCGTATCGGCCGCACTCAGCTACGTGCGCAGCCGGGCGACGAGCTTTGGCATCAAGCCGACATTGTTCGAGAAGCGGGACATTCACGTCCACGTGCCCGAAGGTGCGACCCCGAAGGACGGTCCGTCCGCCGGTGTCGCAATGGCCACGAGCCTTGTGAGCGTGCTGACCGGCATCCCGATCCGGCGTGATATCGCCATGACGGGTGAGATTACCCTGCGTGGCCGTGTGCTGCCGATCGGCGGGCTGAAGGAGAAGATGCTGGCAGCGTTGCGGTCCGGCATCACCACTGTCTTCATACCGAAGGACAATGAGAAGGATCTGGCTGACATCCCGGATAACGTGAAGAAGAACCTGAAGATTATTCCGGTCGCTCACGTTGACGACGTCATTGCCCGTGCCTTGTCGCGTCCGCCTGTTGCGATCGAGTGGGAGGAGCCGACCGAGCCGGTCAGCCAGCCTTCCGCGGCTGCGGTTGCTTCTCTGACGCATTGATGCCGCCGCCCGGCTGGCCTGCCTGTTTTGGGTAGGCCAGCCGGGTTCGGCATGCCGAATCGGCGGTTGTCGCCCGCGCCTGCTCATGCTTCGTTGACGATCTTGAGAACTGGAAATGACTGCCGCACGGTTTCGTCGTGGTGCGGCACACCCGGCCATTGATCGGAGAGGATGCTTCGTGAGCAAACCTATGAACAAGATTGATTTGATCGCGGCGGTCGCCCAGGAGACGGACATGCCGAGGGCTTCGGTGACCCAGGCCGTCGATGCGGTGTTTGCGGTGATCGAGACGGCGCTCAAGAGCAAGCAGGAAGTCCGGTTGACCGGTTTCGGCAGCTTCGTTGTGGCCGACCGCAAGGCGACCAAAGGCCGCAACCCGCGTACGGGGGAGGAGATTGACATCCCAGCCTCCACCTCGGTGCGGTTCAAGCCGGGCAAGGGGCTGAAGGACGCCGTCAACTAGGGCGGCGCAGGGGGCGGTTAGCTCAGCGGTAGAGCGTCTCGTTTACACCGAGAGGGTCGGCGGTTCGAAACCGTCACCGCCCACCAC
>CAZZVI010000301.1:0-3760 GCA_964657335.1 uncultured Terriglobus sp.
ACCTGCCGCAGGATCACGCCGCTGGCGCGCATCTTTTCGATCTCCTGCGCTGTCTTGATCGCGATCGCCATTCGTCCCGCTTACATGCCCTCACGCCGCAGACGCTCCAGCGCCGCGACGATGCTCCCCGTCACGGTCTCAACGGTCTGCTCTCCATCGACTACCTCAAACCTGCCGAGGCCACGGTAGTGCTCGATCACCGGCGCGGTGAGTTCCCAGAACGCTCTCATGCGCTCGGCGAAAACCTCTTCCGTGTCGTCTGGCCGCTGCACCAGCGGCTCGCCATCCACATCACACACGCCGGGGCTGACTGGCGGATTGGTGTAGATGTTGTAGATCCGTTTCGATACCGGACCGGTGCGCCGCCCCGTGATGCGACGCAACAACTCATCATACCGAACTTCTATGGAGACTGCAATAATGTCGAGGCTCGCGCCATAGCCGAAGTCTCCCCGGGCGAGTTGCTTCCCATCGACGACCCGTTCCGCCTCAAGATGCCGGTCGAGCCAGTCCGCCTGTCCTACCGTCCGGGGAAAGCCATCCAGAACGTAGCCGCGCTCGCAATCGGCCATCGCGACCCGGTCCGCGACCATCTCGTTGACGATTTCATCCGGAACCAGTGTCCCGGACGCCACCATTTCCTTGAACCGCAGGCCGACGGCGGTACCCTGCCGAATGTTCTCGCGGATCAGGTCGCCGGTCGAAACCTGGGGAATGCCCCAGCGCTCCATGAGGATCTGTGCCTGCGTTCCCTTGCCCACGCCGGGCGCTCCCAGCAGAAGGATCGGTCCGGGAACGAAGGACGGTTCAGATTGATGACTTGCATCCGCCACGGCCCGGCTACCAGCTCCGCCGTCCGCGGGTGCGGCCGCTCTTCGGGGTGAAGCCGTCGTAGTGCCGCATAATCAGCTGCGACTCGACCTGCTGTACCGTGTCCATCGCAACACCCACTACGATCAGCAGCGACGTGCCGCCAAAGTAGAAGTTCACGCCGAGGCCATTGGTCAGCCAGCTGGGCAGGCGGTCGAAGACCGGCCCGATCAGCCACAGGTGGTTCAGGTGGATACCGGAGATCAGCATCTGCGGAATCAGCTGGATGACGATGAGGTAGAACGCTCCGACCAGCGTGATGCGCGTCAGGATGTCGTTGATAAAGTCGCTGGTGCGGCGGCCCGGACGGATGCCGGGAATAAAGCCGCCATACTTCCGCAGGTTGTCCGCGATGTCGTCCGGCCGGAAGACGATCGAGATGTAGAAGTACGCGAAGAAGATGATCGCGGCCATGCTCAGCAGCTGGTACCAGGGCTCGCCCGGCTTCAGACCGTCTGCAATCGTGCGGAAGAACGTATGTCCCTGCACAAAGGCGGTGTTCGCAAACAGCAGCGGAGCCGACAGGATCGAGCTGGCAAAGATCACCGGCATCACGCCGCCGGAGTTCACCTTGAGCGGAAGGTGGGTCGACTGTCCGCCCATCATCTTGCGACCCACAATGCGCTTGGCGTACTGCACCGGAATGCGCCGCTCCGATCGCTCGACAAACACGATGAAGTAGACCACGCCCACCATGGCGGCGATCAGGATGGCAATCGCCAGCGGCGTAAAGCCGCCCCATGCGCCATCGCGCGCCTTTTCGTAGAGATCGTTGATGCCGTTCGGCAGGCCGGCCACAATGCCGGTAAAGATCAGCAGGGACATGCCGTTGCCGATGCCGCGTTCCGTGATCTGCTCACCCAGCCACATGATGAATGCCGTGCCGGTCGTCAGCGTCAGCACGCAGAGCGCGATGAACTTGCCCGAGCTCATGGTGACCATGGGTGCGCCAGTTGTCGATTTTGTCAGCGTCAGCGCGATCGCAAAGGACTGCACGATCGCCAGCAGAACGGTGACGTAGCGCGTCCACTGCGTGATCTTGCGGCGGCCGACTTCGCCTTCCTTTTGCAGCTTGGCAAGCGGCTCGTAGATGACCGTGAGCAGCTGGAAGATGATCGACGCCGTGATGTACGGCATGATGCCGAGCGCGAAGATCGTCAGGCGGCGCAGCGATCCGCCGGTGAAGAGGTCAACGAGGCCAAGCGAGGATCCCGCATTCTGCGCGAAGTACTGCGCCAGCAGTTCAGCGTTGATGCCCGGGGTGGGAATGTGGCCGCCCAGGCGGTAGACGGCAAGCAGCCCAAGCGTAAACAGCACGCGCGTGCGCAGCTCAGGAATGCGGAAGATGTTGGCAATCTTGTCGAACATCGGGCGGTGGTTTCCAGTCAGGCCATGCTGGCCCTTGCTACGAACTTGCGTGTGTCCTACAGGAGAAGGCCGAGCCTCGCGGCCCGACCTCTTCTATGAAAGTCGCGTGGCCTGATTCTACGCCGCGGGCGTTTCCGCGGGCGCGCCGCCGAGCACGACAGCCTTGCCGCCGGCCTTCTCGATCGCTTCCTGCGCGGCTTTGGAGAACTTGTGCGCGTAGACCGTCACGGCCATGTTGATCTCGCCGTTGGCCAGCACCTTGATCAGGCCGTTCTTCTTCTTCAGCAGGCCGAGCGCCTTCATCTTGTCCAGCGTCAGCTCCGTCTCGTTCTTCGTTGCTGCGAAGAGCTCGATGGTGTCCAGGCTCAGCACCTGGTACTCCTGGCGGAAGATGTTGGTGAAGCCACGCTTCGGTAGACGGCGGTGCAGCGGCATCTGGCCGCCTTCAAAGCCGCGCATCATGCGCGAACCGGAGCGCGAACGCTGACCGTCATGGCCGCGCGTCGACGTCTTACCCATGCCCGAGCCCATACCGCGACCAACACGCTTCTTGTTGCTGTTTGCTCCCTTGGGCGCGCCAAGGTTCGATAGATTCAGTGCCATAGTACTTTCCTCGCTAACGCCGGAATTGGAAAAGCTCCGACTCGCAATTTGCCGCTGATACTTTCCGCGGCTGCTGACTTGTTTTCTAAGTCAGCGATGTTATCGCCCGGTAAATCCCAGACTCGTGATGTTCCGTCTGCGGAACCCACACCGCGTGAGCGGTGTCGAGAACCGCACGAAGTGCTTACTCTACTACGCGCACGAGGTGCGGGATCGCCGCAACCATGCCGCGGATCGACGGCGTGTCTTCGCGCTCAACGATCTGGTTGAGCCGCGTGAATCCGAGCCCCTTGACCACCAGCTTATGCTTCACCGGCGTCGCAATCTTCGAACGGTAGTACTGGATTTTGATCTTGCCCGTTGCTTCTGCCATTGCTCTTCTCCTCGTTGTTCGTTTCTCGTTGCTCGTTCTTCTGTCGGCAGCCCTTGCGCACCAACGAAGAACGAACAACGAACAACGATTACAGCTCCGAAATATCCTTGCCACGCAGCGCGGCAACCTGCGCCTTGTCGCGCAACTGTGCCAGCGCGTCAAACGTCGCCTTGATCACGTTGTGCGGGTTTGCCGAACCGAGCGACTTCGTCAGCACGTTCTGCACGCCGGCCGAGGTCATCACCGCGCGCACAGCGCCGCCGGCGATCACGCCCGTACCTTCCGGAGCCGGCTTCAGCAACACCTGTCCCGAACCAAAACGGCCCAGCACCAGATGCGGAATCGTGGTCTCGGTCAGGTTCACGCGGTGCAGGTTCTTCTTCGCGGCCTCAATGCCCTTGCGAATTGCCTGCGGCACTTCCTTCGCCTTACCGCTGCCATACCCGACCACGCCCTGGTCCGCGTCGCCGATCACGACGAGTGCCGCGAAGGACATGTTCTTACCACCCTTGACGACCTTGGTCACGCGGTTGATCGCGACGACCT
>CAZZVI010000302.1:0-3689 GCA_964657335.1 uncultured Terriglobus sp.
CCTGCTGTTCTCACTCTTCACCTCGCCACAAACCTGTCATTTCGACCGGAGCGAAGCGGAGTGGAGAAACCTGCTGTTCCACGCTCCCCGGCGGCAGCAAAAAGCAGGTTTCTCCGCTACGCAGGACGATACAGCCGTCCTGCTCCGGTCGAAATGACAGGTCGTGCGAGGCACTGAGAGAGGAATGCTTTGCTTTGCAGAGGCATAGTCGCCCTCCCGGTAAACTAAAGAAATGCCGCCCATCTTAAATGCGCAGTCTGTCAGCAAACGCTACGGCGCGCGCGTGTTGTTCCAGGACGTTTCACTGACCGTCTCCGACGGCGAGCGGATCGGCATGGTGGGACCGAACGGCGCGGGCAAATCGACGCTGCTTGCCATCCTCGCCGGACGCGAAGACGCCGACGGCGGCGAGGTCGCCGTGCGCAAGCGAGCGCGTGTCGCGACGGTGCAGCAGAACAGTGAGTTCAAGCCCGGCTTGACCGTGCGCGAAGTGCTGGAGCACGCACTGCAGATAGCCCATGTGCCGGAAGACGAACACGAACAGCGCCTGCGCGAGACCACGGGCCGTGCCGGCTTTGAAGACGATACGGCAGAGGCGGCGAAGCTCTCCGGCGGCTGGCGCAAGCGGCTTGCCATCGTGGAAGGCGTGATCTCAGAGCCGGACGTGCTGCTGCTCGACGAACCGACAAACCACCTCGACCTGCAAGGCATCGAGTGGCTCGAAGAGCTGCTGGCGATGGTGAGCTGCGCCTGCGTCATCGTCTCGCATGATCGTTACTTTCTTGAGGCCGTGTCGAACGAAACAGTCGAGCTGAACCGTGTTTACGCCGACGGCATCCTGCGCGTGCATGGCGCCTATTCAGAGTTTCTCCAAGAGCGGGATCTGCACCTTGCGGCGCAGTCGAAGCAGCAGGAAAGCCTGAAGAACCGCGTCAAAACAGAGATCGAGTGGCTGCGCCGCGGACCCAAGGCGCGCACCACCAAGAGCAAGGCACGCATCGACCGCGCGCACGAGATGATCGGCGAACTGGCCGACGTGAACGCGCGCACGCAGCGCTCCACCGCGGGCATCGACTTCAACGCAACCGACCGTCAGACCAAGCGGCTGGTCGAGCTTGAGCACGTGAGCCTTCGTTTCGATGAGCGTGAGATCGTTCGCAACCTTAACTTTGTCTTGACCGCCGGCACACGGGTCGGCCTGGTCGGTCCCAATGGCAGCGGCAAGACTTCCCTGCTGCGTCTGCTGACGGGCGAGCTGCAGCCTGCAAGCGGAACGCTCAAGCTGGCCAACATGCTGCGGGTCGTCTACTTCTCGCAGGCACGCGAGATCGATCCGAAGCTCACACTGCGCCGTGCGCTGGCGCCCGAAGGCGATTCCGTCACGCACAACGGCCGCGTCATCCATGTGGCAAGCTGGGCATCACGCTTCCTCTTTACGGGCGAGCAGTTAAACCAGCCTGTGGAGCGGCTGAGCGGCGGCGAGCGTGCCCGTGTACTCATTGCGCGGCTGATGCTGCAGCCTGCCGATCTGCTGCTGCTCGACGAGCCGACAAACGACCTCGACATCCCGACGCTGGAGCTGCTCGAGGAGAACCTGCTGGAATATCCTGGCGCGCTTGTGCTCGTCACGCACGACCGCTACATGCTGAACCGCGTCAGCACGACCGTGCTCGGACTCGACGGCAAGGGCAACGCGGCACAGTTCGCCGACTTTGCGCAGTGGGAAGACTGGATGCAGGCCGGCGCTCCCGTCGCGAAAATGCAGGACGACGCACCACAGCCAGCTTCGCCTGAGCCGGCCACGAAGAAGAAGCTCAGCTACATGGAGCAGCGCGAGTGGAGCACGCTGGAGGACCGCATCGCCGATGCCGAAGCGCGCGTGGCCGCGGCAGAGATTGCGCTGGCCAATCCCGTGATCGTCATCGATGCCGTGTCATTGCAGACAACGCTGACGCAGCAGGCAGAAGCACAGGCTGAGGTTGCGGTGCTGTACGCGCGATGGGAAGAGTTGGCCCACCGTGCTACCTAGGGCAGCCTTACTCCGCCACGCCGTGTTCCCTGCGCAGTGCGCGCCGGTGACGCGCGGTGCGATAGGTGATGTCGTGGCACAGCACGCAGCGCCACGGATAGCGATCGAACAGGGGCATGATCCTCTCCTGTAAGAAGCTGGTGCGCCGCACACGCTCCAGTGCGCCGCCGCACTTCACGCAGACGGGCAGGCTGCCCACCGGCGCAGATGAGGTGCCCGCGGGCCCATCGCTCATCGCCGCAGCACCTCTCCGTTCTTCATGACGAAGACAACGTGTTCCGTCGCGGAGATGTCCACGAGAGGATCGCCCGGCACCGCGATGATGTCCGCGTCGAAGCCAGCCTTGATCTGACCGATGTCGTTCTCCCACCCAAGCAGCTTCGCGCCATTCAGCATGTCTGCGCGGAGCACATCCGCGTTGGACATGCCGTACTTTGCCATCAGCACCAGTTCGCGAGCCTGCGTGCCATGCGGGAATGGACCGACGTCTGATCCCACTGCGAACGGAACTCCTGCTGCCATCTGCTTCTTGAACTCGGCGGCGTGGTATGCCTCACTCTCGCGGCGGCGCGCCGTCGCAGCGGGCGAACCCGCATGGTCTGCAAAGTACTCTCCGATGGCAAACGTGGGCACGGCAAAGATGCCGCGCTCCTTCATGCGCTTCATCGTCGCGGGCGACAGCTGATCGGCATGGTCGACGGACGCGACACCCGCCTCCGCCGCATACCCTGTACCGGGCTCGCCGGTCGCGTGCACGGCGACAACGGAGCCGGTGCGCTGCGCCTCCGCGACGGCGGCGGCTAGCTGCGCCTCGGTGTACTGATACGGCGTGTGAAACTCGCCGTTGCGCAGCGAGTCCCGGCCGGTCTCGTAGATTTTCGTGAAGTCCGCGCCCTGCTTGTGCTGCTCGCGCATCACGCGAATGATGTCGTCGGTCGAATCGGCACGGTCGGCATTGCTCAACAGGTGCTCTTCCGGGTTGCGACCGCCGTTGTCCTCGTGTCCGCCATTAATGTCGATCGCGTTGCACGACATGCGCATGCGCGGACCGGAAATCATGCCGCGATTGATTGCGTTGCGCACCGCAACGTCGGCGCAGCCGGCGCCTTCCGTTCCCATGTCTCGCTCGGCGGTGAAGCCGGCCATCACGTCGGCCTTTGCAGCACCCGCCGCGATCAGCACGCGCTCCGGCACAGACTCATCCACCGTCTGATTGGCCTCGTTGCCCACGTGCAGAAACAGGTGCACATGCGCGTCGATCATGCCGGGCATCAGCGTGGTTTCCCCAAGATCGATGACTTGAGCTCCTGCGGGACGGGTGACGTGCTGCCCCGCTTCGCGGATGCGGTTGCCCTCCACCAGCACCTCGCCCGGCGTGATGGTCTTGCCTGCAGCCACGTCCAGCAACCGTGAGGCGTGCAGCACCGTTACGTGCGGCGGGGGCGCGGCTCCCTGCGCATGCAGAACAGACGCGGAGCCAAGAAGCACGGCAGCCAGAATTTTCATGGTTGCTCAAGCATAAAGCAGAAATGCCGCGTATCCGCCGCGGCATCTTGCAGCAACGACGGCCAGTCAGCTGCCGAAGGGCTCGTCGGCCGACGGGCCGTAGATGCCCGGCACCTTCACATCCAGCAGGCGCAGGTAGACATTCAACTGGCCG
>CAZZVI010000303.1:0-3688 GCA_964657335.1 uncultured Terriglobus sp.
CCATGGCGCGCAGCGAGTGGTTCGGCTCATCCGGCACAAAGAACGGCGGGGTCAGAACAGCGAGTAGCAGGGTGACAAACAGCGCGCACAGCAGGTAGATCGTCGGGAGCCTGCGCTGCCACCCCTGCTCTACAGCTTGTTCCTCCGGGGACATGAGCACGAGCCTAGCAGAAGAATTTGCGGGCTGTAGGCCCGCGTTGTAACAGCCTGGGGCGGAGCCCCAGGTATGCCGACGAGCCAGCCCGTGCGGGCTGAAAGCCCGCGTTATGCGCAGGCCGCACTTCGTATAACGCGGGCCTTCAGCCCGCAAGACTACTCCGCCGTGACCTGGGCCTGCGGCCCAGGCTTTTACAACGCGGGCCTTCAGCCCGCAATCTCCACCCGCCATGAACCTGGGCCTGCGTTCCAGGCTACGATCGGGTCGCGCCGTTGGCGCTTATAGAGGTAGGGACAACCAAGACATTGCTGCCGTACAGGACGCTTCTGCAAATCGTCGTTTTCAGCAGCCCCTCCTCACCCCACCGCCCGACGCACGACACACGCCGTGTTCTGTAATACTTGAGTGGTCGGAATCCCGGAGTAATGTTCGATCGCCTCCCGCCCCGCCTGTGACTTATGCCTGAAACGAAAACAGCAATCATCATAGGAGCCGGTCCCGCGGGTCTTACCGCCGGCCTTGAGTTCCTTCGCCGTTCTGCAGTGAAGCCGGTCCTGCTGGAGGCCAGCGCGGATATCGGCGGCATCTCCCGCACGGTCAAGTACAAGGGCTATCGCATGGATATTGGCGGGCACCGCTTCTTTTCGAAGAGCGACCGCGTCATGCAATGGTGGCTCGACCTGATGCCTCCGGTGGAGGCGGGTGAAGACGGCGGACCGACCGGCGTGAACATCAGCTACCAGGGCAAGACACGGACGATCGATGTCCCCGTTCCCGCCGAAGAGCCGCCCCTGCGCGGCCTGGGCGCGCTGCCGAAGATCGAGACGGACACGGACGAGACCGGCCCGGCAGACGAGCCTCATCCTTCGGAACACGGCCACACCGCGACGGTCGTGACGCATGGTCCGGAAAATCCGGACCTGGTCATGCTGATCCGTCCGCGCAAGAGCCGCATTTACTTTCTGCGCCGGTTCTTCGACTATCCCATCGCGCTGAACGGGGCCACGCTCGGCAATCTCGGCCCGGTGCGCACGGTGAAGATCGGCGTCAGTTATCTTTCGTCGCGCATCCGCCAGATCAAGCCGGAGAAGAGCCTGCAGGACTTCCTGATCAATCGGTTTGGCCGCCAGCTCTACCTGACGTTCTTCAAGAGCTATACCGAGAAGGTTTGGGGCACGCCGTGCGACACCATCAGCGCGGAGTGGGGCGCGCAACGCATCAAGGGACTGTCGCTGACCACGGCGGTGAAGCACTTCGTGAAGAAGAGCTTCAGCAAGCCCACGCCGAAGGGTGACCTGGCGCAGAAGGGTACGGACACGTCGCTGATCGAGCGCTTTCTGTATCCGAAGTTCGGCCCGGGGCAGTTGTGGGAGCACGCCGCCGACCTGATCGTGCAGAAGGGTGGCGAGATCCAGATGGAGACGAAGGTCGAGCGCATCCACTGCGAGGGCAATCGCGTCGCCTGGGTGGAGAGCGTGAATGCCGCCGGTGAGCGGCAGCGGCACGAGGGGGATTACTTCTTCTCAACCATGCCGATGCGCGAGCTGATCGAGTGCATGACCTTTGCTGACGGCACCGATGCCGTGCCGGAGGACGTGCGCGAGATCGCCGCGGGCCTGCAGTATCGCGACTTCATCACGGTGGGCCTGCTGGCCGACCGGCTGAAGGTGAAGGAGACGGACGGCGGCCTGCTGAAGGACACATGGATCTACATCCAGGAGCCGGACGTGCTGCTTGGCCGGCTGCAGATCTTCAATAACTGGAGTCCGCACCTGCTGCAGGATCCGTCGAAGGTGTGGATCGGCCTGGAGTATTTCTGCTACGACACCGACCCGCTGTGGGCCATGCCGGACGACGAGCTGAAGAAGTTTGCCATCGGCGAGGTGGAGAAGATCGGCATCTTGGACGCGAGCGCCGTGAGTGACGCACACGTGGAGCGCGTGCCCAAGACCTATCCTGCGTACTTCGGCACGTATGACCGCTTTGACGAGCTGCGGGCTTTTACCGACCGCTTCGAAAACCTGTTCCTGGTGGGCCGCAATGGCATGCACAAATACAACAACCAGGACCACAGCATGCTGACCGCGATGACCGCGGTGGACAACATCTTGGCGGGCAACATGGACAAGGCGCCGCTGTGGAACATCAACACCGAGCAGGACTACCACGAAGAGAAGAAGTAGGCGAGTACGCCCGACGAGCAGGCGGGGCTTATGTCCTGCCTGTTTCCTTTTGCAGTTCGACCTCGTTGCCGAGCAGCGCGGCTGACGGTTCCGGAAACAGTTCGCGCAGCGCCCCCAGCAGCTTGTCCGGTGAAAAGCTCTCCACGCGGCGATCAGCGAGGCCTTCGCCAACCGGCGCTTCGCCCGTCAGGACGCGCTTGATCTCAGGATGCCGATCGCGCACCAGCTTCAGGAACGCCTCGGCTTCGCCTGTGCGGTCGGCTGTGACGACGACGCCGTGTACGTTCGGAAAGAGCTCGAGCGTGGCAAGCGCCTCCGCGTAGTTGTAGGCGGTGATGACGTTGAACTTGGCCGTTTCAATCACGAGCTTGCGGGTGGAGATACTGCCGGCGAACTCGCGGTCGACGACAAGGAAGCAGGGGCGAAGAAACAAGGGGGGAGTCTCCTGACCGATGACTAAATGGATCGTGCAGTGGCGATGCTTCCATCATCTGCAAATTAGTTGGGCAGTGCAAGTTGGTTGTCCGGTCAACGATAGACGCTGCTGCGATGGCCGACTTCGACGACCAGGACGAGGAGTTCGTTCGCCCTGACTTCGCATAAAATGCGATAGTCCCCCAGACGAAAGCGCCAGATGCCCGAACGGTCACCGGTCAATCCGTGACCGCGCTGGCGAGGGTCTGGCTGGTTTGCGATCTCCAAAGAGAGATAATCAACAATCTGCTTTCGCCACTGCCGATCCAGCTTGTCTAACTGACGACGCGCACGGGCAGTGTAGCTAATTGCCCAGGCCAAGTTCTTTCCGTACCTCTTCCATCGAGTAGGTGCGACCGTCCCGCTCATGTTCCTGGAGCGCTGCTATTGCGGTCTCATAGTCTTCACGATCTTCGAGGTATTCCAGCAGGGCCTTGTGCAGTACCTCATCCTTTGACATGCCATGGGACTCAGCGTAGCGGGAAAGCTCTTCATCCACCTGCGGCTTTAGTTCGATTGCTGCCATGGTCTTCTCCTGCGTTCGATTCTAGCGCTGCGCGGCAAAGACTCGCTCGGTACCCTGCAGATCGCGTACGGCGTGCAGGCTCACCCACCCGTTCCATAGCTCGTCTAGTGCGGGAGAACGTCCGCCTGTTTCCATCAGCAGCCAGCCGTCCGGCAGAAGGTGCAGCTTCGCCTGAGGAATGAGTCGCCGGTAGAGGTCCAGTCCATCCTCGCCGCCGAACAAGGCAAGATGCGGTTCATGATCGCGCACCTGCGGGTGCAGGTCCTCTGCTTCCGTCAGCGGAATGTAGGGCGGGTTGGAGACGATCAGGTCGAAGCGCTCGCCCGCGGCCGCCGCAAGCAGATCGCT
>CAZZVI010000304.1:0-3684 GCA_964657335.1 uncultured Terriglobus sp.
CGCCACCACCACCGCCGCCGGCTGCCGTAGTCAAGCAGGTCAAGATCGTGCAGGCGCTTGACGCCATGGTTGCGCCGACGAAGGTGCCGAAGAAGATCGACATGAGCCATGAAGACCCGCCACCGCCGGCCAGTGTCGCTGGCGTTGCCGGCATGGGCATGGGCAGCGGAGCGCCGGGGGGCGTCATGGGCAGCCTCGGTCTTGGCGCGGCTCCCACGCCGGTGGTCAAGCCGGCACCGAAGCCGGCCGGTCCGGCCAAAATCTCGAGCGGTGTGATCGCCGGCAACAAGATCTCCGGGTCCGATCCGGTCTATCCGCCGATCGCTCGTGCGGCCCACGTCTCGGGTGCGGTGGTGATGCATGCCATCATCTCGAAGACGGGCGCCATCCAGAGCCTGACGGTCATCTCCGGCCCTGAAATGCTGCGCGCGAACGCTGTTTCCGCCGTGCAGCAATGGCGGTACAAGCCCTACCTTCTCAACGGTGAACCGACGGAAGTCGACACCCAGATCACCGTGAACTTCTCCTTCGGCGGCTAACCGGCAGGGCGCGTCATGTGCGCGCCTCACCTGAAGGAAAGCGCAATCGATTCGCGGGGCCTTGCCACAGGCCGGGACCCGCTCACCACTCTCAACGCACCACATACCAGGAGGACTGATTCTCGTGATTCTCGCTCACGCAGTTGCTAGCTTTGCTCATGTGCCCGCCACCCTCGGCATGTTCTTCCAGGAGGGCGGCGATGCAGCCTCTTCCGGCTTCTCCGTTCTGGGCATGCTCAAGAACATGGGCTGGATCGATCTGGTCGTTGTCGGCATTCTGTTCATCATGTCCATCTGGTCGCTCGCGGTCATGATTGATCGCGCACTCTACTTCTCAGCAGCCCGCAAGCAGTCCCGCGAGTTCGCGCCGAAGGTTGCCGGAGCTCTGAAGGACGGCCGCCTGGACGAGGCAATCAAGGTTGCCGACCGCTCGAAGAAGTCGCACCTCGCCGAGGTCGTCACCGCCGGCCTGCAGGAGTTCCGCTCCTACGGTTCGGGTGGCGCGATCTCCGACGAGCAGATCGAGTCTTCCAAGCGCGCTCTTGAGCGCTCCGAAGCAATCGTTCACGCCAAGCTGAAGCGCGGTCTGGGCTCGCTTGCCACCATCGGTTCCACAGCGCCGTTCATCGGACTGTTCGGCACCGTGATCGGCATTCTCCACGCCTTCCAGCAGATCGCAACCCAGAAGACCTCTGGTATCGGCGCGGTCGCCGGCGGTATCTCGGAAGCCCTGGTCACGACGGCATTCGGTCTGCTCGTCGCCATCCCCGCCGTGATGTGCTTCAACTACTTCACCAACAAGGTTGAGTCCTTCGACGTGGAGATGGACAACAGCTCGTCGGAGCTCGTCGACTACTTCATCAAGCAGTCGCAGCGCTAATCGGGCGGAGTCACGGGAATCGGGAACGCTCCGGCCGGCACGGTCGGTCGGAGCGACATCCCTCCTCAAGTGGCAGACGGAATCGAAACACGGTAACGGTTTAGGACGGAGTCGCTTTTATGGCACAGGCAATCCGTGACGAAGGCAAGAAGGTCAACTCAGACATCAACGTGACGCCCATGGTGGACGTGATGCTGGTGCTGCTGATCATCTTCATGGTCGTCACTCCCATGCTCAACAACAAGGTGACCGTTGACCTGCCGCAGTCAGTGGCGGCAGTGGTCATGGAAGATGCCAGCAAGGAAGACGCCATCGTCGTAGCAGTCACGCGCGATGGGAAGACCTTCCTCGGTGGCGACCAGATCTCTCCGAGCGAACTCGGTCAGCGGATCTCGGACAAGCTCGAGAATAAGACAGACAAGCGCGTCTATTTCCGCGGCGATGTTCGCGCGAACTACGGCAAGGTGATGGATGCTGTCGACGGTATCCGCTCGGCGGGCGTCAGCCAGCTTGGCATGATCGCGGAAAAGCCGCTGATGTAGTGTTCGCTCACCACGGCTCTCGCAGCAGTCTGATGAACTAAGAACCGGCCAAAAAGCCACATAGGAGAAACACCATGGGTATGGGAGGGGGAGGCGGAAGCGGCGCACGCTCCGACATCAACGTCACTCCGCTGATTGACGTTCTTCTAGTGCTGTTGATCATCTTCATGGTCATTCAGCCCAGCACCATGCACGGGCTCGACACACTGGTGCCGCAGCCGCCGAAGAACAAGGACGCCGAGCCGGACACACGTACGATCGTCGTGCAGGTCCTTGCCGGTGGCCAGCCAACGTACAAGATCAACGACGACCAGGTCACGCTGGACACTTTGACCGCGCGTCTGACCGAGATATTCTCGACGCGCAATGACAAGGTCATGTTCGTCAAAGGCGACAAGGACCTTGATTTCGGCGCGGTCCTGCCGGTGATCAACGACGGCAAAGCAGCCGGCGTCGATAACATCGGCATCGTCACACCGGCCGTGGAATCCGGCAAGTAAGGAAAGCGAACAACGCGGCGGGGCGATGAGCATCTTCATCGCCCCGCACTCGCGTTTGCCGTACGCTGCACGACAGACGGTCTTCTTCAAAGCCTGTTATTCTTTCCCGTCGAACATGTTTCTTCGCGTCTTAAGTCACAGCGCCATCGTCTCTTACGCAAAGTACAGGATGTGTCTGCAGTGACCGTGCGTTTGCGAAAGACGACGTGCTTCTTCATGTTGAAGTGCTAGTCAGCAGCATGATAGTGCGGGTACAATCAGGGTCACACGCAGGCCTGCAGCGCCTGCGTTATTATCGGAAAGCATTGCGGCATTTCCCAAGGAGATCATTCGCTCAATGAAAGCTAACGCACGCGTTATCGCCACAGCCGCACTCATGCTGTCGCTTGGAATGCTGACTGGCTGCAATCAGCTGAAGGCTCGCGACCAGCTCACCAAAGGCGTCGCGGCGTTCAAGAATGCCCAGTACGAGCAGGCGACCAATCACTTCCAGCAGGCGATCGCATTCGACCCGAACTACAACGATGCGAAGCTTTATCTCGCGACCGCTTACTCTTACCAGGTGATCCCGAATCTCGACTCGCCCGAGAACATGAATTACGCCAATAAGGCAATCACCGGCTTTAAAGATTATCTGCAGATCAAGCCGAACGACAAGGTCTCGCTACAGCAGCTTGCCTCGATCTATCGCAACATCAAGAAGTACCCTGAAGCGAAGAACTATGAGCTGCAGGTGATCGCGGTCGATCCAAAGGACGCTGAGGCGCACTACACGATAGGCTTTGTCGACTGGGCCGAGTCTTACGACAATGCACGTAAGGCACTGGCGCTTGACGGCCTGACCGACGACGGCAACGGCAACGTCAAGATGAGCAAAGCTACCTGTGCCAAGCTGAAGACTCAGAACACTGACCTGGTCAAGGACGGCCTGGACCATCTGCAGCAGGCCGTGCAGATCAACACGGACTATGCTGACGCGTACTCTTACCTCAACCTGATCTATCGCCGAAAGGCCGACATCGACTGCGGTGATGCGGCTGCGGTGAAGGAAGATGTTGCCAATGCGGAGAAGGCCAGCCAGGCCATCCTCGGCGCTCGCCAGAATGAGGAAAAGAAGAAGGAAGAGAAGCTGCGCGGCGGCGTCACCATGCAGTAAGCTGCAACGTCCCAGAACGACTGCAGGGCCTCCGAAAGGAGGCCCTTCTGCTTGCCCGCGAGCGCTC
>CAZZVI010000305.1:0-3670 GCA_964657335.1 uncultured Terriglobus sp.
AATGAGTGGCTGCGATGTGAGCAGCGGGATCAGGCGCGGAATGAAGGTGGGATCGTTCGTGGCTTCGATCACGGTCATCAGCTTCATCGCCGGTGCAGCAAGGCCCACGGCGGCGGCCGCAGACTCGAACTTTGCGCCGTCGATGATGTTTGCCCAGTGGATCAGGTCGGTAAGCCCACTGGTATCAAAGCCAAACTTCTCGCGAGCGATGTCCGCGATGAAGCCCGTGCATGAGGTGTAGAGCGGATCGAAGAACTTCCGCGGATGCGCCGCGTGCCGCTTCTGCTCCGATTCGAAGCGCGCGCGATCTTCCGGTGTCACGAAGGCGCTCTGGTGGTGGTCGAACCACCAGGTGACTCTCGGCGATGGAGAGTACTTGAAGTCCACGATGGCATTCTCGTCACCGTTGAACTCGGCCTCGTTGAACTGCACTCCCGCGCGGTGCATCAGGCCGGTGTAGGCGTACTCGCTTGCCGTGCCAATGCACTCGCGGTGGAAGCGCGTGAACAGTGAAGCTGAGCAGGCCCCATCGAAGCAATTGTTATGAAATAGAACGCGAAAGAGCAAGGTTGTTCCTCTTGGTGCAGAGTACCCGCGGCAAGCGGCCGGGCGTTGTTCGATCAGTTCATGTGCTACAGGCTAGAGGATGCGAAGCGGCTTTCGCTTAGATCCAGCTCGCGCTGCAGTGTGCGATAGACGCTCTCATCCATGCGCCCGGCGTCGCGCAACTGCAACAGTTCTTCACGCTCGATGCGGACCGTCTCAAGAATGACGTTGGCCATGGTGCGCGCGTGCCGATCTTCCGCGGGCATACCCGGGCCGCAATCGACGATAGACTCCAGCCGATGGCCGTACTGGTGCAGCAGATCGTCATACGCATGCTGCAGTGCGGGCTCGTCGGTGGCCCTGCATTCTGTCAGGTACTCGATGGCGCGGCGCAGCAGCAGACGACGCGCTTCGCCCTCGTCGCAGCCTTCGGTGGGTTCCTGTTTCAGCCGAAGCAAGCGCACGACCGCCGGTAACGAGATGCCCTGCGCCACCAATGTGACCAGGATGACGCTGAACGTCAGAAAGATAATCATGTTCCGCTGGGCGAACGCTTCACCGTGTCCGAGTGTGTAGGGCAGCGAACTTGCAGCGGCCAGCGCGACCACGCCACGCATGCCCGTCCAGCCCACCACGAAGACGGCGCGCGCGCTTGGATTCGTTTCGTTCTGGTGCTGAAAGCGGCGTCGGACGATATACGTCACGCGCGCAGCGGGATACACCCAGATGATGCGCAAAGCGATCAGGATCGCCGAGAACGCCAGACCGTAAAGAAACAAACGCGTGTGGCTGTATTCACGAATACCGGCCATCACCGTGGGCAACTGCAGCCCGAGCAACAGAAACACCAGCCCGTTCAGAAGAAACTCCAGCGCGTCCCACACCGCCGTCGCCTGCAAACGCACCTGAGGAGAAAAGAACGTCGCACTCTTGCGGCTCAGGTAAAGTCCACAGACCACCACGGAGATCACGCCGGAAGAATGCACCGCCTCGCCCGCGAGATACGATCCGTACGCCACGATGAACGACAGCGCGATCTCAACCGGTCCGTCATCCACCCACTTCTCGAACCACACCACCACCGCTCCACACAGCAGACCCACGATCAGGCCGCCACCGAAGAGCCACAGCAGCCGCAACAGGCCGGCCCCGACCGTGGGCGTGCTACCGTCCACCAGCATGCTGACGCCGAACTCCAGAGCAAGCAGACCGCTGGCGTCGTTGATCAGGCTCTCGCCTTCCAGCACGTCGATCACGCGCTTCGGCATACCGATCTTCCGCGCGATCGACGTTGCGGCAACCGCATCCGTCGGCGAGACGACCGCACCGAGCAGAAAGCCGATGCGCCAGTCAAAGGTCGGCAGGAAGAAATGGGCGGTCAGCGCAATGCCGATGGCGGTAAAGAACACCAGACCCACCGCAAGCGAAACAATCGAGATGATGTTGTATTTGAAGTCGCGCCACGAGGTCTCCCACGCGGCCGCGAACAACAGCGGCGGCAAAAAGACGAGGAAGACCAGGTCAGGCGACAGCGGCACACGCGGCACACGCGGGATGAACGAACACAGCAGGCCCGCGACCACCAGCACAATGGGGTAGGACACAGCAAGCCGCCGCGCTACACCGGCGAGCAGCGCAATCGCGACCAGCAGGCTGAGCAACACCAGCTGCAACGACGACAGGTTAATGTGTCCGGCACTCTCCACACCTTCAGTGTGGCAGAACGCCCTGCGATTTGCAGCAGAGTCCCGTCACCCTGACGCAGACGGAAGCAGCAGAGCGGCCGGGTCGGAGCGTCATACACTGCAAACACCATGCCTTCGTCAAGCGAGTGGAACGAAGACGCAAGCTCCCCTGCTGCCGTGGCGGCGAGCCTCCGCTGGCGATGGCTGCCGCTCGTCGTGCTTGCGACCGCGGCGCTGGCAGCGGTTCTGCCGCTCATGCTGCATGGCTGCTCGTGCGGTCACGACTTCGACTTTCACCTGCTCAGCTGGATGGAAGCCGCGAACCAGTGGCAGCACGGCATTCTGAAGCCGGTGTGGGCATTCACCCCCGCGTTCAACGCCGGCGAGCCAAGGCTATTACTGTATCCGCCACTTTCATGGGCCACAGGCGCGGCACTCGGCATGGTGCTGCCGTGGGCTGCCGTGCCGATCGCGTACACATGGCTCGTGCTCTTCCTGTGCGGCGTCACCATGCAGCGGCTTCTCCGCCGATGGACCTCGCCTGCTATCGCGACACTCGGCGGCTGCCTCTACCTGGTCAATCCATACATGCTGTTCTGCGCGTACGAGCGCACTGCTTACGCCGAACTGATGGCCGCAGCCTGGATGCCGCTGCTGCTCGCGGCCATGCTGCGGCCACGCATCGGCGCATGGCGCGTCACACTGGTGGTGGCGCTGCTTTGGATCACCAACGCTCCCGCGGCTATCGTCGGCACGTACTCCATCCTCCTGCTTGGCCTGGCGCGTCTGCTGCTGATGCGGAAGCAAGGCATCCGGCCCGCGCTTTGGGTCGCATGGACCATCACGTCAGGCTTCTGCGTCGGTTTGCTGATCGATGCGTTTTACCTGCTACCGATGGCGGTCACGCGCAAGTTTGTGCAGCTTGCCCTGGCTGTTGTGCCCATCGCCAGTCCGGATGCGAACTTCCTCTTCGCTCATGACAACGACGCCTTTCATGACCACGTCCTGACGCAGGCTTCCTGGATTGGCTCCGGCACCATTGTTGCAGCCATCGTGTGCGGATTAGCTCTGCTCTGGCTGCGTTCCCGCGATCGCGGGGTCACGCATCCGCAGCATTCCATGAAGACGCGCGAGGGCGAGATGCATGCGGAACGTGTGCTGCGTAACGCCATCGCGATCATGACGGTCTTCTCCGCCTTTCTTTGGTTTCTTCTCAGCCGGTGGAGTTCGCGCCTCTGGCATCTTGGACCGGAGCTCGTGTTTCTGCAGTTCCCATGGCGATTTCTCTCGGTTGCGTCCGCCGTGATGATCGTGCTGCTGGTGCTGTGGATGCAGCGCGGTTTGCGACGCGCGTACGCAGGCGCGTTGGTGGTCGCCGGTCTTGTTGTCTCCGCATCGGCTGGGTATTTCGCTGGCGGGCATTACTTCCGGGAGGAGTG
>CAZZVI010000306.1:0-3669 GCA_964657335.1 uncultured Terriglobus sp.
CATGCCCTGCTGTGCCAGAGCGCGCAGGCCGCGGTCAAGCCGCACATCCACCTGCTGCTGCACAAAGCTCTCCGGAACGGGGAAGTGGAACTTCTGAACCAAGGCATCGACCAGCTTGCCTTTGGCCTCGTTTTCCGCGCTCTGCTTCTTGCCGTTGATGGCGTTCTCGCGGAGTGCGGTGATGAAGGCGTCCCACGTCTCGTAATCGCCAAGCTGCTTCGCGAACTCGTCGTTCTTCTCGGGGTAAACCTTACGCTTGATCGCGTTGACGGTGACGTTGTAATCGACCGTCAGGCCCGCGAGGCGCACATCGCCGAAGTCGCTGGGATAGCTGACTTCCAGGTCAAACTCCGAACCCTTCGACTGGCCGCGCAGAGCGTCGTTGAAGGCGGGCAGCGTGTTCTTGCCGCCAATCTCAACCATCACCTCTTCGCCTTCGATCTCGTCGGTTTCCGACGGCTCACTCGTGTCGCCTTCCGGCTTGCGGCGGGCGCCCTTGAAGCTGATCTCGGCCCAGTCTCCGTCCTGCAGCGGACGGTCCTCTTCGACGGGCTCGATGGTCGCGTGCGAGTCCAGCACGCGCTCCAACTCTGCCTCGAACTCGGCCTCTTCGAGCGTCACGTTCGGGCGCTCGACGGTGACGGTGTGGTAGCCGGACACGTCGATGGCGGGAGCGACTTCGAACTGCGCACGGAAGCGCAGCGGCTCCTCGTCCATTAGGTTCAGCTCGACGATCTGCGGCTGCGAGATGGGCTGCAGATTCTGCGACTCCATCTCGGAGCGGAAGCGCTCTTGCACGAGCGAGTCCATCACTTCCTGGCGCAGCTCTTTCGCGAAACGATTGCGCACGGTCGATTCCGGCACCTTGCCGGGACGGAAGCCGGGAATACGCGCGAGTTTCTGGTAGCGCTTTGTCACCTTGGCGTAGGCCTTTGTGACGACGTCGGCGGGAACTTCGACGGCGATCTCGCGCGTCAGTTCAGGGTTCAGCGCGGGTGCGTGGACATGGGAATGGCCAGCGTGATCGTGGCCCTCGTGCGAGCCGTCGTGCTGCTCGGCTGCTTCGACGGGAACCGTCTCTGCGACTGCTTCTGCTGTTTCGTTCGGAGTCAAAATCGGATGCCTTCTGGATGGGTCTATGCGGCGCGGCAGGACTGCCGCGTGCCGCCTGAGCCTCAGGGTTTCTGGGCTGCTTATTCTCATGGTACGGACGTGCGACGAGAGGGTCAAACCCGACTCGTCGCGCCTATCGTGTGGAAGGCGCAAACGCCGAGGTGGACTCGGGCAATGCTTCGACCCGGACGCGCCATTCCAACGTTTCGCCCGGTGCGACAACCGTGCGTGACTCCGCACTGTCCCTGCCCGCTGCCGTGCTGAACGCGAGCCGGACAGACTTGCCGTTCTTTTCTGCCTGCACATGCAGACTGCGGATGCTCGGCGTCATGGCGGTGATGCGTAGCGTGTAGCCGTCCCCACGGTTCCGCAGCCGAACCTCAGGGCCGCTGCCCAGGAAGGTGTGCTTCAGATTGGTGTAGGTCTGATCGACGTTGCGCGCGCCCAGCGCAATCTCCGCGGGCAGATTGTCCGAGCTGGCGGGCGCTACGACCGTCAGCGCTGAGAGGCCGGCCAGCGGCGCAAGAAAGCGCGGCGACCATTCCAACGTCAGCGAGCGCGGCGAACTGCTGCTGTTGCGCGCGGAGAGCATCAGCTCCAGACCGTGTCCGGTCAGGGAAGAGTCCACTGTGACCTCGACACCCTGCTGTGACACCGGCGCCGGGTCGGCTGCGGCGGCGTAGTGGGCAATCGCGCGGCTGCCATCCGGTATGACATCGTTGCTGACCTGGGACGACGGATGCCCTGCAAGCACTTCAACCGGATCGAGCCACTGCGAACCGGCGCGGGTCTGCGACAGCACGGAGAAGGCAGCGCCCGACAGATTTGCCCCAGCCGCGGCAAGCTCGGTGTCCGGCGTGGACTGCAGCAGCGGCACATCGCCACGACCCGGCAGAATCAGCGTGGTCTGTAACATCAGCATGCCGTCGCCCGGCAGCAGCGTGGCCGACGAGAACTCCGGCGTCATTGCGCCGATGCGCCCCGCGCGAAAGAGCCGCAACACATCCTGACCACCCGGCCGCGCCGCGGTCTGCGTGGCCGATCCGTTCTCCGTTACGGTGGTCAGCTGGTGGATGCGTCCGTGCATGTGCGCCATGTAGACCGCGGTCACGCCGCCGATCAGCAGCAGCACAACTACTGGTGTCAGCGCGCCGGAACGGGCGAATCCATCCCATGCTGCCGCAAGGCCGCGGCGAAACGGGCTGTCCTCTTCATACTTCGGTTCGTCCTGCAAAACGTCACTGCTTTCTACGGTCTGGACCGCGCCGCGATGCTTCCGATGCGGCCTGCACGCTCCTCAAGCTACCATCATGGCAGCCGTCATGCTATCGAAGCGCGCCGCACATGCCGCGGCTGAACTTACCCAGGTAAGTGCGAACATTGTCGCCTGCACCCGCTGCCCGCGACTGCGTGCGTACTGCACTGCGCTGGGCGAGACCAAGCGCCGCGCCTACCTCGACTGGGACTACTGGACACTGCCGGTGCCCGGCTTCGGCGACCCGAACGCGCGCGTGCTCATCGTCGGCCTCGCTCCGGGAGCGCATGGCGCCAACCGCACCGGACGTCCCTTTACCGGCGACGGTGCGGGGAACTTCATGTATCCGGTCCTGTACGAGACCGGCTTCGCCACCCAGCCTGACGCGACCTCGCGCGACGACGGCCTGAAGCTGCGCTACGCCCGCATCGCGTCCATCTGCCGCTGCGCGCCGCCCGCCGACAAGCCCACGCCGCAGGAGATCCGCAACTGCAGCACGCATCTCGCGGCGGAGATCCACGCGCTGCACCGTCTGCGCGTTGTCGTCGCGCTCGGCCGCATCGCCTTCGACGGCTACCTGAACTTCCTCATCGGCGAAGGCGTGCTCACCTCGCGCCGCGACTACGCCTTCAGCCACGGCGCGGAGCACCGCCTGCCCAACGGCACCGTGCTGGTCGCGAGCTACCATCCATCGCTGCGCAACACCAACACCGGCCGGCTCGACAGGGCCATGTTCACGAAGATCTTCGTGCGGGTGAGGGAACTGGCCGGGCTGGTCTAGTACCACTCCCCCCACTTTTCAGCTTCCCTCTAAATTGCTCATAGGAAGAGACTTAACTGGCTGTGTTCGCTAAAATATTCATTCACTTAGACTTGCTGGCAAAATATTCATTCTGGGTGACTTACCTCCAGCGCACGCGTGAACTCAGGGGAAGGGCTTGCATCGCGACGATCGTCTCCGCAACATCGTTCCGCCGATGACCCACTGTCCGGGCCTGGACCGCGCCTGCGCCCCGTGGCCCTAGTCGCACCTATTTCTATGATACGGAGGCGCCGAGGGAAAACATGCCAACAAATTTCGAGACGTAAGTTGCTGCTGTTGAACACGTTAACGCAGAGGATGGGTGCCGGGCCTCTTGACAAGTTTCGGCGCTGCGGCGCACGGGAAGAGCGCTGACTATCGAAAGTTCTGCATCTGGCGGCAGAGCATCACTTCGGCTATACTCGGAAAGTCGCGCGAGCGACGGCCCTCCAGCCGGAACACGGCACCCAGTGGCGTTATGGTGTAACTGGTTAACACG
>CAZZVI010000307.1:0-3642 GCA_964657335.1 uncultured Terriglobus sp.
AGTCGAAACCGGCAATGCCGCCGCAGAGCCTGCCCTCCGTCAGCGACCAGTGGACGACCTACAATGGCGACCCCTCCGGCCGTCGCTTCAGCACGCTCTCGCAGATCAACGCGACCAATGTGAAGTCGCTTCAACTGGCGTGGGCGTATCCAACCAAAGGACTGGCGCTGAAGGGCACGCCGCTGGTGGTGGATGGCGTGATGTACTTCACGGTCCCTGACAAAACCTGGGCGGTCGACGCCGAGACCGGCCTGAAGCTGTGGGAGTTTGACCGGCCGTCGCAGGGCAACAAGATCAGCAATCGCGGCGTCGCGTACCGGAACGGGAAGGTCTTCTTCGGCACGCCAGACGCGCACATGATCGCGCTTGATGCAAAAACCGGCAAGCAGGTCTGGGACATCGATGTTGCCGACTCGAAGGCCTTCGGCTACTACATCGCCACCGCTCCGCTCGTCGTCAAGGACAAGATCGTCTTCGGCACCTCGGGCGACGTGGCCGACGTGCCGCACTTCATGGAGGCGCTCGATCCTGAAACCGGCAAAGTCCTCTGGCGGCTGAACACGATTCCCAAGCCCGGCGAGCCCGGCTCCGAGACCTGGCCCAACGCAGAAGCGATGGCGCACGGCGGCGGCCCCATCTGGCTGACCGGCACCTACGATCCGGCGCTGAACCTGATGTACTGGGGCACCGGCAACCCGCATCCCGTGCTGGCCGGCAGCGTGCGGCAGGGAGCGAACCTGTACACCTGCTCCATCCTTGCGGTCGACCCGGACACGGGCACCATCAAGTGGTTCTACCAGCCATCGCCACACGACACGCACGACTGGGACGCGGTGGAGACGCCCGTGCTCTTCGACGCGACCGTCGCCGGCAGGCAGCGCAAGCTGATGGCGCACGCGAGCCGCAACGGCTATTTCTTCGTGCTGGACCGCGCCACCGGCGAGCACCTGGTCACGTCGCAGTTCACCCCGACCGACTGGGCAAAGGGACTCGACGCCAAGGGCCAGCCCATCGCCGACCTGGCGAAGGACGTGCAGCCTGGTGGCGTCCTTCTGCATGCCGTCGTCAACGGAGCGACCAACTGGTGGGCGCCCAGCTACGATCCGCAGACCGGCCTCTTCTACGTGAACGGGCAGGAGGGATGGAGCTTCTGGTACTCCGCGCTGGACAAGGACGGCAAACCCGAAGATCACCAGGGCGGCAGCGCTGTGTCACTGCACGAGAGCAGCGTGCTGATCGCCATGGACCCTGCCACCGGCAAGCAGCGCTGGACGCGCAATGCGGGCACCGGCCGGCTTTCCGCGGGTGTGCTGACGACGGCCGGGCACCTGCTGTTCACCGGCGACGCCGAGGGCAACCTGCTGGCGCTCGACCCCGCCGACGGCAAAACGCTGTGGCACACCCGCACCGGAGCCAACCTGACCGGCGGGCCCATCACCTACCTGCTGCACGGCCGCCAGTACGTCAGCTTGGCGACCGGCGACACGATGTACACCTTTGCCCTGCCTTAAGAACCTGTCCAGTCTTTCCTCTTGGAAGGGCACAGCTTCATCAGCCATCCAAGCTCCATGAGAGGTCCGGGCTTTAGCCCCTGAGGTCAGCCTGAGAAGCCGGCCTCGGCGGCTGAAGTCGTTTCCTCGTACTCCTCACTACGGCATGCCCGAAGCCATTTCGAAAACCGATCATCCTGCGCAGCGACAGCGCGGCTCACGGTACGCTGGTCTGTCATGCGACCCCGCCTCCTTCCTGCCGTCTGCCTGCTCTGCGTCTTCTCGGCGGCCACGCTTCACGCGCAGAAGCCGCCACAGCCCGACCTCGGCCCGAACGTGCTCATCTTCCGCCCGTCGCAACCCGCGGCCGAGATCCAGGTCGCCATCGACAAGGTGTACGCCGAACAGGAGAAGGCTGAGTTCGGCCACAGCCGCTATGCCCTGCTCTTCATGCCGGGCGAGTACCACGTCGACATCCCCATCGGCTTCTACACGGAAGTGCGCGGGCTGGGCGCGTCGCCCGACGACGTACACATCATCGGCAACGTGCATTCCGACGCCAGCCGGCCGAACAATAACGCCACCTGCACCTTCTGGCGCAGCGTGGAGAACTTCTCCGTCACGCCCACCGGCGGCACGATGCAGTGGGCGGTGTCGCAGGCCGCGCCCATGCGCCGGATGCACATCCTCGGCGACCTGGTGCTGCACCAGAAGCACGGCTGGGCCAGCGGCGGATGGATGAGCGACACCAGGATCGACGGCAACGTCGATTCCGGATCGCAGCAGCAATGGATCGCGCGCAATAGCGAGTGGAAGAGCTGGACCGGATCGAACTGGAACATGGTCTTTGTCGGCGACGTGGGTGCTCCGGCAACGGCCTGGCCGAAGCCCGGCTACACGACGGTGGACGAGACACACGTCAGTCGTGAAAAGCCGTACCTTGCGCTTGGCTTACAAGGTGAATGGCTGGTTCGAATACCCGGCTACAACAGTCGTTCGAGCGGCGTGACCTGGACGAAGGCAACTACCGGGGAGTTGTTGCTGCCGTTGGAGCGGTTCTATATCGCACACCCAGAAACCGATACCGCAGCAACCATGAACGCCCAGCTTGCCCGCCATAGGAACCTGCTGCTGACACCCGGCCACTACGACCTGACCGAACCGATCCGCGTGACTTGGCCCAACACAGCCGTGCTCGGTCTCGGCTTCGCCACGCTGCGGCCCATGAACGGCACACCCGCGTTGGTGACGACAGCAAAGGCCACCGGCATCACCGTAGCCGGCTTGATCGTCGATGCTGGTCCCGTCACCTCCCCGGTGCTGATGCAGATCGGCGAGAAAGGCCACCAGGAGCAGCAAAACAGCAACGACATCCTGCTTGCCGACGTCTTCTTCCGCGATGGCGGCGAGACCGAAGGCAAGACTGTCAACAACCTCGAAGTCAACGCAGACAACACCATCATCGATCACACCTGGATCTGGCGCGCCGACCACGGCAACGGCGTTGGATGGGACAAGAACCTGAGCGCGACCGGCCTGATCGTCAACGGCAACGATGTAACCGCCTACGGCGTCTTCGTCGAGCACCACCAGCAGTTCCAGGTGGTCTGGAACGGCGAACGCGGCCGCACCTATCTCTATCAATCGGAGATCCCGTATGACCCGCCAACCCAGGCTGCATACACCAGCGCGCCGGGCACCGACGGCTGGGCTGCCTACAAGGTGGGCGCGAACGTGCGCGAGCACGAGGCCTGGGGACTGGGCGTGTACAGCGTCTTTACTCACCCGGAGGTTTGGGTCTCACGCGCCATCGAAGCGCCGCAGGCACCGCGCGTCCGCTTCCACGACATGATCACCGTCTGCCTGCTGACACACGGCGGCATCCGCAACATCGCCGACGACACGGGCGGCGCGGCTACCTGCCAGCCACGCAACTGGCCACGGCTGACGAGCTTTCCGTAAGCCGGCGAGAGTGTTTTGGCCGGGCGCTCCTCCACAACCCTGTCGTTTCGACAGAAGAGCCCCACAGCAAACCTGTCATTTCGACCGGAGCGGGACGGCTTTACCGTCCTGCGCAGTGGAGAAACCTGCTTTTTGTGCTGCCGCGGAACTTAGAACAGCAGGTTTCTCCACTCCGCTGCGCTCCGGTCGA
>CAZZVI010000308.1:0-3624 GCA_964657335.1 uncultured Terriglobus sp.
CAATCCGACGGACGAGCGTTACACGGCACTCGTAGGTAAGACGATCCTTCTGCCTCTCGTGAATCGCGAAATCCCGTTGCTCGCCGATGACTGGGCGAAGCCCGAGTTCGGCACCGGTGCGGTCAAAGTCACGCCTGCGCACGATCCCAATGACTACGAGATCGGCAAGCGCCATTCGTTAGCAAACCTAACCATCATGGACGAGACCGCCCACATTGACCTGCCCGGCTCGCCATATCACGGCATGGATCGCCACGCCGCGCGCGAGAAGATCGTCACCGATCTCGATGTGCTTGGCCTGCTCGTCGATGTGAAGGATCACACGCTCGCGATCGCAACATCGCAACGCAGCGGCGCGGTGATCGAACCACGGCTCTCGATGCAATGGTTCCTCAAGATTCAGCCGCTGGCAGATAAAGCCATCGCCGCTGTGAAGGACGGCCACATCCGCATCACGCCATCCATGTACGAGAAGACGTATAGGAACTGGATGGAGAACATCCATGACTGGTGCATCTCGCGGCAGCTATGGTGGGGCCATCGCATTCCGGCGTACACATGCCCACAGTGCGAGACGATGTGCGTGTCTCGCACACGGCCGGAGCGCTGCGGATCGTGCGACCACGCGGAAATGCAGCAGGAAACAGACGTCCTCGATACCTGGTTCAGTGCGGGCCTTCTACCGTTCACGGTCTTCGGATGGCCTGAGCCTTCGGTCGATTCCGCAAAGTTCTATCCCACCGATCTGCTGGTGACCGGCTTCGACATCCTGTTCTTCTGGGTGGCGCGCATGATCATGTTTGGCACGCACTTCATGCTGGACGTGCCGATGCCTGACGGCAGCGCGCGCACCTTGGCCGACGCGGTCCCATTTCGCGAGGTCTACATTCACGCGCTGGTGCGCGACGCCGACCGTCAGAAGATGTCGAAGACCAAGGGCAACGTGATCGATCCTATCGGAATAATCGAGCGCTTCGGCACAGACGCGGTGCGTTTCACGCTGGCATCGCAGGCGTCGCCGGGAACGGACATCGCCTTCAGCGAGGCGCGCACCGAGGGCTACCGCGCCTTCGCCAACAAGATCTGGAACGCAGCGCGCTTCCTCTTCATGCAGATCGAGCGAGCGCAGGCTGCCGGCTACAAGATGACCATGGGCGCGGGCACGCAGATCGCTGCCCTGCCTGAGATCACGCCGGTCGAGACGCGCTGGATCTTCGCGCGGCTGCGTGCCGTCTGCGCCGAGGTGGATCGCGCACTGAGCGACTACCGCTTCGACGAAGCAGCCAATGCTGTCTACCAGTTCTTCTGGGGCGAGTTCTGCGACTGGTACCTGGAACTCGTCAAGCTGCGGCTTGACTTCCCTGAGCCAGTCGAGGGCCAGACACCAATCCAGAACCCCGAGACTGCGATCTCGCTCGCCGGCCTGGTCGGTGTCTTCGAGGCGTCGCTGCGGCTGCTTTCGCCGTTCATGCCATTCCTCACCGAGGAGCTCTGGCAGGCGCTGTACGAAGGCGATCCGCCGGCAAAGAGCATCGCGCTCACACGCTTTCCGCAGCCTGGCGACTTCCCTGCCGACGATGCCGCCACCAGCGCGATCACCACGTTGCAGGAGTTGATCGTCACCATCCGAGCGCTGCGCAAAGAGCTTGGCGTGCCGGAGAAGGAAGCAGCGCCGATCCTTCTGCACGGCGACAACCGAATCCTTGCGCTGGCCGATGCGAACCGTGACATGCTGGCGCGGCTCGCGCGCGTGAGCGATGTGGACTTCGCATCGGAGCCGCTCACTGGACCCGCGGCGCGCGGCGGCTCTGGCTTCGACGTCTCGGTGATCTACGAACGCCAGATCGACGTTGCCGCCGAGCGCGAGCGGCTGACAAAGGAGATCGCAAAGCTGTCAAAGGGACTCGAAGCGGCTGGCCGGCAGCTCGGCAACGAGGGCTTCCTGGCAAAGGCTCCCGCTGCCGTGGTGGATGGCCTGAAGAAGCAGCAGGCCGAGACGCAGTTGCAATTCGACAAGGCCAACACCGCGCTGGAAAGCCTGCCTGCATAGACCGTTCAGGAGACATGAAAATGGCCTCGCAGTTCGCAACGTATCCAAGCCTGAAGGACAAAGCCGTCATCATCACGGGCGGCGCATCCGGTATCGGCGAGGCGATCGTGCGCGGCTTCGTGCAGCAGCATGCGCGAGTGTTCTTCCTCGATGTGCAGGATGCCGCCGCACAGCAACTGCAACGAAGCCTCGCAGCGCAGGGCCTGGCGCCTCCTGCGTACCTCCGTTGCGACCTGACGGATATCGAAGCGCTTCGCCGCGCTGTTGCCGGCATCGTCGTGACGTGCGGAACGGTGGATGCCCTCGTCAACAACGCCGGGAACGACGCTCGCCACACGCTGGAGGAAGTCACGCCGGAATTGTGGGACGCAACCATTGCCGTGAACCTGAAGCAGCAGTTCTTCATGGCGCAGGCGGTCGCGCCGGCTATGCGAACGGCGAAGAGCGGCTCCATCATCAATATGAGTTCGATCAGCTGGATGATCCCGAGCACCGGCTTGCCCGTTTACGTCACCGCCAAGGCAGCCATCGTCGGCATGACGCGCACGCTGGCGCATGAGCTTGGCGCCGACAATATCCGGGTGAACTGCGTGCTGCCCGGCGCGATCCTGACCGAGCGCCAGCAGCGGCTGTGGATGACTCCGGAATACACGGCTGAGGTGATGGCCAGCCAGGCCATCAAACGGAACATCCTGCCGGACGAGGTCGCGCGGCTCGTGCTGTTCCTTGCGGCGGACGACAGCTCCGCGATCACCAACGGGAGTTATGTCATTGATGGTGGATGGGTGTAGCCCCTTCCCCCGCTTTCGGTAAAATACTCATTTCTTGACACTTACGTCTTTTGCAGAGCGTAAAATACTCATTCGAGGGAATTTAGCTGTAAATCACTCTAAGCACAAGGTTTACGGGAAAGACTAATGGCGCACCCGTACCCCAGACCTGTCATCTCGACCGAAGCGGACACCCGCTTTTCTGGTCGCTGCCCGGCTTTTGAAAACAGCAGGTTCCTCCACTCCGCTGCGCTCCGGTCGGAATGACAGGTCTGGGGTGAGTTGAAAAGAAAAGCGGGTTCCTCCACTCCGCTGCGCTCCGGTCGGAATGACGGACTTCGGGGGGTTCGGTCGGATGGCAAGCTCGGGCTGCGCTACCCGGCAACCGGTGTCCATCCGCGAGGCTTGGCTGACGGACTCCGCACAACACCCCTTATTTCAAGAATAGCGTCTCGAGAGAAATATCATGCCAACTAATTTCTCCTCGTAAGTCACTTATCTTCCTTGGGTTAGGGGTTCTGAAGAGAACCCGGCCTCTTGACAGCTTTTCCGGTGGTCATGCGACCGGGCCGGGAACGAGGAAGGGCAGCCCGAAGGCTGCCCTTTGTCTCTTTCGAGAAGTTCAGAATGCTTACGCGGCCTGAACGTTCTCTGCCTGCCAGCCCTTGGGTCCCTTCACCACGTTGAAGGTCACGGACTGACCCTCCTGCAGCGAACGGAAGCCGTTGCTCTGGATCGCGGTGTGGTGGACGAAAACGTCCTCACCATTCGCGCGGCTAAGAAAACCAAAACCCTTTGCGTCGT
>CAZZVI010000309.1:0-3620 GCA_964657335.1 uncultured Terriglobus sp.
ACTATGTTTCCTTTGTTATCATCAACTTAAGCCCTGCAGGCACTTGACAAAAAAACGCTCTTTCCGCCTTTCGGCGGGATGAGGACAGAAGGCGCAGACATCATTAGCGCGGGCCTTCAGCCCGCAAACTTCTTCTGCCCTGCACCTGGGGCTGCGCCCCAGGCTGTTACAGCGCGGCCTTTCAGCCCGCCACTTCTTCTCTGCCTGCCCCCGGGCTGTTGACAACGCGGGCCTTCAGCCCGCATCTGCTCGACCGATCTGGCTGCTGGTGGCAGCAGCTTGCGACGTCGCCCGCAAGCTGAGTTCCAGGCCCTGTGGGGTGACGCGGACCGTGGTTCCGTCCAGCGACCGCGCGATCCAAGTCGCCGCGCGCAGTTCGTCGGCGGGTGTGGAGCTCAGGACGGCCAGCACGCGGCAGCCTGCGCCGATGCCGGCGGCTACGCCAGATGGTGCGTCTTCCACCACGATGCATTCCTCCGGAGCGAAGCCGAGCAGCTCGGCACCGCGGCGGTACGGCTCGGGATCGGGTTTGCCCTTGGTCACCGAGTCGGCGGTCACGACATTCGGCGGCTCCGGCAGGCCTGCCGCGCGCAACCGCGCCTCCAGCAGACGGCGTGTGCAGCTGGTCACGATGGACCAGCGCTCCGGCGGCAGATTGCTTAAGAGCTCGGCGACGCCAGGGAGCACCTGGAGATCGCTGACGTCTTCGATTTCGAGTTCCTCAATGACGCGCAGCGCCTCCGCCTGATCCGCATCCGGTCGCAGGTCGGCAATGATCTGCCGGGCCGGCACACCGTGCGGGATGTTGTAGTTGTCCGCGTTAGGGATTTCGTAGATTCGCGCCCACTGCCTCCAGCAGCGCTGCACCGAACCAAGGGAACTGACCAGCACGCCGTCAAAGTCGAACAGCAGGCCTTGAGCGGCAACCGTGATCGCCGTTACCTGCGGCGCAGCAACATCCCGGGAAGAGAGCATGCTTCCAGTCTAGTGGACCTGAGATGGGGGCGTCGCAGGTGGTGTCCCCTGCGGATTAAGGCCGACATAGATGGTGGCAGAGCCCTCTGAGCCGTAGTCCTCGTAGTCCGTAATGTACGCGCGGTTCAGGTGGCCTTCCCGGATCTGCTTCCACATGGCCTGCACATCCGCATCGCCGTCACCTGGTCCATTCACCTGGTCATACAAGCCTGTGTGCACTGTCACTTCGCACAGACCCTGCGCAAGGGGCGTTCCGTCTTGAATCGCAGAACCAATCAGAACGGTGTACTCGGCCCTGTTGTGGGGGTCGTACTCGTAATAGACCGCGTACATGCCGGAGCCGTTTGACTTGGACATGACGTTTTCCTGCCAGAAGCGTGTCCAGAGCGCTCCCACTTTTTCCGGACAGGCGTCATCGCAGCGTGCCGTCACGCCAGCTACGCGCATGCCTCCCATGATCTGGGCCATATCAGCCCTCCAGAACGAATTGTTCGGCAGCCTTCAGGATGCGTCCGACGGCGGCCTGTGATGTGGACTCACAATACACCCGCAGCAACGGCTCCGTACCGGACGCACGGAGCAGCAGCCAGGTTTCGGCGGCGTTCTTCCGGCCGGCGGCTTCCGGGTTGTCGAGGTAGAACTTGATGCCGTCCATGTCCTCGGTGCGCAGGATCTTATAGCCCGCGATGTCTTTGAGCCCACTGCTGCCGCGCTGGATGGCGGACTGCTTCAGCCGGTCGTCGATGTGCATGTCGATGCGGCCGTACTGGTGCTCGCCGAACTCGGCCTGCAGCATGGCGACCAGCTCGCCGAGCGTCTTCTTTTCCTCGGCCATCACGTTTGCGAGTAGCAGGGAATTGAGAATGCCGTCACGTTCCGGCAGGTGTTTGCTGATGCCGACGCCGCCCGATTCCTCGCCGCCGATCAGGATGTCTTCCGTCAGCATCAGGTCGCAGACGTACTTGAATCCGATGCCGTGTTCGTACAGCTTGCGGCCGTACTTTGCCGCGATGCGATCGAGCATCTTGGTCGTGTTGAACGCGCGGGTTACACCACCGGGCCAGCCCTTGCGCTCGAGCAGCCACCACAGCAGGACGGCATAGATCTTGTGCGCGTCGACAACGTTGCCGTGCTCGTCCACGGCGCCGATGCGGTCGGCGTCGCCGTCGGTGATCAGGCCCGCGTCGCACTTCTCCTCAACGACGACCTGCTGCGTCAGCGCAATGTGCGGCAGGATCGGTTCGGGATTGATGCCCGGGAACAGGGGATTGTGCTCCGCGCGCATCTCGACAAACGGCACGCCCGCGCGGGTGAAGACACCGCGCAGAACGCCCGCGCCCGCGCCGTACATCACGTCTACGAGGAAGCGATAGCCGGACTTCGCGATCAGCGGCAGATCGGCAAACTGCTCGATGGCGGCGATGTAGTCCGGCAGAAAGTCAGCTTCCGTGATGGACGCTGGCGAGGCTGCGTTGGCCAGCGGCTCATCCAGGTAGGCTTCGATCCCCTTCATGATGCCGGGCGAGCCGGAGCCGCCGTAGCTCGCCTTGTACTTCACGCCGTTCCACCCGGCCGGATTGTGCGAGGAGGTGATCATAATGCCGCCTGCGGCTCCGCGTTGGCGCACGCCGTACGACAGCGCAGGCGTTGGTGTGATGCCGGTTGCCAGTTGCACGGGAATGCCTGCCTCGGACAGCACGTCGGCGGCGAGCCGCGCGAACTGCGGCGACCCGAAGCGTGTGTCGTAGCCGATGCAGACGCCCTTCGACGCGTCTTCGTGCTTCAGGACGTAGTGCGCGATGGCGCCGACGGCGATGCGGACGTTGGCGTAGGTGAAGTCATCGGCGATGATGCCGCGCCAGCCGTCGGTGCCGAACTTGACCGCGCTTGGCTTGGTGGAAGTGCTTTCCATCTTGTTCTTGTCTCCTGGTGTGACGCCTGCCTGCGCTTCCGATCTCGCGTAACTGATTGTGACTCGCGAAGCTTTCTAGCGCGGGCCTACAGCCCGCAGATCGTGTTCTTCGCTGAACCCTGGGCCTGCGCCCCAGGCTATTACAGCGCGGGCCTACAGCCCGCCAGAACGAGTGTTCACTCGTTCCTTAAGGAAGGCTGCGATCTTGGGCCAGCTACCCTTACACAAACTCCGAGCGTGACATCTTTACCAGTTCGCTGACCACGCGGCCCACTTCCTGCGAGTGCGCGCGGGTGGTGACGAGCAGGGCATCGTCGGTCTGCACTACGACCAGGTCGCTGACGCCGAGCAGTGCGACGACCTTGCCGGGTGCGTAGGCGTAGTTGCCGAAGGCGTCCAGGTGCAGCGCGATCTCGGCCTCTGCCACGTTGCCGTGGCCGCGGCTTGCGCCCTGCGACATGGCATGCTCATGCAGAGCTGCCCAGCTGCCCAGGTCGTTCCATCCGAAGTCCGCGGGCAGGCAGTAGATGCCGCTGTTCGAGCCCTTGGCGGAACGCGGTTCCAGGACCGCGTAGTCGATGCTGATGTTCTCCACCCCCGGATATTCCTCGGCGAAGACCGCGTCGAACTCCGGTGTGCCGAATGCCGCGGCGATCTTCTCCAGCGGCTTTGCCATCGCGGGGCGATGCTCGCGGATATCGTTGCTGAGTGTGCGCGCCGACCACAGGAAAAT
>CAZZVI010000310.1:0-3597 GCA_964657335.1 uncultured Terriglobus sp.
AGCATGCAGGACTTCACCTCGGTGCTGCAGCGTGCGGTGCTCGATCGTCCGGTGGTGAACAAGACGGGTCTCAACGGCAGATACGACTTCGATCTTGACTGGTCGCCGAGCGGGCGCGAGTTCGGCGGCGACATCCCCGCCGCAGGGGACGATGCGCCGAGTCCGCCACTCTTTACCGCGGTGCAGCAGCAACTGGGACTGAAACTGGAAGCAACGCGCGGCTTGGCGGAAGCTTTTGTCATTGAGGACGTGGAGCGTCCCACGGCAAATTAGGAGGAACTTTCCAGCAGAACATTGCGTTCTGTTCGGTATGCTTCTCCCAGAAAAGATCAGATTGCTGCATCCATAATTTCGGACGTGCGCGTAAGGAGAAACGGAGAGTGCAAGTGGACCGCAACAGGAGCGTTCAGGAACAGCATTTCGGCAGGGTTCTGCAACCGTCGTCGCTGCGCACCGGCATGAAGAGCGGCAGGGCCCTCCTGTTCAGCGCGATGCTCTTCGCAGTGCCGGCGCTGGTTGCGCTGCCAGGCAGCAGTAGCTACGCACAGGCCGCGGCGGCGAAGACCAGCATTGACGACACCTGGCAGGGAACGCTGCATGCCGGCAAAGATCTGCGGACAGTGTTGAAGATCACAAAGGCTCCCGATGGTTCGTGGAAGAGCTTGTTTTACAGCATCGACCAAGGTGGCCAGCCGTTCCCTGTGAAGACCACCACCTTTCAGGGTGGCGAGCTAAAGCTGAACATCGAGGCGATCGGCGGGGAGTATGCCGGCAAGTTATCGCCCGACGGAACCACGATCACAGGTGAGTGGAAGCAGGGAGACAAGCCGCTGCCATTAATTCTGGTGCGCGCGACGGCAGAGACTGCGTGGACCATTCCGGAGCCGCCGCCGGTCATTCCACCTATGGATTCGAAGGCGGACCCGAGTTGGGAAGTGGCCACCATCAAGCCGAGCGATCCTGCCTCGCCGGGCAAGGGCTTCGGCGGTGCTCCTCGTAAGTTCCAGACACATAACACCACGTTGAATGATCTGATCATGTTCGCCTACGACGTGAATGCCAAACAGATACTGAACGGACCGGCCTGGATGGAGACGGATAAGTTCGACATCACCACCGGGCAACCGGACGCGCCAGGCTCCCCGAATGCGGCCCAACTCAAGCTCATGCTGCGGAAACTTCTTCAATCACGCTTTGCAATGAAGTACCACACGGATAAGAAGGAGATGTCTGCCTACGTGCTGACGGTCGCAAAAGGCGGACCCAAGATGACCAAAAGCGAGGCTGATCCGAATAATCTTGGCGCTTTCGGTTTCCGACAGCTTGGTAATCTGATCGTTCGCAACCAGACCATGGCTGATGTCGCACACGGCTTTCAAGGTGCGGTGTTCGATCGCCCAGTGGTCGACCAAACTGGCTTGCAGGGGAGGTGGGATTTCTCGTTGAAGTGGACACCGGATGACACGCAGTTCGCCGTCTTCAACGTGAAGATTGTGCCGAACGAAGCAGCCGATGCGGCTCCGCCGATCTTCACCGCCATTCAGGAGCAGATCGGACTGAAGCTTGAGGCTGGCAAGCCGCAGGTCGACGTGATGGTGCTCGATCACGTTGAAAAGCCGAGCGAAAACTAAGCGCGTGCAGGGTTCCAGATTGATATTCCGATCCGCGGCGGGCATGGCTTCGCTTGTCTTCGCATTCCACGCTTCCTTTGCGTTCGCCGCGGAGCATCATGGCCGCGTCCTCTTTGACGGCGTGCCGGTGCCAGGCGCGACGGTCACCGCAGTTCATGGCGCAAGCGCGCTATCCACCGTGACGGACGCGCAGGGAATCTTCCAGTTTGCTGATCTGCCGGACGGCGAGTGGAAGCTGCGTGTCGATCTGCAGGGTTTCGCTCCGGCGGAGCAAACGCTGACAATCTCTGCGGCAGCGCCTGCCAGCGCCTGGGATCTGAAGATGCTGTCGCTGAAGGATCTGCTCGCAGTATCCATCCCCGCCGCGCCGGCAGGGGCTCCGGCGCTGCAACCACGTGTGTTGGCGACAGAGGCAGCGCCAAAGAAACCAGCGGCAAAGTCCGGGGCCGCGCCCTCTGCCGCACCCGATACCCCCGTCAATCCGGATGCCGAGAGAGCTGCCGACGGCATGCTGGTCAACGGTAGCGAGAACAATGCCGCCACATCGAAGTACACCATCTCTCCTGCGTTCGGCACACGCCGTCCAGGCTCCAAGGCGCTTTACACTGGCAGCCTCGGTGCAATCGTCAGCCAATCGGCATTTGATGCGAGGCCGTACTCGCTGACCGGACTGCAATTTCCGAAGGCCGACTACAGCAACTTCACGGGAATCGCGACCATTGGCGGCCCCATCAGGATCCCGCATCTCCTCTATCACGGTCCGAACTTTACGTTGGCGTATCAGTGGACACGCAATCGCGATGCGAACACGATCTCCGGCCTGGTGCCCACGCTGGCCGAGCGAAGCGGCAATCTGTCGAACACACTCGACACTACCGGCAAGCCCGTCAGCGTGGTCAATCCAGCGACAGGGTTGCCATACACGGGCGTTATTCCAGTAAGCCCGCAGGCGCAAGCATTGCTGGCGTTCTATCCTCTGCCGAATCTTAGCGGCAGCACCCGATACAACTACCAGACACAGGTGCTGACCACCACGCACGCTGACAGCATGCAGTCGAGGCTGGATAAAGGCTTTGGTCGGCGAGACCAGGTATACGGAAACTTTGCCTTCCGCAGTGTGCGTTCCGATACCGAGAACCTCTTCCACTTCCGCGACGCAACCAACACACTTGGCATTGACGCGAGCATCAACTGGTCCCACCGGCTGCCGCACCAGACGCTTTTGCTGCTCACCTATCGCTTCAGCCGTCTACGTACGCAGATCCGGCCTAACTTTGAGAACGTGACGAACGTCTCCGGCGACGCGGGTATCACCGGCAACGAACAGACTGCGGCTAACTGGGGTCCACCGGACCTAAGCTTCTCCAGCGGCATTTACGGCCTCTCTGATGTTCAGAGCGCCTTCAACCGAAACCGCACGGACCAGGTGTCCGCGTCTGCGACATGGTCGCATCGGCGCCACACCGTAACGTATGGCGGCGACTTCCGGCGGCAGGAATACAACCAGAACTCGCAACAGAACGCGCGCGGCAGCTTCACCTTTACCGGCGCGAACAGCGGGTCGGACCTTGCGGGCTTCCTGTTTGGTGTGCCGGATACGAGTGTTATCGCGTACGGCAACGCGGACAAGTACTTTCGGCAGTCTGTGTACGACGCGTACGTGAACGACGACTGGCGGCTGCGCCCGGAACTTACCATCAACACCGGCATCCGCTGGGATTACGCGCAGCCCTTAACAGAGTTGAAGGGCCGCTTGGTCAATCTAGACATTCCGGCCGGCTTTACGGCAGAAGCGCCGGTGCTCGGCAGCAGTCCTACAGGGCCGCTTACGGGAACTCAGTATCCTTCGTCTCTGGTGCGTCCTGACTTCCGCAAGTTTCAGCCGCGCGTCTCTCTATCCTGGAGGCCATTTCCGACTTACTCCACCGTGGTGCGCGCCGGGTACGGCATCTACGTGGATACTTCG
>CAZZVI010000311.1:0-3593 GCA_964657335.1 uncultured Terriglobus sp.
TGCATGTTGCGGCCGATCTTTACCTGCTCACGGCCGACCACCGGAATGTTGTTCTCGGCATAGCAACTGACCACGCAGGCGTTGCAGCCGATGCAGCTGTTCAGATCGATGGACATGGCCCATGCGTTCTGGGGCTGGCCGTTCGCCTTGTCGGTCTTGTCGTATTTCCAGGCATCGGGGAAAAAGCTAGTGTCCTTCTCCGGTGTCTCGTACAGCAGGTTGCCCTCGTGCGCGTAGCCGGGCGTCTTCTGTGCCTCGGCCTGCGTGGCGGTGCGGATGACGCCGCGCTCCATCGCTTCATGGCCGGGGAGCGAGTGCGCTCCGCTCAGCTCCGGATGGGCAAGATCGCTCTGTGCCATCTTGCCGCGGGTTTCGAGCGAGTGCACGCTGGTGACGGAAATGTCGTAAGTACCGGCGGTCTTCTTGGCGTTTGCGCCCGCCTGAAACCACGGCGCGTTAATGGAGCGCAGCTTGTTCGCATCGCTGCCGACGTACTGGCCAACACGACCGAACCACCGGCCAAAGCCGAGATGCACCGTGATCACACCCTCAGGCAGACCGGGCTGCATCAGCACCGGGAAGGTGACTTTCTGCCCGTTGCTTTCAATCTCAAGGAGGTCGCGCTCTTCCACCTTCAGCGCGGTCATGGTCTCCATGCTGACCAGCGCGGCGTTGTCCCAGCTCAGGTGCGTGATCTGCTTCGGCAGCTCCTGCAGCCAGCCGTTGTTGGAGAAGCGGCCGTCGTAGAGCGATGGATCGGACTTGAAGGCGATCTCGTACGGTCCTGTTCCGGCGGTCTGGCTCATGTAGGACAGGTGGTACTGGTCACTGAGCTTGACGCCAGTCTTTGGCTCAAACGCCGTGCCCTCGACCCAGCCGTCATGCAGCGCCTTCTGCCATGCCGTGGCGTCCCCGCCCTTGGCGTAGGTCTTGAAGTTCGCCTGGACGACTTCATGCGAAGTCATCTGCGGATTATCGAGAATGGTCTGCAGCACATCGTGCGCGGTGCGGCCGCCATAGAGTGGATCGATCATCGGCTGAACGATCGAGATCGTGCCGTCCGCGGCGCGGGCATCAGACCAGCTCTCGAGGTAGTGCGCGGCGTTGATGTGCCAGTGCGCGCGTTGGCCGGTCTCGTCGTAGTACGGACCGAAGTGCGCGGTGAACGGCACCTTGCCCATGGCATCGCCGAAGCGAAGATCGCCCGGTGCGCTGTAGACCGGGTTGACGCCAAGAATGACGAGCGCCTTCACCTGGCCCGCGTTCATCGCCCCAACCAGCGCCTTGAAATCGTCGTTCTGGATCGACGGAATGGCCGCAACGGTATCGGTGTAGACGACCGTAGAGCCGACGGCGCCGAGCTGTGCGTTCAGGGCATGAGCAGCAGCCTGTACGGCGGGCGAGCTCTGCTCTCCAGCGATAACGACAGCTTTCGATCCGGCCTTCTTCAGATCGGCGAGCACCGCGGCGAGGAACTTCTGCGCGGTCTCAGACCCGGCATAGCCAGAGCCCGACATCAGCGCGGTTGCGAACTTCTCGATCTCGCTCGGCTTCAGGCCCAGGCGATGCTCCGCCTTGCCGCCGGTGACGGTCGGCATGCTCTCGACCACGTACAGCCGGTTCATCACATTGCCGGCTCCGTAGCGATGCCGCTCCGCGTAGGCGGCGGACATTGGAAGGAAGCCCGGGAAGGCGTTCGACGAGAGGAAGTCCGCATCGAGCGACAGGATGACGTCGGCGTTCTCCAGCTTGTATTGCGCGTCGTAGAAGTCGCCCAGAGCCGCCTTTGAAGCGATGCGGCTGGAATCACGGTTGACCGGCTCCCACTGCACCAGCTTGGCCTGCGGGTACTTCGTCTGCAGCTGCTTCCACTGCGCCGCAAGCGAGGGCGACGTGATCGTCTCTGACAGGATCACTAGACCCTGGCCGCCGCCGTACTGCACCGCGCCACGGAATGCATCGCTGAACGCGCCGAAGTCGCTGGTGAGCGCCTGCTCTGCGGCGATGCGAGTTACGTGTTGCGAACGATCAGGGTCGTAAAGGTCGAGCAGCGTCGCCTGTGTGAACAGATCGGAACGACCCTTCGACACAGGATGCTCCGGGTTACCGTCGACCTTGACAGGGCGGAACGCCTCGCTCTTGATCAACACGGGAATCGCGCCGGTGGGGAACGGGAACGCCGTGGCGAAATAGTTCGGGCGGCCGAGAACGAGGTCCTCCGGCTGCTTGATGTACGGGAAGATCGGCTCGTCCGGCTGCTTGGTGCAACCGGTCATGCCGGCCAGGGCGAGCGACGCGCCCATTACCTTCATGAAGCCGCGGCGGCTCACGCCATCCGTCAGCTCTGACGCCTGCCTGGGAAACTCTTCCCTGAGCATCTCCTCAAAACCCGGAGCTTCCGCCAGGTCGTCAAGGCTCTGCCAGAAGCGCTTGCCGCGCTTGCCGTCGAGCCGTGCGCGCACTTCCGCGAGGGTCAGCTTTGCAGGCTTGATCGAGGTGACCACGGTCGCGCCAGTGCTTGTGTCAGCCATTCCGTTTCCGTTCTTGTTCGACGAGGTGCTCATCGGTGGCATACCTCGCAACTCTGCAGCTCATGCGGTGTCCGGATGCGGTACTTGTCGGCGAGGTACGTGCCAAGCGCATCCTGCGAGGTGAACTTGTGATAGCTGGCCGCAAGCAACGGCGCTGGCGGTACGTCGGAGACAGTCTGGCCCGCGCCATTGAGGGCGTTCGGCTGCAGCTGTACGCCGCTGGCACCGGGCGCCTGGCCATTCGAGGCACCGCGAACTGCATTGCCCGGCGAAACCAGTGGACCGCTTGACTGCGAGGACTGCGTCGACGGGGAAGACATGGTCATCGCGGCAGGCGAAGGCGAAGACTGCAGGAAGGCCAGCTGCGGGTTGGCGCTGCCCGGGTCCTTCGTGGTGCAGGTCACGCCCTGCGAGGTTGGGGCAAACTTGCCTGTCTCCGCGCACCAGACCGGCTTGCCGGTGGAAGGTCCGGCCCATGCCATGTTGTAGATCTCGGTGGTAGGCCGCAGGTTCTTGACCGGGTTGCGATGGCAGTTGAGGCACCACTCCATCTGCAGCGAATTCTCCGCGTACATGATGGGCATTTCATCCACGCGGCCATGGCAACTGGCGCAGCCGATGCCCTTGTTCACGTGGATCTCGTGATTGAAATAGACGTAATCCGGCAGGTCGTGGATGCGGATCCACTGGATCGACTCGCCCGTTGCCCAGGAGTGACGAACCGGCTCAAGCATGGCGGCGTTCGTCCAGATCTGCGAGTGGCAATTCATGCACGTCTTGGTCGGAGGGATGCCGGCATACATCGACTTCTCCACCGAAACGTGACAGTACTGGCACTGAATGCCGAGCCCCTGCACATGGTGGCGATGCGAGAACGGCACCGGCTGGTCCGCGCGCTGGCCTTGCCGTGTCACCCACGGGGAGCGCTGCAACTGGTTCAACGCCACGCCCAGTGCGACCACGATCAGGCCCGTCAGCACCAGTGCGGCGCGGGCCAGAGCGTTCGAACTGCGGTCAAAAACTTGCGCCATGAGTGCGTCCTGCTTCCTCTTGTCCGTCCCG
>CAZZVI010000312.1:0-3591 GCA_964657335.1 uncultured Terriglobus sp.
CTTGGCGGCGGAGAGATCGCGCTGCTGCCATGGCTCTGCCTCAAGCGCGATGACGCTCTCGTCGTGCTGCTCGAAGATGGGCCCTTCCGTGAGCGGCTGGAACACGAAGGCGTTCCGGTGCAGGTCGTCTCCATGGCAGGCTTGAAGCAGGTTCGCCGCGAGTCCGGATGGTCGAGCACGCTCTCAAGCCTTCCTGCGCTGCTCAAAGCGCGGGCGGAGCTGCGACGTACTTCGCGGAACTTCGACGTCCTCTATGCCAACTCGATGAAGGCGCTGATCGTTGCGGCACTGATCAAGCGATGGCGCCAGCCGATCGTCTGGCATCTGCGTGACATCATCTCTGCGGAGCACTTCAGTGCGCCGCTCCGCTTCGTTGTGGTGACCATCGCAAACTGGTTTGCATCCGCGATCATTGCAAACTCAAAGGCCACGGCAAATGCCTTTGTTTCAGCGGGAGGCAATCGCAAGAGAATCACCGTTGTTTATGACGGTGTATCGGCCACCAACTTTGACGAGCCAGACCTGGCCTGCGTGCAGATGTTGCGCCAAAGCTTCGCGCCGCGAGAACGTCTTCTACTCGGTGTCTTCAGCCGGCTTTCCCCGTGGAAGGGACAGCACATCGTGCTGGACGCCATCAGCACCATCCCCAACGTGGATCTGCTGGTAGTCGGCGATGCGCTCTTCGGAGAGTCGGAATACGCGGCTTCGCTGAGCGAGCGTGCGGCCCAGGCGGATCTCTCCGGCCGAGTGACATTTCTGGGTTTCCGGAGTGACGTTGCGGAGCTGATGCGATGCATTGACATCGTCATCCACTCATCCACCTCGGCCGAGCCCTTCGGCCTTGTGATTGTCGAAGGCATGCTCGCAGCGAAACCAGTCATCGCGACCAATGCGGGCGGAGCAACGGAGATCATCCAACCGGACCGGACGGGCATTCTCGTGACTCCCGGATCGGTGACGGAACTGCGCGATGCAATCCTTCGCCTGAGCAAGGATGCTGCGCTGCGGAACCGCCTTGGAACGTTGGCGAGGCTTCACGCGACGAAGACATTCACCCTCGCGGCGATGTTTGCAGGCATCAGCGGCGTGATGGATCGGCTCAAGTCCTATAAGCGCCGACAGCCATTTCAGGAAGGCACGGAATCGGCTCCATCCCATCCCACTTCGGCAGAGTCTGGCCTGCAACCGGACGCTCGGTGAGCCGCTAGAACTCGAGCCGCAGCGAAACCTGACCCGTCCGGTTCCCTCCAAAGTCCGATCCACGAGCCTGCGTGATCTTGCCGAAGTCGCTTGACGTAAGGTCCAGCGTGGGATCGGCCAGGTTCGTGTGGTTGAGCACGTTTGTAAAGGTGCCTTCGGCGCGCAGGTGTACCGACTCCGTGAAGCGGAATGACTTACTCAGTCCCGAGGAAAGGTTCACCGTCCCCGGTCCACGAAGATCGCCGATGGCCTCCGTTCCGAAGCGGCCGATCGGGAGCGACCCCACCCCGACATCGCACGTGGCGACAGACGCAGGATCGGTGCTGCCAGGGCATGCAAATGCATTCGCATTGAAGTAGTGGTTGCGGTTGCGCGAGCCGCTGTTCGCGTTCGCGATGCGATCGGGCCTCTGGTTCGCACCTCCAACGTAGGTGCCGGAACCGGTGCCGGATGGATCGATGAAGCCTGCCGGGAAGTACGCGGTAAGAAACGGCCCGCTTTGTAGCAGAAGAATGTTGCTGATCTGCCATCCACCCACAAGTGCATCCGCAGCACGATTCATCTTGTTACCGAACGTACGGCCTCGTCCGACCGGCAGTTCATAGATGGCAGTCGTCAGCCAGCGTTGGTGGCGCGTGCCGGCCACGTTGCCATAGTCCACATGCCGGTTGAAGCTGTCCGTTGCGCTATAACCACCCTGCTCGTCCACAAAGCCGGACGAGTTGAAGTTACCCGCGCTGCCCTGGTTATCTGACAGGTTCTTCGCCAGCGTATAGGCCAGGTCAAATGTAAGACCATGGCCAGCTCTATGGGTTAACTCCGCCTGCAGAGACTGATAGTCCGCCTGCGCCGACGTGCTGCGATCGGTGACCTGATAGAAGTTGGGGAACGGATAGTCCGTCTGCGCCGCCTGCGAGGACAGGCGCGTGCTGGAGCGCGGTAGCTGGTTAAATTGCGGCTGCCATATCAGGTGCCAGGTATGCAGACCCACATAGGAGATACGTCCGCCGATGTTATGGCCGAAGTCGTGGTCGAGTGACAGGTCCGCTTGCAACGAGTAGGGATCATGCCAGTTCGGATCGATCGCGCTGTAAAAGTACACACTGCCCAGGGCAGGCGCAAACTGCCCGCTTGCCGATGTGTTTGGGAAGGCAAAGGTCGGGGGCACGAACGTCGCGGAACCTGCCGTGTTGGAGCCAGTGGAGAAGTAATTCGTGAACGTCTGATAGTTCTGCTGCAGCGTCTGCGCGATCGCGTAAAACAGCGCGCCGGTCGTCGTAATGTTGAAGTATCCTGCTCCACCGCGCAGCACGGTGTGGCCATTGCCAAACGGCTGGTACGCGAACCCGAAGCGTGGCATGAAGCGCAGCTGCGGTGACTTACGCAGTCCCGCAGGCAGGCCTGCGGTGGTGTTACTGACCACCGGCGTGCACGGCACACCGTTCATGGCCGCTCCGGTCGCGTACGGGTTATTCACCCCTGCAATCGGGCAGGCGTTCACATTGGCAAGCTCCTGCACATCGAGCGTGTTGGCGTAACCGGCAGGATAAATCAGCCGGCCCGTTCGCGCGACCGACGGATCGAAGTTACCCGCCAAACCGTTTGTCGCGGTCAGGGCCGGGTGAAATTCATAGCGCAAGCCAAAAGTCAGGTTCAGCTTGTCGGTGACCTTCCAGTTGTCCTGCACATAGAACGCATAGCTGTTTGCCGAAGCATCGTTATCCTGGCGGATGTTATTGCTTTGGCTCTGATACGGCACACCCACCAGGAAGTCGGCAAACTGATTTCCAGTCGCCGTATTCTGTGCGTCGAAAAAGTAGTTTCCGTAGTTAATGGAGGGTGTCGATCCGCCGGCCTCGGTATGTGCCACCAGGTGGCGCAGGTCCACACCCACGCGCACGGTGTGGCCGCCCGCGGAGTACGTCACGTTATCGATGTACTGAAAGACGCGGGAGCGCTCCTCATACCCAAGGCGCGAACCGATCGACGTCACCGGCGCCGCTCCGCCGTTGAAGTTCAGGTGCGGGATGCCGTTGAAGAAGGGCGTGACGCTGGTGGCAAGGCCCGTGCTCTGCGTGAAGCCGAGTCCGTCAAACGGATTGCTGTTGCCGTCCTGCTCCAGCGTGAAGCCGAACTTGAACTCGTTTGCAAGCCGTGGCGTCAGTACGAAATTGAAGTTGCTGGCAAGGATGCGGTATCGCGCATACGAGCTGCTGTTCGGCAGCGTCAGGTCCGCGGCCTGTGTCTGGTTGTTGTTCTTCCAGGTGTACCGCGCGGAAGCGGTAGCTCGGCTGCCGATCGTCTGATCTCCGCGTACATCAAACTGGTCGGAGTCAATGTCGTTCCGCCGCGAGCTGAGATAGTTGTAGCCCTTGTCGGCGACCGAGGATG
>CAZZVI010000313.1:0-3582 GCA_964657335.1 uncultured Terriglobus sp.
AACATCCCTTTTGGATTTCCCATATCGCAGTAGGAGCAGCTTAAGGAACTTTTCTACAGCCGCATGAGCGGCAGCAATCGCGTTTTGAGATTCCTCAGCGACGCACAACACGCAAGCGCTTCTAATATCTGCACTGGCTCTGTAAAAGAAGTCTTTTTCCTCGCTGCTAAAAGCAAGGTCCTCAAGAGTGAGGTGATAGATATCGATCCATCCTTGCCTTGCGAGCCGAATGCGATCTCTTAACGTGCTTTTCTCCTCAGGATCAAGGACGTCAACGGCGGTTCTATGTGACGAGTCGATTGCGCTGTCGAGAAGGTCCACTCCTTCTTCAACTTCGAATTTACCGCTTCCCGCTACAATCTTGCCTTCAAGCGCCACTGGCATACGACCAATTACTTGATCCCAGACGGCTAGCTCCCCATACTTATCTCGATACCATTCTGTGATCGCGCTCCATAGTTCCGGCGCCTTGCTGAACTCTTCCCACTTCCCGTGTACGGCCTTGAAAACTTGCAATTGGCGGTGCGGGATGGCAACGCCGTATTCGGCTAGCTTGGCATCCTCTGCTTGGATCTGCTTGATAACATCAGTGTTCATATCTCGCCGGAACCCAGGGCTAGACCGCTGACACCGCAATGATCTGCGATTTGTCTTTCGCTTTCTACCTTGGCTTCTTCGGGTGGGATGGTGACGGCGGCTACCTTGTGGGCGTCGTCGAGATCGAGGAGTTTTACGCCTCATAGTGTCTCGGCCCGCCGCGCGGATGGTCTCCGTGTCGATGCAGATGATCTTGCGGGACCGGCCAGGCAGCTAAGCGGCCTGGGTCTGCGACGCTGCTGGGACAGGCTCTTCTTCTGGGTCTAGGGTCTGTTCGCCGAGCCAGAGGTGGCGGTCGCGGGTGTAGTCTCCCCGGCCTGAATGGTAGAGGCGGATGAAGCGGGCAAATTCACCCAGGTTCAGTTCGCGGCTCACGATTTCAGAGATGTGGACGCGGAATTCGTCATCTGTCATCTGCTCTGTGTCTGCCATGGCATACCCTTCCGCAGCCAGTCTACAGGATTTGTGACTTCCACAACGACGATGCCCTGCGGAGCGAGTCGTGTCGCGAGCCGATTCAAGCGGTCATCCGTGGTGAGCAGCGCATTGACTTTCGCAGCTTCGGCGAAGGCGACATGCTGTGCGTCATGGCGCGTGAAACCCTGGCTCTCCAGTGCCTGTGACCGCACCTGTATGGCGTGCGTGAGAGACAGGGTTTCTGTAGCTCGCGTTAACAGGCGCAAGGTATCGGAGCGACGTACAAGATCAGAGTTGTTGTTGATCTCCTCGCGGAGCGCTGCGCTGATACACCACTCAATTTGTCCGTCTGTAACGAGGCGCAGGATGGTATCTATAGCCAGGGCTTCCGCAGCGATGCGCGGCTGACTCTGGTCATCGAAGAGCCGGCCGAGCGCGCAGTTGTCGAGATAGATCTTCATCTGCGCGCCCGGGCTGGTTGGTTACTGGATGGTAGGTTTGTCTTCGCCTTCTGCCTTCACGTCTTCGGGTGGGATGGTGACTGCGGCGGCTACCTTGTCGTCGCTGTCGAGGTCGAGGAGTTTTACGCCCATGGTGGCTCGGCCTGCGGCGCGGATGGTCTTGGTGTCGATGCGGATGATCTTGCCGAACTGGCTGATGACCATCAGTTCCGTGGTTTCGTCGACGAGCTGGATGGCCGAGACCTTGCCGATCTTGGGCGTGGTGCGCATGTTGATGACGCCCTTGCCGCCGCGCGACTGCAGGCGGTAGGCGTCCACGTCGGTGCGCTTGCCGAAGCCGTTTTCGCTGACCGTCAGGATGAGGCAGGGCGTCATGCCGAGCACCTTGTCGAGCGCGTCGAGCCGGTCGGAGTGGTTGATGGGCGTGGCCGCTTCGACGACGACTTCGCTCGGGTCGCCCTCGAGTTCGAGCGGCACGTTGGACTTGGCGCGGGCGATCTCGTCGATGGCCTGCTGCACCTGCTCGAGCATGCTTTGCTTGCCTGCCTTGGGCGGGTTTGCGGCGTCGAGCTTTGCGGCGAATTCGAGCCGCTTCTTGTTGCGTGCGGCTTCGCTGGGCGTGACCGCCGCGCCGATGACGTAGTCGGACTTTCTGAGCGTGATGCCCTTGTTGCCGCCGGCGTTGCGGCCCATGGGGCGCAGGCCGCCGGAGCGCTCGGAGTCGTACCGCTCTTCGAAGCGGATGGCCATGCCCTCGCGCGTGGCGAGGAAGACCACGTCGTCGCCGCTGGTCACGCGGACGGCGATCAGTTCATCGTCTTTATCGATGTTGATGGCGATGATGCCGCGCGCCATGACGTTGGAGAAGTCGACCAGCGGCGTCTTCTTGACGATGCCTTCGCGCGTGGCGAAGAAGACGAACTTGCCCTCTTCCTTGAGGTCGCGCACGGCGAGATAGCTGACGATCTTTTCGCCGGGCTGCAGCGCGAGCATGCTGGCCATGTGCTTGCCCTTACCGGCGGCGCCGACGTCAGGAATCTCGTAGATCTTCAGCCAGAAGACGCGGCCCGTGTTGGTAAAGAACAGCAGGTAGCTGTGGGTCGAATCGACGATGAGCGAGGCGACGAAGTCTTCTTCGCGCGTCTTCATGCCCAGGCGGCCGGTGCCTCCGCGGCGCTGCTGCCGGTAGACGCTGATGGGCGTGCGCTTCAGGTAGCCGGAGTGCGAGACGGTGACGGCGACCTGCTCGTCGGCGATCAGGTCTTCGAGCTGCAGCTCGGCGGTTTCGTCGACGATCTGCGTGCGGCGGACGTCGCCGTACTTGTCGCGAATTTCGGTGAGTTCGCCGACGATGACCTTGCGCAGCTTCTTTTCGCTGGCCAGAATGGACTCGTACTCGGCGATGTTTTCGCGGACGACGCCAAGTTCCTTGAACAGCTCGTCCATGGAGAGCTGGGTCAGGCGATAGAGCTGCAGTTCCAGGATGGCGTCGATCTGGCGATAGCTGAGGATGAGCGTGGCCGAGTCGCCCGCGCGCGGAGCGAAGGCTGTGCCCAGCAGCGTGGAATCCACACCGTACTTGGCCGGATCGAGCGTAACGCCGTCGAGCTCGGTGCCGCGCAGGTTGATACGGCGTCCGGAGAAGAAGCTGAAAAGGTTTTCGCGCGCGTCGCTGCGGCTGGACGAGTTGCGGATGATGCGGATGACCTGGTCCAGGTGGTCGAGCGCGATCTGGTAGCCCAGCAGGATGTGCTCGCGCTCGCGTGCCTTGCCCAGCAGGAAGGCAGTGCGGCGGCGCACCACGTCGATGCGGTGCTCGATGAACGCCTTGATGGCGTCAGGCAGTGGCAGCTCGCGCGGCTGGCCGTTGTGCACGGCCAGAAAGATCATGGAGAAGCTTTCCTGCATCTGCGTGTTTTTGAAGAGCTGGTTCAGCACGATCTCAGGCTGCGCGCCGCGCTTCAGCTCAATGACGATGCGCATGCCGTCGCGGTCGCTCTCGTCGCGCACGTCGCTGATGTCGTCGATCACCTTTTCGGTGACCAATTCGGCGATGCGCTTGATCAGGTTGTTCTTGTTGACCTGGTACGGGATTTCGCTGACGATG
>CAZZVI010000314.1:0-3577 GCA_964657335.1 uncultured Terriglobus sp.
AGGCCACTGCCTTCTCCAAAGCGCCGGACCGGACATGTCGATGAACGTTACGTGAAGACCCGGTCCAGCGGCAGCACAAACCCGGCTACCGGGCCTTCACCGCTGACGTGCGAGATGGTGTCCAGCCGCTCCGGCTTCTGACCGGGACGGTAGATCGTGACGGCCTTTTCCTGCGGATCGATCAGCCATGCGAGCAGCGCGCCGTTGCGAATCCACATTTCCATCTTTGCCTGCAGTTCTGCAAGTGAGTCGGACGGCGATCGCAGTTCGATCACAAACTGCGGGCACACCGGAGCGAACCGGGCCCTATCCTGCGGCGAGAGAGCGTCCCAAGTGGCCTGTGGCAACCAAGCCGCGTCCGGTGAACGCATGGAACCATCGGGCAGCGTGAAGCCGGTGTTGGAGTCAAAGGCAATGCCGCGTCCGTCGTTCTCCGCCCATTCATCAAGATGACGAATGATGCTGGTGTTCCTGCGACCGGTTCCGCTGCCTGCTGGCGTCATGACCAGTAACTCTCCGTCCGGCTCCCGTTCAATGGCATAGAAGTCGTTCTTCGCGCAGAACGCCATCAACTCGTCATCGGTCATGGGAACCGCAGGACGGATGCGGAGCGGCAGCGAAAGTCCCGTAAGAGCGAATTCCATACCCGTAGTTTATCCCTGCAGATGGACCTTCGGCTCGTTCTGCCACGGTCTGCGGATCCAGAACGAGACCATAAAGAGCATCATCACGGCCGCTCCCGTGCCGTCAAGCCACGCATCGCTGATGAGGCCGGTGCGGCTCGGGATGAACGTCTGGTGAAGCTCATCGGCCGTCGCCGTCAACATCGTGCAGACCAGCGCCATCAATAGACAGAACCTGCGCCACGTCCAGATGCTGCGCAGGCGCAGCGGCGCCAGCCACGTCAGCAGCCACGCACGCAGCCATGCAAGGCCGGTAAGGCCATATCCAAGAAAGTGCCCGGTCTTGCGCATGATGTGGTGCACCACCTTCCAGCGTTCCGGAGCGACCGGCCCAAACATCCACTCGAAAAGGTGACGCAGTGGCCCGGACGTCTGCTCCGAGGAGAAGCTGTTCGTCGACTCGCGCAGGATGATCGCCAGGCTGATGCCCACGGGGAGCCAGACCATGAGGAACCAGGTGACCGAATTGTGTGCACGCAGGCCGGTTCGGCCGCCGAAGAGCACAGGCCGCGTCAAGCTGCCATCTCCTGCTCTGACGTCTGAGCAGTCGCCGGGCGACGCTTCCAGCGCGCGGCGTCATCCAACCCAGCCAGAGGACACACACATGAAGGTGCTCGTACTTGGAGCGGCAGGCAAGACCGGCCGTCTGGTCGTCGATCGTGCGCTGGCAGCTGGTCATTCCGTGAAGGCACTTGTTCATGATACCGAGGCGCTGGTGGAACATCCCTTTGCCGAAGGCGTTCAGATCGTGCAAGGTGACGTCCACGATCCCGCAACGGTACGGACCGCGGTAACCGCATGCGATGCCGTCATCGACACGCTCGGCGGCAAGAAGCCCTTCCTGAAGACCGATCTGGAGTCGAGCGCGGCACGCGTTGTGCTCGCCGCGATGAAGGACGCCGGCGCGAAGCGGCTGGTCGTCATCTCGGTGCTGGGCGCGGGTGACAGCGGCAAGCAGTCTCCCTTCTGGTACGAACACCTGTTCCTGCCCACTTTCCTGCACGGCGCGCTGCCCGACAAAAACGCCATGGAGGCCGAGGTGAAAGCCAGCGGTGTGGAGTGGGTGCTGGCGCGGCCTCCGATCCTTACGGACGATGCGGCAACCGGATCGATCAAAGTGATGGCAGAGGATGAAGTCGCACATAAGATCACGCGCGGCGACCTTGCACAATTCCTTGTGGACCAGCTCACCAGCGATGCTCACCTGGGCGAGGCCGTCGTCATTGCAAATAGCTAGAAGAGCGTCCGCGGACCTGTATCGCCATGGAGCATCCTGTTAGGGTCATCTCAGCGTGACGGACGTGACGCCCGCACCTGAGGAGACGAAGCTCAATGGTTCCGACCGTCTGCGTGCTGTCCTTCAACTCTCGGGACACGATCGAACGCACCATCGCAAGCGCGCTGCGAGTCAGTCCGGAAGTGATCGTGATCGACTCGGGCAGCACAGACGGCACCGTCGAGCTGGCAGAAGCGGCAGGCGCAACGGTCCTTCACCATCCCTTTGAAAACTACGGCCTGCAGCGCAACTGGGCCATCCTCGAGGTGCCTCACAGCTACGCCTGGCAACTGCACCTGGATGCCGATGAGCGCCTGACAGACGGGCTTGTCGAAGAGATCAGGGCGTTGCCGGAAGACGGCGGAGTCGCGGGCTACACCATCCCTCGATACCTCACCTTTATGGGCCGTCTGCTGCGCCACAACCTGGCGCCGACGTACCACATGCGCCTGTTCCGCAGCGGCACAACGCTCTGCGAAACCAGGCATTATGACCAGCACTTCATCTGCACAGGACCCATTAAGCAACTGCAGCACGAGATGATCGATGACATTCGCATGTCGCTGTCAGAGTGGACACGCCGCCATAACCACTGGTCCGACGCCGAAGTGAAGGAACTGCTCGGCCACGAGACATCCGGCAGGCTGGCCGGCCGAGCTACCGGCAATGCGCTCGAACAAAAGCGTTACCTGCGCAGTGTGTATGATTCGTTCCCGCTGTTCGTTCGGCCGGTACTTCTATTTTTCTATCGATATGTCCTGCGCGGAGGTTTTCTCGACGGGAAGGAAGGCCTGGTGTTCTGCGTCTTGCAGACGTTGTGGTTTCGATTCCTTGTGGACGCGAAGTTATACGAGGCAAGGAAAACGTCCATAGCTCACGAGTAAATCGGCGGCTCTCAGAGTTCGTTATCTCGACTAAGTCTCAAAGCTTGTCATCCCGTAGCACAGCGAAGGGATCTGCTTTTTGTGTGGGCCAGCCGGACCTATCTCGCTAAGTCAACAAGAAGAAGAGGCGCCCGAAGGCGCCTCCTCTGTTCTTCCACCAACCCGCGTACTTACGCCGCGGGATTCTCTTCTTCGCCGCCGCCCTGCTCGGCAAGCTGCTTCTGCATCTCTTCCTGCTTCTTGGCCTTGGCCTCGGCGCGCTTCTGCTGCTTTTCGCTGAGCTCCTGCTCCGCTCCCAGCAATTCGAGGACGGCCTTCTCACCGCCGTCACCCTTGCGGAAGCCGGTGTGAACGATGCGGAGATAGCCGCCGTTGCGATCGCCGTAACGCGGTGCAACCGTTGCGAACAAACGCGTCACAGAGTCGGGCGTCATCAGGAACGCCGCGGCCTGACGACGGCTGTGCACGTCGCCGCGCTTGCCGAGGGTGATCATCTTCTCGATCAGCGGACGAACTGCCTTGGCTTTCGCGAGAGTGGTTTCAACGCGATCCTCGATCACAACGGAGGTGACCAGGTTGCGCAGCAGCGCGCGACGATGGCTGGGATTGCGTCCGAGTTTATTTCCTGCTTTACGATGCCGCATGGCTCTTGCCTCTTATCTGAATTCAGGAATCCGGGCATTCGCGCCGCATCGTTCCTGGTCGTACTTCGCCGCTGGAGTTTACCCGTGCGG
>CAZZVI010000315.1:0-3556 GCA_964657335.1 uncultured Terriglobus sp.
GGCTTCAGCCGCCCAGATAGAAGAGCCGAAGACGCTCACAGAGGAGCGGCTTTAGCCGCCGAGGTACAAGAGCCGAAGACGCTCGCACAAGGGCGGCTTTAGCCGGCGAGATAGGAAGCAACCACTGTGACAACGCGGCTTCAGCCGCCGAGGTAGAAGTGCCGAAGACGTTCGCACAAGAGCGGCTTTAGCCGCCGAGGTAGAAAGCAACCAATGTAACAACGCGACTTCAGCTGCCGAAGACGCTCGCACAAGAGCGGCTTTAGCCGCCGAGGTAGAAAGCAACCACTGTAACAACGCGGCTTCAGCCGCCGAGGTGACAACGCTCGCGGAACCGCCCAGGCCGCTCAGCCATCCCGTTCTACGCAGCGGCAAGGGTGTTTGTTCCGTACCTTAGCTGCTGCCCAGGATGTTGATCGAAAACGCGATCACGCCGATGTTGAAGATGAACGCACCAAGGCTGTGGAACATCACAATGCGGCGGTACGCGCCGGAGGTGATGTTCACGTCGGAAGTCTGGAAGGTCATCGTCAGGCACGACGAAAAATACGCAAAATCCCAATAATCCGGTTCCTTCGTTTCAGGAAAGATGAGTCCGCCACTGTCACCCCCCGCATCGCTGCGCGTGTAATACAGGTGAGCGTAGTGCAATGTAAACACCAGCGTGCTGAACACCCAGCAAAGGCAGAGCGTGCCGATCACAAGAACGATCTCAGACGGGCTGGGCCGGCCCTTGTGCGCAAGCTCGCTGCCGACCGCGACCAGGATCACCACGGTGACCGCCGTTGCAATCAGCAGCATAACGGTGCGGTTGGCATCGTTCCTCTCTGCAGCCGCTCGCATGCCGTCCGGCTCGCGCTTGAAAAGCGGCGTGCACGCAATCAGGAAGGCCAGCGACGCGGTATCGAAAGCCATCATGATGCCGCGTGCAAGGCCGGCAACAGGACACGCAATCACCCCACCGGCAATCGCGATGCCGACGAAGATCACGAACGGCCACGGCGCGAGGACATGACCAATGCCGGAGTGCTTACGCATACTTGGACCGCTCCTGATACTGCAAAACACCCTGTGATTGTTACTTCTTCTGCGACGACGGGTCGCCTTTGATCCGTCTGCCGAACACCAGCCCGACCGTAGTCCCAACACTCGCGGAGTGATCGGTCAGACCGAAGCGCACGCCGCCGTCCAGGCCGAAGGCATCGCTGAACTGGTGATAGAACCCGCCAAAGGCATAGGTCCCTGGCGGCGTGTTCGATTGGGAGTTGTTCTGGCCGAAGACCTCGGCGTAGAGGCGCGTGTGCTCCCCCAGATGATAGCTGAGCGAAAAGGACTGCTGGCCGCCATAGCTGCATCCGTTCGCGGTCTGGCAGTCATGCTGCACCAGAGAGCCATTCACGATCACGTCCAGGATGCCGTCTGGTCCGTAATGATGGTTCACCAGCAACGTGACCTGCTGACCGTACCCTTGCAGCACACGATTTGAGGCCGTGGGAAGCTCTGCCTCATACTGCAGCGCAACGCCCGGCGCGGGCCGGTGATAGTCCTCCTTGTACAGCACCACCTTGCCGCCGATCTGAACCGTGCCGACGCCGCTGGCCTTTCCATCATCGCTGTCCTCGTGACTGAAGGGCGACCATCCAAAGTCAAGCCGCAGCTTCTTCAGCGGTGCGTAGAAGAGCAGGACGCCGACGTTCTGTTGATTGCCGGGCACACGCTGCGGGTAGGCGTCATAGCCTGCCTCTACCTGCAGCACGCCCTTGTCCTGGATGGTCGAGCTGTTCGCGATCGTCGGCCGCGTCGGGCTCAGTTGAAGGTCCTGTGCGAAAAGACGGCTCGCGAGAAACAGGCCGAAGATCAAGACGGCGAACAGATGCACTGCCCCAGCCTGCAGCCTGGTTCGCTTGCGCTCTCCCTCGGGCATCTGTGAGCGCTGGAGGCTGCGTACCCTCAAGCCGGTGATCCTTGCATACATGTTGTGATGCCGACTTCCGGCCCATCGACAATCCTGTACGGTCCTGCAATCAGCCTCGCCTCCGTTGCTTGAGCAAATCCCCCGGAGCAGATAAAGTTAGTTTCGCCCCGAAACGGCTCGCTGAATGCCTGTCTGTTCCTTCCTGCCCGCTCGCCCCCGCTGCATCACACGGAGAACCGCATGATCCACACCAATCGTCGCAACTTCCTCGTCGCCGGCGGCATGACCGCGCTTGCATCCACCCGCGCCTTCGGTGCGAATGAGCGGCTTCGTCTGGGCGTCGTGGGCGCCGGCGGCCGCATGGGCAACCTGCTGGATTCCGCCGAGAAGACGAACGTTCCGTTCGACATTGTGGCCGTCAGCGATGTGTACAAGCCGCACGCGGAACACGTGAAGATTCGCCCCAGCGCGACGGACGCCACCGTCCACAATGACTTCCACGAAGTCGTCGAGAACAAGGGCATCGACGCAATCCTGATCGCCACGCCGGACCACTGGCATGTGCGTGTGGCATGCGCGGCGCTTGCGGCGGGCAAGGACGTCTATCTCGAAAAGCCGGTGACGCACACGCCGGATGAAGCCGCCACGCTGCGGAAGGGAGTGCGCTCGGGCAAGCAGATTCTGCAGTGCGGCATGCAGCAGCGCAGCTGGAGTCACTTTCGCAACGCAGTGGAACTCATCCAGGGCGGCACGCTGGGCCGCGTGACGCAGGTGCGCACCTACTGGTGGCAGAACTACGACGTAAGCTGGGTGCCCAAGCCCATTGACACAGCGCAGCTTGATTGGAAGCAGTGGCTCGGCGGCGCGCCCGATCAGCCCTTCAATCTGGAGAAATACAGCCGCTGGCGCTGGTTCTGGAACTTCGGCGGCGGCGCCATGACCGACCTGTTCGCCCACTGGATCGACGTGGTGCACTGGGCCATGAAGTCGGACGAACCCTCGCTCGCCACCATGATTGGCGACAACTACGTGCAGAAACAGTGGGAGTGCCCGGACACCATCCAGGCCGCCTTCCGCTACCCCGACTTCGACGTGGTCTACGAAGGCATGATGAGCTCGTCGATCGACGACGGCGGACTCGAGTTCCGCGGCACCGATGCAACGCTGAAGCTCACCCGCGGAGGCATGACGGTGTGGCGCGAACGCGTGCGGTCCAACCAGAATCCCGTGCTGAAAGAAGACAGCTTCCAGGACGGCACCATCACCCATATGGGCAACTTCTTCGACTGCATCAGGACGCGCAAGGAACCGAACGCGCCGGTCGAAGCGGGCATCGCCGCGGCAAACGCAGGCCACATCGGTAACCTGGCCTACCGCAGCGGCGGCCTGACGAAGTGGCCGGTGAAACGCTAGGGCGTCTGCCATCACACACCTGTGACTCGACCGAACAACCACGGAACCTTTCATGTCCAACGGAGCAGCCACAGATCTGCCATTTCGACCGGGTTCACCACACCTCCGTCATTTCGAACTGGATTTTCAATACAGACGTGTTCTCTCGGTCGGATCGCTCCGCCACTACAGACCTGTCATTTCGACCGGAGCAGGACGGCTTCATCGTCCTGCGTAGTGGAGAAACCT
>CAZZVI010000316.1:0-3547 GCA_964657335.1 uncultured Terriglobus sp.
ATCGTATGAAATGGAGACCTGCGCGTCGCGTTCCGCCGCAAGCGCCGCATGCCGCGCGATGACGGTGCAGCCCACCGGCAGCAGCACGCACAGCAGCAACGTGGCCACCCAGACCGCATGCGCAATCCGCGCCTGCGGACGCCCGAGACGCACCGCGCACCACGCGGCACCCGCCAGCAGAGGCACCTGCCACAACGCATGCAGGGCAAACGCCGCAACGCTCTGCTCGACAACCGCGACGGCGCTCACCGCTGGGGCTCTTTCGTGGCAGCCTTGCGCGCTGCGGCCTCGCCCAGTTGCAGTGTCCGGCGTGCCCGCTGCAGGTCGTCCGCATCCACGTGGCCGGAATCCACCATGGCCAGCAGCATCGCCTCGGCCGATCCGCCAAACATCCGCTTCAGCAGTTCGCCAATCGCCGATCCCGCAGCCCGTTCGCGCGACACCGCCGCGTGGTAGCGATACGCCCGGCCCTCCGCCACGCGCTTGACCTTGCCCTTCTTCAGCAGCACCTGCAGCATGGTCTGCACGGTGTTGTAGGCCAGGCCGCCCGGCACCTGCGGCACCACCTCGGCCGCCGTGCTTGGCCCTTTGGTCCAGAGCACATGCATGATCTGGAGCTCGAGCGGTGTAAGAGCTCGTTTGCCGGTCGATTTGGCTGCTGCTGCGGACATGCGGGTCTACCTCCTAAAGAATTAGGAGTAGAGTGCGCCCGCGCGGCACGTTTGTCAACTAAAAGTTTAGGAGAAGCAGCGAATCAGCAAGTCAGCCTTCTGACGCGCAAACGCTGACCCGCTGCTCTACCACAGCACTCCCTGCACCGGCTGCAGCGGCTCGGGCAGCGAACGCTCGCCCATCGCCTGCCGCAGGTTGATCTCGACCGTGCGCGACATCGCGCTCAGGGGAATGTCGTAGATGGTGTTGTCGAACGGGTCTTCCAGGTCGCGGCCGATGCGGTCCAGCGCCAGAAAGATGAAGCCCACCAGCGTCGATCCCAGCGGCGTGAACCACCCCATGTTCAGCACCAGGCCGAGCGGCAGCAGAAGGCAATACATCCGCGTAAACAGGTGCGGAAAAAAGTCGTACTGCTTCGGCATGGGCGTGTTCTTGATGCGTTCGGAGCCACCCTGAAAATCGGCCAGGTCGTTCAGCGTACTGTCCAGCGCGGACCACTGCAGGCTGTCGATCCAGTCGTTCTCCAACGCCTTCCTGGCAAGCTCACCCTGCCAGATCTGCAGCGTAAATGGAACGCTCTTCTGCCCTGCAAGCGCGACGAGATCGTCCTCGGCGAGCAGGCCATGCAGTTCATCCAGCGGAGGCTGACCGCGCAGCTGCTGCCGCAGCGCATGCACCCATGCGATCTGCAGCGTCACCATGCGGCATTGCAGCGCTCGCACCGCTTCGCGATCGCTCTCCTTCTGCGGTGCGATGGCGGTCAGCACCTGCCGCGCCCACGAGCGGGAGTTGTTCACGATGCCGCCCCAGATCGTGCGCGCCTCCCACCAGCGGCCGTAGCTGCTGTTGTTGCGAAACGCCACGATCAGGCCGATCGCCGACCCGAACAGCGCCAGCGGAATGTGCGGCAGCGCGATCCACTTCCATCCCGCAACCTGGAACAGCAGAACGATCGCCGCGTCGTACAGGAACAGCACGAGCAGCGGCATGCCCACATAGGCCAGCAGGCGTCGAAGCTGCGGCGCGTGCGGAACGATCATGCGCCGGTCTCTTCCGCCGCCGCGGCTGTCGCTTCGCGCAGCGAGACAAAGCTCTGCGTGTCCTCGTCGAAGATGCGCACGTCACCGCTCGCAATGTCGTACACCCAACCGGACACCGTCAGAGCACCGCGCGCCATCGCTCCCGCAACCGAAGGATGGGTGCGCAAATGCTGCATCTGCAACAGCACGTTCTGCTCCGTCATGGTCTTGAGCGTCGGCTCGCCCTCGTCGAGCGTGGTCGCGACGCGCTTGGCGGCGTCGGCGTTGCGCAGCCAGCTCTTCACCGTCGGCATGGCGTCCAGGGAGCCGGCACTGGCAAGGATGCCCTTCATCGCGCCGCAGTCCGTGTGGCCGCAGATGACGGCGTGCTGCACCTTCAGCGCGTCCACCGCGTACTCGATCACGGCGCTCACGCCGCCCAGCATCTCGCCGTAGGCCGGCACCATGTTGCCGATGTTGCGCGCCACAAAGATCTCTCCCGGAACGCTCTGCGTGAGCGCCTCCGGATCAATGCGCGAATCTGCGCAGGTAATCAGCAGCGTGTGCGGCTTCTGCGGGTTCTTGGCGGCGAATTCGTACTCCTCCTGCCGTGCCGGATACACCTCGCGCTGGAATTCGAGAATGCCTTCTTTCAGTTTCTTCAGGGTTTCGTCGTGCTTGTCCGCCATCTGCGGTGTTCCTCCCGTTCCCGTCTTCATCGACTGTATTACGTCGCCATCCCGCCATCAGGAGGCGATTTCTTCCTCGTGCGAGACCTTTTCCAAAATCCTTCCGCAGTTCCACGCGGCAGGGCAGCAACACTGCGGCCGCTTTTCGGTTCTAACCGTTGGAACGGCCTTATCAACCATGCTCAACGGCAGCCACGCGCGTGGGTGCGCATGGCTCAGGGTCAATTCAAGGAGATTTCACCTGATGTCTGCATCCGGCAACACGCTTCCGCCCGCCACAAAGACTCCCACCCAGCCGAACGGCGCGCGTGGCGCACTCAACCGGAGACATTTTCTGGCGGGTGTCGGCGCCGTCACCACGATTGCGGCCGGAGCGGCGGTGCTGGGGTGCGGCGACTCCACGCTGCCCTACGTCGATGCAGCCACGCAGCCGCAGGTCGACATCCTGAACTTTGCGTTGAACCTCGAGTACCTGGAAGCAACGTTCTACAGCTACATCGTGACGGGCAAGGACCTGGACAGCAGCCTGACCGGCGGCGGCCCGGCGCCAACCGGCGCGCCCGCCCAGATCACCTTTCCCAACGCGCAGATCAACGACCTGTTCGCCGAAATCTTCTTCGACGAGATGGCCCACGTCTCTGACCTCAGGACCGCGCTCGGGCCGGTGGCCATTGCTCGGCCGCAGTTGAACCTGGCCGCCCTGGCCCCGATCGCCGCTGCGAACTACCTGCAGGTGGCGCGCCTGTTTGAAGATGTCGGCGTGACCGCATACATCGGCGCGGCCGCCAGCCTGAGCGGCAACAACCTGACCGCCGCCGCGCAGATCCTTGCCGTTGAAGGCTTCCATGCAGGCGCGCTGCGACTCATCAACATTCAGCAGGGTGCCGTGTATCCCGCAACGCTGGCCGGCTACGTACCCGCGGACGGCTACGACATCAAGCCGGCCGATCCCGGCACCGTCGCCCTCGCCGAAGCCGGGCCCACCACGGCCAACGGCGGCTTCTTCGCAACCGGCGCGAACGGCACCACGGGCCAGACCAACATCTATCCCGGCTTCGCCTACCAGCGAACCTCATCGCAGGTGCTGTCCATCGTCTACGCCAACACCGCAACAGGAACCGCAAAAGGCGGCTTCTTCCCCAACGGGGTCAACGGCAACATCACGAC
>CAZZVI010000317.1:0-3535 GCA_964657335.1 uncultured Terriglobus sp.
AACATGCGCTGGTTCGCGGGGTCCATGTACCCCGTCCACCCAAGCTGCTGCCCCATGCCGTAGTTGATGCCGTCCACCGGTCGCAGCGCATGCCAGTGGTCGTGCAGGTGGTACGAGATCAGGTTGTGTTGCTGCATGTAAGCCGTCTTGCGGAGGTACAGCGGGTCGTCCTTGAGGTCGGTCAGTGTGTCCTGGTGCGACCAGAAGGTCGGCTCATGCGTGATGATGAGGTTGACGTTGGCCTTGACGGCCTCTTTCAGCGCGTCGAAGGTGGCCATCATCGTCGTGCCAATGCCGCGCACCTCCATGTCCGCCCCGCCCGCTATGATGCGGTCCACGCCGCCCTCGCGCCAGGGGCCGTTCCCATGCTCGCGCATGCGGTCGAGCACCTGCTGCACCGTCAAGGGAGCAGCAGCAAACGTGGGCCTTGCGAGACCGAGCGCAGTAAAAGCTGCCGCAACCGTGCTGCCGGCGATCATCTGCCGCCGTGTCAGGTCGTTTCCGCGCATGCTGCAACTCCGTCCGAACCGGAAGCAACAAGATCGCAGTCGTTCGCGCTGCGTGTCAAATGACGCGATGGCCAACGGCGCGTCAAGATTTTAGCCCGTAGCTGGCAGTGCATAGCGGTCGTTGTGGGAGTAGGTGTGAGTCACGAACGGACGCCGGTTTGTCGTGCGGATGAGGGCCAACGGCCCGTCAAAATATTCGCGTAGGTCGAAGGCCCAGGTAGGGTGGAACGCACAGCAGGTGAGGGCCAACGGCCCGTCCTATACTTTTCGCGTGCCGCAATCCCTGACCTTTCTGCTCATCCACATCGTCTTCAGCACGAAGGACCGTCTGCCCACGATCCAGCCGGAGGTTCAACGGAATCTGCACGCCTATCTGGCCGTTGTTGCGCGGAATCTTGGATGCGAATGTTTCCGGGTTGGCGGCGTGGCGGATCATGTGCATCTTGCCGTGGGTCTGTCGAGGACCATCACCCTGGCCGACCTCGTCTCGGAGTTCAAGACGTCCTCGCCGCAGTGGATGAAGACACAGGACGTCCAGGATTGCGTGGCAACGCGGATACGGCGCGTTCAGTCTGGGGCGGTCGGATTTGGACGCGCTGGTGCGGTACATCGACATGCAGGAGCAGCATCACCGGAAGGTGGATTTTCAGGACGAGTTGCGGGCCATTCTGGAGCGGTACGGCGTTGCGCGCGACGAGCGGTACCTGTGGGATTGAAAGGGCGGGCCGTTGGCCCTTGTTCTTCCCGTCGTGCCGGGTACCTAAGCCTTCGGCCTAGGCTAAGATCGGGTCGCGCCCTAGGCGCTTGGTGCGCCTTCGGGTTTGGCCAGCCTTTTGCCTTTGACGTTTGGTGGCTCTGAGCGCTCGATGGCGTCCCGTTATGGGGCGGGCCTTCGGCCCTTGGTGTCTCTTCTCGTTTAACTTACCTAGGCCTTCGGCCTAGGCTAATATCGCGTCGCGCCGTTGGCGCTTGGTGCGGTTGTTGCGCGGAATCTTGGTGCGAGTGATCATACCCGCGTGGAGGACGCGGTAACGGTTACATGCCGAACTCTTCGTATGTTTCGAAGACTTCAAGTGTCTGTCGGTCGGGACTTAGCACGTACAGGATGTAACTATAGGGCCCACGATGTTTCTCGAAGTGGTAAACGCAAGACTGGCAGTCATGTAGAAGAGTCTTGTCATACCAACGAGGGGAGACAACTTCTCTGGCTCGAAAACCTGGAAGGAAAGCCAAACGGTGCTGAAGCAATTTACTGTCTGTAGGCGAAATTGATGCCCGAACGTACCACTCGCCGCGTGCGTGAACTTTTTGTCGAATCGTGAAATCTCTAACTCGTAGACTGTTCTGCAAATAATGCTCGGGATAAGTTCGGAATTTGTATTCCATCCATTGCCAGAGGCAAAGGAATATGGCAATTACTGAGATGAAAAAGAAAACAACGATTTTCCTTCGCCTCTTCATATCCGGTAAATCAGTCTTCTGTCCAGAAGCGTTCGCTCAGGTACTTTTCCGCGCCGTCGCACAGGACGGTGACGATCACGGCTTCGCGGCCTGCGGCGTATTCTTCTTCCGCGATCTGCAGGGCCGTGTTGACGTTCGCACCCGCCGAGACGCCGACCAGCAGGCCCTCTTCGCGTCCCAGCCGCTTGCACATGGCGTACGCTGGCTCGGTTTCAGCCCAGATGTTCCTGTCGGCAAGGTTCGGGTCGTAGATCGGCGGCACGATGGCGGTGGGCATGTGCTTCAGACCCTCCAGACCGGTGAAGGGCGAGTCGGGCTGCATGCTGATGCACACGATCTTCGGGTTCAACTCTCGCAGGCGGCGGGTGTTGCCCATGAAGGTGCCGCTGGTGCCCATGGCCGCGATGAAATGGGTGATGGTACCGGCGGTCTGCTCCCAGACCTCGTTCGCCGTGGTGCGGTAGTGGGCTAGCCAGTTGTTGTCGTTGCCGTATTGATCGGCGTAAAAGTACCTGTCTGGATTGGCTTCGTACAGTTCACGCACCTTGCGGATCGCACCATCGGACCCGTCGCCTGCGGGCGTGAAGATCACCTCGGCGCCGTAGGCATGCAGCATCTTTTTGCGCTCGGGGCTGGCGGAGGCGGGCACGCACAGCGTCACGGGGAATTGCAGCGCCGCGCCCAGCATGGCGTATGCCAGGCCGGTGTTGCCGCTCGTCGCGTCCAGCAAGGAGCGTTCGGGCTGCGCATCGCCCAGTTCGCCCGCGGCCATTGCCGCGCGGATGATCGAAGAGGCTGGCCGGTCCTTCACCGAGCCGCCGGGATTCGCGAACTCCGCCTTGCCCAGCAGCGTGATGCCCGGCAGGTGCGACACGATGCGGTCGAGCCGCAGCATGGGCGTGTTGCCGATGCGGTCGATCACCGCCTGTCCTAGCTTTGTCACTGCTGCTGCTGCCGACGCCATCTCCACTCCCAGCTTGCGCGCTCCCACGAGGAGTATGCGAAAGTAAATCGTACCCACTCTCGGCCCGCAGGGCCAGATCCACCGATCCACTCAGCAAGGGCGGCAACCTGTATGTTCTTCAAAAAGAAAACCGTAAAGCGCAGCTTCGACGACGTTCTTTCTACCCTGGGAGCGCAGAAGTTTGATGTCTCCGCCGCCGGAGAGGGTGCAAACGGCAAGCGCGTCCCGGGCGCGTACCGCGTGTCGAAGTACGGCTGCGCGGCAGAGATCGCGCCCGCTCCCGCGGTCGACCCGAAGATCACCGCCACCTCCGCGTCGGCGGCAATCGTCACGAAGGCGGGAGTCGTTCTCAACGGGCAGATCGCGCATCTTCTCGACCGCGGCTACCAGAAATTTCTTAAAACGCCGAAGCTCGAGATCGTCGCGACCGCCGACCACCTGCGGGCCATCCACCAGTTCAGCGAAGAGCTGGACGAGGCGACCGGCGCGACGATGCTCTACAACGAGAGCCTCGGCACCACCAGCGACAGCTACCAGTACGACCGCGTGAAGGGCCGCGAAGCGCATTAGATACAGTGTGCTCTGAACCTGAAATCCATAT
>CAZZVI010000318.1:0-3428 GCA_964657335.1 uncultured Terriglobus sp.
GCACGCGCTCGTACTCCTGCTCGGAATCGACCCAGATGGCGGAGAAGTTGTCCGTTACCTGGTCGCGGAGAATGCGCTCGACAAGGTTCAGATCGTGATAGATCAGCGCAGGTGACTTCGACGACTCCGACCGCGCCTTGATGTCATTCCAGAGATGGATCAGGAAGCGCAGATCGTTGCGCAGCTCTTCTTCTGTAGCCCCATCCGCGGCAGTGCGGACGATGAAGCCGCCCTGCGCCTCGCCCTTCTCGGAAAGGAGAATCGACTTGAGCCGGCGGCGCTCCTCGTCCGACGAGATTTTGCGCGAGACGCCCGTGTGATTCACCGTCGGCATGAAGACGAGGAACCGGCCCGGCAGCGCGATGTGCGAGGTGATGCGCGCTCCTTTTTTGGCGATGGGCTCCTTTGCGATCTGCACCAGGATCTCCTGGCCCGGCTTCAACAGCTCATTGATGGCGGGCAGGTCGGTCGTCTGCATGCTCTGCCGGCGTCCGCCGCTGCGCCCGCGGTCTCCGCCGCTGTTGCGTCCGCCGCGACTGTCGCGACCGCGTCCACCGGGGCGGCGCTGACCGTCGCGGCGCGAACGCGTCTCGCCTTCCGTGCCGGTCGCCGGTACAGCCGGAGCCTCTTCGTCTTCCTCGTCCTCGGCCTCACCGCCGAAGTCGTCGGCAGTAAAGCCGCCACTCTCGTCCTCGGAATCTTCTTCCTCGGTGTCGTCCGGTGCGGTGTGGCTGTCGACCGACATGTCGTGCAGCATCGATCCCAGGTCCGCCGCGCCCTCAAGCGTCTCTTCTTCGTACTCGACCTCGCCCTCGTCGAGGCTCGAGACAGCAGCGGCGTACTCATACTCGTCGCCGTCGAGCTCTTCCTCGATCTCCTCCTCATGGAAGTCGCCTTCGCCGTAGGCGTGTATCCCGGGCTGAACCTGGGCGTCGTCACCCTCGGCTTCCTCGGCTGTGCCTGCATGGATGATGACCGGCGTGGTCTCCGCATCGGCCAGCGTGACGGACTGAACCGCCTCTTCCTGCGCGATCGGGCTTGCTGACTCAAAGGAGTCCTGCGCTGCAAGCGGCGGGAAGCCGCTTCCTCCCTCGGGCTGTTCTGCAGTCGGAGTTTCCAGCGACAGCATCTCGCCCGATGCCTGCAGCGATGTGAAGCTGTAAGGGGCAGAGGTGACGTGAGGAACATGAGCTTGTTCCGCAGACGGCTCAGCGACTGCTGACGCCGGCGCTGCGGTTGAGGCGACTGGCTCTTCAGCGGACGCGTTCAGGTCGTAGACCGTCGCATCGGGTTCCGTTGCGATCAGCTCCGGCTCAGGAGCTGGCGCGGGCTCGACGGCCTGCTCAAAGCGCCGCAGATCGCGCCGGGAGCTGTCCTGGATCGAGGCGCTTGCACCCTCGGCCGGCTCGTACTCCACATCGACACTTACCTCGGCAGCTGCCTGCTCGGGTGTCTCGGCCAACGGACTTTCTGCCGCGACCGCAGTGGTGTCGAGCGGCTCCGGCGATTCGAACGAATCATCAGGAACCACCGGATCGTTGGCGGCCGCGGATTCAGGTTCCGCTGCGGGGACCGGAGCAGAGGCGATGACAGGCGCTGCGACCGGAGCCGCAGGCGCGCTATAGCGGTTGTTCTCACGGCCGCGCTGGGGTTCGTTGTTGCGGTTTCGATGCCGTCCGAGCGATTCGCCCGGCAGCACCGCGCCACCATCCCATCCCACCACGTCAATCGACGGAGCGGAGACGGTCAGAACCTCCGTGGCGGGCGGAGCGTTGCGCCGCGCCTCGGCATCTTCCGCAGCCACTTCGGCCGGATCGCGGTATTTGCGAATCGACTCGCCTGGCAGCAGGATCGGCTCACCGGTTGGCTCTGGTGCCGCGTGCTCGTCGTAGTAGCCGGCATAGCTGTTGTCGAAGGCAGGCTCGGTGCGCTCGGCGTCGCGGCGAGGTCCGCGGTCACCCCTGCCGTGGCGGTCGCGTCCGCGGTCACGGCGTCCACGGCCGCGATCTTCGCGGCCCGCTAGACGATCGTTCGCTGCCGGAGCGGCAGGTTCGCTGCCCAGGTCGATCTCAATGGCGCCGCCGGACTCTGCATCCAGCGTCTCGAGATATCCGCCCTCGATCACCTCATCTTCTTCGGCAGCGGGCAAAGCGTCGCCGTTGGTCTGCGGGGTTCCGGGCTGCGCCTCGCGGCCGGTACGGCCACGACGGCGGCCCCGGCGGCCGCGCCAGCGACGGCTACCGCCCTCGGTCGAGGCGTCCACCGCATCCACCTGCTCGGTCGGAGCCGGCGCAATGGGCTCGTCAAACGACGCCGTAGTGTCCCCCGCGACGGGCGCGGCCTCAGGACGGCGTTCACGACGGCCGCGGTTGCGATCCCGGTCGTTGCGCTCACCGCGATCTGGGCGCTCGGCGCGCTCGGTCCGTTCCCCGCCATTGGCAGCGTCACCGTTCTCGCGGGCATGACCCTGGGCATGTCCGTTCGACGCACCGTGCTGGCGGCGCGAACCGCCCTCCGCGGCTTCGAAGTCAGCCGAATCACCGGCCTCTTCCATAAAGTCAGTGACATACAAGAACGCGTCGCGCTCCAGCCCAACGTCGACAAACGCCGACTGCATGCCGGGCAGCACTCGCGTGACTTTTCCGTTGTAGATGGAGCCTGCGAGCGTGTACTCGTTTTCACGCTCAAAGTAGATTTCGGCCAGTTGTTCGTCTTCAACGACGGCCAGCCGCGTCTCATGCGGCGTTGTGGAGATGTAGATTTCCTTCGACATAGTGCCCTGCCTGTTTCCGTTGCCGGGAACAAGGGCATGTTGAAGTCAAAACGGGCGAAGCGCGAACTGCTGTTGCGCTACTCCGTAAACCGCAGATGGGCGGGGTCTGACGGGGAAAGAGCGAAGAAGGCGCGCTGCCCGGCGACCGGCGCACACAGCAGCTTCCCAGCGTGCGCCATGCGCTTGCCGGGTGGCCATGTGCCTGGATGCGTCGTGCACCGCATACTGCTGAACCTCTTCTGAGCTGCTTCGGACTTGTGACCGCTCATGCCTCCCAAAAGAGGGGCGGGGTCGTTCTCCGTCCGCGCGTGCTTCACTTTCTTCAGATCTCTGCCCAGCCGCGGCCGACTTTAGCCTGTCCTTGCCGGCGACTGTAAATAGTTGCTGCTAAACCTTTTGTGTCCCGCTCCGGCGACCTGTGCGCACGTCTTGAGCGGCGATGTGCCAGAACCGTCACGGCGAATCGCGCACGTAACAGAACTGTGAAACTGCTCTTATTGTGCATCAACGAGGCGCATTGGTCTAGCTGGTGCTGGTCGCAAAGTTTCAATGCCTCTGGACGATCTGTGATCTCGACCAGAGCGCCCTCCGAAACCTGTCATTTCGACCGGAGCCCTGACCAAACCTGTCATCTTGACCGGAGCCCTCCACAAAC
>CAZZVI010000319.1:0-3422 GCA_964657335.1 uncultured Terriglobus sp.
CAGCCGCGGGCGGCGCAGCCGATCCACCTTCGCCGTCGAGAACGGCAACGATGGAGTTGATGTTGACCGTGCTGCCCTCCGTTACGCGAATCTCTTTCAGCACACCGGCTGCGGGCGAGGGAATCTCCGCGTCCACCTTGTCGGTGGAGATTTCGAAGAGCGGTTCATCGCGGGCGATGGTATCGCCCACCTGCTTCAGCCACTTGGTGAGGGTGCCTTCGGTGATGGATTCGCCCATCTGGGGCATGACGACTTCGGTTGGCATTGAGATCCTTCGCTTGAACAGGGATTCGTGAGACCGCCGGAAACCGGGGCAGCCGTAGACCACAAGATTATAAAACTGTGCGGTGACACCTGTTCTGCGGGAGACGGTTACCGCGCAGCCGCCGCTGGCGACAGGATGGTCTCCAGAGACTCCGCATGCAGCATGCCGCGCTGGAAGATCGTGCCAAAGCTGCGCGCGACGGCATTGCGGGCGTTGTCCATGGTGGGCGCGAGCGGCGGCAGATCGGCGACCTCAAGCTCCAGCGACGTGGCGGCGCGGTCGGCGATGCCGCAGGGCACGATCCACTGGAAGTCGCGCAGGTCCGTAGTGACGTTCAGCGCGAAGCCGTGCGAGGTAACGCCCTGCGACACGTGCACGCCGATGGCGGCAAGCTTCTTGTCAAGGACGGAGCCGCCCGGTAGTGTCCAAACGCCGGTGCGGCCCGCGATGCGCTGCGCCGTGACGCCAAACTCGCGCGCGCTGCGGATGAGCACCTCTTCCAGCAGCCGAACGAAGTCCACCGGGCCAAGGTGCGGCCCCTTTTTGCCGGGCAGATCGCCGCGCAGATCGATGATGGGGTAGCCCACAAGCTGGCCAGGGCCGTGGTACGTCACATCACCACCCCGATTGATCTCGTGCACCTCGACACCCTTCGTGGCAAGCAGCTCATCGCTCGCAAGGATGTTGCTGCGATGCGCGTTGCGGCCCAGGGTGAGCACCGGCGGATGCTCCAGCAGCACGAGCGTATCGGCGATGGCGTCGGCCTTGCGCGCGGCGATCAGCTCCGCCTGCACACGCAGGCCTTCTGTATAGGAGATACGCCCGAGTTGAAGCAGGTGGACGAACATCAGTACATGTCCTTTAGCGGGTTCTTCCACTTCAGTCCAGGAAAACGTGCGAAGTGCTTGTCGGTGCTACACAAAGTCGCTTTGTACTGGATAGCAAAGGCCGCGAATTGAGCGTCTGTAACGGTGCGGCCGGTAACACCGCTATCCGATAACACCTGCTTAAGAACTTTCCAGTGGGCCTCGTCCGTGTGTAAGACGCGGACACTTGGAGAGGTGAGCAGTTGATCAACGGCCTCCATCGCGTCGGCCATTCTTAAGCTGGTCCGCGGTAGCTGATCGTTCGTACTGATACGCAGAAATGCAGTGATGGCCAGGAAGGGAATGCCTACGGTGAAGTTTCCCGACAGGCTCGATTCGAGCCACGCCTTCGCTTCGCGATGCAGGGGTGCACCCGGATCGTAGCTATACAGCAGCAGGTTTACGTCAACGACGATCAGCGCCAATCCGGCCCATCCAGCTTCTCAAGAAGAGCCGATGTGGAATCCATGTGAAACTCCTTTGGCAGGCCGAGCCGAAATGGCTTCACCTTGAACGGCTTCTGCTTCGGCGCTTTCTCTTCCGCCTGCATGCCCAGGCGCAGGTACTTGTTAACCGCCTGCTTGAGCGGCTCTCCAGAAGCACGAAGGCGCTGCCGCAGCAACGCCTCCACGTCATCATCGATGGTAAGTGTGGTCCGCACATCAAGATGCTTCCACTGAAGGCATCATGATGTCAAGGACCTCCACTCACGCGTTCAAAGACATCCCATACACTGACGAATACCCGTCCAGCAGGCTCTCCGACAGCGTCGGGTGCGGATGCTGGGTGAACATCAGCTCCTCGATCGTCATCTCGGACTCAATCGCGACGACGGCCGATTCGATCAGCTCCGTTGCATACGGCCCGATAATGTGCACGCCGAGGACCTCGCCGTACTTGGCATCCGCGACCACCTTCACGAAGCCGTCATGCGCGTTCAGGATGGTGGCCTTGGAATTGCCGGCCAGCGGGAACTTGCCCACCTTGATGTCGAGCCCGCGCTCGCGTGCCATCGCTTCGGTCAGGCCGACCGAACCGATCTGCGGCTCGCAGTAGGTGCAGGCCGGGATGCGGTTGCGCGAGACCGGCTTGGCATACTTGCCGGCCATGTGCGCCGCGGCGACTGCACCGCACATCGCTCCACCATGCGCAAGCAGCGGCAGGCCCGCGACGATGTCGCCGACCGCGTAGATGCCGGGCTCGGCCGTCTGCTGGTACTCGTCTACCTTGATGGAGGTGCGGTCCAGCTCGATCTTTGTGGACTCAAGGTTCAGGCCGGCGGTGCGCGGTGCGCGGCCGATGGCGATCAGCACCTTGTTGGCTTCCTGAATGTTGTCCTTGCCGTCGCTGGTGGTGTAGTGGACCTTGACGCCGTCAGCGGTCTCCTCGATCTTGTTCATCTTCGCGGAGGTGTGGCAGGTGATGCCCTTCTTCTTGTACTGCCGCAGAAACTCCTTCGAGATCTCCGCATCCTCCGCAGGAACGACGCGGTCTGCCATCTCGATGATGGTGACCGGCACCTTGAAGCTGTTGAAGACCGAGGCAAACTCCACACCCACCGCACCCGAGCCGATGACGATCAGCGACTTGGGCAGCTTTTCGAGCGACAGGATTTCAATGTTCGTCAGAATCTTGTCGCTGGGCGTGTATCCGGGAATCATGCGCGCGTCCGAGCCGGTGGCCAGCACCAGCTTCTTCGCCTTCACCTGCTGCCCCTTACCCTCGAACGCGACGTCGACAGTGTGCACGCCATCTTTCGCCGGACCGGTCAGCTTGCCTGTGCCGCGAATCAGTGTGACCTTGTTCTTCTTGACCAGGTACTGCAGGCCGCCGACATGCTTGTTGATGATGTCGGACTTGCGCTTGAGCACCTGCGGCCAGTTGATGGCGCCGCCGCTGATGTTGTCGATGCCGTACATTGCGCCTTCGTTGGCGTGATCGAAGATCTCGGCGGAGAAGAGCATCGCCTTCGTCGGCACGCAGCCGACGTGCAGGCAGGTGCCGCCCAGCTTGTCGCTCATCTCGATGAGGGCGACCTTCAGCCCATACTGCGCCGCGCGAAACGCGCACGAATAGCCCGCCGGCCCGCCGCCGATCACGGCTACGTCAAACACTGTCTCTGCCACAAATTTCTCCTGGAACTGCAGGCGGTCAGGGCTTCTGAAGGAGCCCGCCTGCCGCGCAAGCCTTGGCTCGCGCATCCCTTCAACTTTACGCCCATCGTCAAGATGCTTGCGATGACCGCACGATTCAGCGGCATAATGGACGCATGGCGACTGTCGTCCACATCC
>CAZZVI010000320.1:0-3395 GCA_964657335.1 uncultured Terriglobus sp.
GCCGATGCTGCTTGCGTTGCTCGCGACGATCCTCACCGGAGCGACAGGCTCGGTTGCTGCACTGGCCGACACGCTGTTCCCATCACCAAACCTCGCCGCCGCGATTGCCGCGGACTTTTCCGCGGCTTCCCCGCTGCTCATCCGCATGCGATGGATACACCCAGCAAGCTCTGCCGTAGTAGTGGTGTGCACACTGATTTTGATCGCGGGCTTCGTGCGCCGGGGCTACGGCACCCTTGCTATCGGACTCGCAGCCAACCTGGTTGCGCAGATCGTGATCGGCATCGCGGACGTGCTGTTGCTCGCACCCACGACGGTCCAGGTGCTGCACCTGTTCAGCGCGGACGTGTTCTGGATCTCTCTGGTCGCGATTGCGGTTCCCATGGTCCTGCCGCGTGCCGCTGCAGAGGCTGCAGCTACCAACTAAGCAGGCAAAGCAGAAGGGTGCGGCAGAACCGCACCCTCCGCGTTGCTGATGAGCAGGACTTACTGAGGATTGTGAGGCGTGGTCGTCGGCGTCTTGTCGCCGACGATCTTCTTGGCAACCTTCTTGGTGCCGCGTGCGGTGGTGTCAGCGGCCACAGCGGTTCCATGGGCGGTATCCTTCGCGGCAACCTTGGTGCCGTGTGCGGTATCGTGCGCGACGACCTTGGTGCCATGCGCCGTATCGTGGGCAGCGGTCTTGGTGCCGGACTTCGTCTTGCGATAGCCCGTCTTCGTGCCCTTCGCAACGGCGTGGCCGGTTTCCTTGGCCGCGTTGCTGGTGTCGCGACCGGCCGCCTTCGTGTCCTGCCCGGCGGTCTGCGCCATCAGCGTTCCGGCTGATCCGGCTCCAACGGCTGCTGCAAGCAGCAGTGCTGCAAACTGTATCGATCGCATGGTTCTCGCTCCCTTATCTGTCGAGGAATCAATCCTCCAACATAGATTCTTTAACCCGGGTATGAGTTGGACGTTGCGAACGTTTCATACTCCTCTCGCATGCGGCAGATGCGAGATACGTATCATGGAGCCAGCCTTTTCAAAGGCTCCGCCATGCAGTGACACGCACGGCTTACAGCAGATGACGACAAAATCTCGAAAACCGAAGACCGCCGGAAACTCTCCTGCAAGGCAGCCAAAGAAGGCGGCCACGCCGCAACACCTCTTCTTCAATCGCGATGAATCCTGGCTGCGTTTTAACAGCCGCGTGCTGGAAGAGGCGCAGGACACCACCAATCCGCTGCTCGAGCGCATCAAGTTTCTCGCCATCACCGCGTCCAACCTCGATGAGTTTGTCGAGGTGCGCGTCGCCGGCGTGCTGCAGCGCATTGAAGACGGCTACCAGAAACCCGCCGGAGAAGATGACGACGGCCTCAGCGAGCAGGAGCGGCTCGACGCGCTCGCCGATCAATTGCATCGCTTCAATCGCGAGCAGTACGCCTGCTGGACGCGCAGCCTGCTTCCCGCGCTGCGCTCGGAGCGCATCCGCGTGCTGCACTTTGACGAACTCGACAAGGCATCGCTCGAACACGTTAACGCCTACTTCGACCGAGAGGTCGACCCGCTGCTGACGCCCGTCACCATCGATCCATCCCACCCGTTCCCACGCATTCTGAACAAAGCCCTCTGCATCGGCCTTCTGCTGCGGCGCAAGCACGGCGCTACTCGCAAAACGGCGAACGGCATGCTGGGCGTGGTCACCGTACCGCGCTCCCTGCCGCGCCTGCTGCGCCTGCCGTCGCCAGACGGCAGCTATCGCTTTCTCATGTTGCACGAGCTGATCCAGGCACACACGCCGCGCATGTTCCCGGGCTACGAGCTGTTGGCGCGCGCACCTTTCCGCGTCACGCGAAACAGCAACCTGTACCTGCAGGAGGAAGAATCGCGCTCGCTGCTGGAGAGCGTTCGCGCCGAACTGCACAACCGCCGCAAAGGCGACGTCGTACGGCTTGAAATCGGCAACACTGCGGACGAGGAGCTCATCGATCAGCTGCGCGTCAACTTCCAGCTTGACCGCTGGCAGGTCTTTCGCTCCGAGGAGCCGGTAAACCTGACCCGGCTGATGGAGATCTACAGCACCGTCGACCGGCCCGACCTCAAGTTTCCGAAGTTCACCGGCTGCGACTTCAAGCCGCCGTTGCAGGCGGACGGCCAGCCCATGAACCTCTTCGACACGCTGCAGCGCGGTGACGTTCTGCTGCACCATCCCTTCGATTCGTTCCGCACGGTCGAGCGCTTTATCGAAGCAGGCACGGAAGACGAGCGCGTCGTCTCCATCAAGCAGACGCTCTATCGCACTTCCGCCGACTCGCCGCTCTTCCAGGCCTTGCTCGACGCCGCACCAACCACCGATGTGACCGTTGTCGTCGAGCTGATGGCGCGCTTCGACGAAGACAGCAACATCCGCTGGGCGCGCACGCTGGAAGACGCCGGCGTGCAGGTCTTTCACGGCATCGTTGGACTGAAGACCCACGCCAAACTCGCGTTGCTGGTGCGCAAGGATCCCGATGGCGTCACCCGCCGCTATGCGCATCTGGGCACGGGCAACTACAACTCCGTCACGTCGCGTTTCTACACCGACATCAGCCTGCTTACGGCGAACGAGACGGTCACCGCGGCGGTGCAGCGCGTCTTCCACTACCTGACCGCGGACGCCGAGCGCGAAGACCTGCGCCCGCTGCTCGTCGCGCCCATCACGCTCGCCAAAGACCTGCTGCACCTGATCGACCGCGAAGCCGAACACGCGCGCGCCGGCCGCCCCGCCCGCATCATCGCCAAGATGAACGCTCTGCTCGACGGCAAGACCATCCGCGCGCTGTACGACGCGTCGCAGGCGGGCGTGGAGATCGACCTGATCATCCGCGGCATGTGCGCCCTGCGTCCCGGCGTGCGAGGCCTGAGCGAGAACATCCGCGTGCGCTCCATCGTCGGCCGGCTGCTGGAACACAGCCGCATCTTCTGGTTCGAGAACGGCGCGACTCCGACCGCCGACACCGCTGAAGTCTTCTGCGGCTCGGCCGACTGGATGCCGCGCAACCTCTACGAGCGCTGCGAGGCGGTCTTCCCTGTCACTCAGCCGGACCTGAAGCATCGCCTGCGAGACGAGATCCTGGGTGCATACCTCGCTGACACAGCCAAGACAAGGCTGCTGCAGGAAGACGGCGAATACATCCGCATGCCACGCGGCCCACGCCCCGTGGAAGCACAGTTGCGGCTGATGGAACTCGCCACCTGCGGAGAACCAGCCACGGAGCGAAAATCCCACACAACAGCCAAAGCCACGCCGCGCAAACGCGCACCTGCGAACCGGGCCGCTGCCGCTTCGTCGTAGCATCAAGAGCATGAGCGTGCACACGAACGAATTCGGCATCGTCATCATGGCCGCCGGCAGAGGCACACGTCTGCGCAGTGCCCGC
>CAZZVI010000321.1:0-3394 GCA_964657335.1 uncultured Terriglobus sp.
AGGAACTTGGCGCGAAAGCTGCGTTCAAGGGCTACAACGACTACCCGGCGTGCCTCTGTACGTCGGTGAACAACGAGGTGATCCATGGGATCCCCTCGGCCAAGCGGGTGCTGCAGGAAGGCGACATTGTGTCGGTGGATTGTGGCGTGATTCTGAACGGGTACTACTCGGACGCGGCGGAGACGTACCCCGTGGGCCGTCTCAGCCCGGAGACACGCAAGCTGCTCGATGTGACGAAAGCCTCGCTGGAGCGGGCGATCGGTGAAGTAAAGGTAGGCGGCACGGTCGGCGACATTGGCGCGACGGTGCAGGAGATGTGCGAAGCCGAGGGCTACGGTGTAGTCCGCGATTTTGTGGGGCACGGCATCGGCAAGAGCATGCACGAAGATCCGCAGGTGCCGAACTTTGGCCGTCGCGGCAAAGGCACGAAGCTCAAGGCCGGCATGGTGCTGGCGATTGAGCCGATGATCAACGCCGGCTCGGCCGACGTGAAGGTGTTGAAGGACGGCTGGACCGCGGTGACGGTGGACGGCAGCATGAGCGCCCACTTTGAGCACACGGTGGCCGTGACCAGGGACGGGCCGCTGGTGTTGACGCGGTAAGTGAGTGTTGTACGTGCAGTAAGTGGTTGCAGTAGAGGTCACAAGGAGACGGTTTGCCGAAGGAAGACGCGATTGAAGTGATGGCAGTGGTTGTGGAAACCCTGCCGAATGCCATGTTCAAGGTGGAGTTGGAGAACAAGCACCAGGTGCTGGCTCACGTCTCCGGCCGCATGCGCAAGAACTTCATCCGTATTCTGCCGGGAGATCGTGTCGCGATTGAACTGAGTCCGTACGACCTGAACCGCGGCCGGATTGTGTACCGGTATAAGTAGGCAGCAAGTCAGCGAGCCGGCCAAGTCAGCATGATTGCGGCGAGCTGAAGTTACGAGGAAGCAATGAAGGTCAGAGCGAGCGTCAAGAAGATTTGCGATAAGTGCCAGATCGTGCACCGTAAAGGTGTGGTTCGTGTGATCTGCGAAGTCGCAAAGCACAAGCAGCGGCAGGGATAACCTCCTGGGTTGTTTGTTTGAGTTGTAACCACATGCGGAACCCAATGGTCTTCTGGGGCGAGTTAGCCGAAGTAGGGCTTGCGATGAACCCCGGGATCTCCGCCTAACCGCTCATCGGGCGACAGCGCCGTGAGCAAGAACAAAAGGAAGACACAACATGGCACGTATTGCTGGTGTCGATGTGCCCAATAACAAACAGGCACGGATCGGCCTCACCTATATCTTTGGCATTGGCGAGACCCGCGCGCTGCGCATCCTCGAGAAGGCGAACATCGAGCCCTCGCGCAAGGTGAGCACGCTGGACGAAGACGAGCTGAACCAGATTCGTAGCGTCATCGAGCAGGAAGGCGGCATTGAGGGCGATCTCCGCAAGGAAGTCGGCCTGAACATCAAGCGCCTGATCGAAATCCAGAGCTACCGCGGCCTGCGTCATCGCCGCAGCCTGCCGGTGCGCGGCCAGCGCACGCACACGAACGCCCGCACACGGAAGGGCCCGCGTAAGGGCACAGTTGCCGGCAAGAAGAAGGCGACCAAGTAATGGCGAAGCAACAGGCAAGTGCAGCCGGCAAGTCCGGCAAGGGTAAGAAGTTCAAGAAGCGGGAACGGAAAAATGTCCCGTACGGCCTGGTCTTTATCCAGGCGTCGTTTAACAACACTATCGTGACCATCACGGACCAGCAAGGCAACACGCTCTCCTGGAAGAGTTCGGGCTCGCTCGGCTTCCGTGGATCGCGTAAGGGCACGCCGTTCGCGGCGCAGCAGGCTGCGATGAATGCGGCCCAGGCGGCTCGCGATCACGGTCTGCGTTCGGTCGACGTGCGCGTCTCCGGTCCCGGCTCGGGTCGCGAGTCGGCGGTGCGCGCACTGGCTGCCGCTGGTATCGACGTTCGCAGCATTCGCGACGTGACGCCGATTCCGCACAACGGCTGCCGTCCGCCGAAGCGTCGCCGCGTGTAAGTGCTCGTTGTTCGTTCTCCGTTGTTCGTGACCTAGGTCATGGCCAAAGAACAACGAACAACGAACACCAAATATGGATCGGGACGAAGCGCACCGCGTGTAAACCGATCGTCACCTGAAGTTATGGAAAGCGAGTAATCCAAGTTATGGCACGTTATACAGGAGCTGTCTGCCGTCTTTGCCGGCGCGATGGTGTCAAGTTATTCCTCAAAGGTTCGCGTTGCTTCTCAGAGAAGTGCGCCATCGACAAGCGCAACTTTCCCCCGGGCCAGCACGGCCAGGCGCGCGCGAAGAAGATCGTGGGCTACGGCCTGCAATTGCGCGAGAAGCAGAAGGCGAAGCGCATCTACTTCACGCTCGAGGGCCAGTTCCGCTCGTACTACGAGAAGGCTTCGAACAAGACCGGCGTGACCGGCGAACTGCTGCTGCAGCAGCTTGAGCGTCGTCTCGACAACGTCGCCTACCGGCTCGGCTATGCGATCTCGCGGCGCCAGGCTCGCCAGGTGGTTCGTCACGGACACGTCGCCGTCAACGGACGCAAGGTGAACATTCCTTCGTTCCAGGTGAAGATTGGCGATGTGATCGAGATTCGCGAGAAGTCGAAGAAGCTCGCAATTCTTGAGAGCTCGGAGCAGTTCGCGGCCGGCATGGCGCAGCCCTCGTGGCTGCAGATCGACCGCACCGCGCTCACCGGCAAGGTGATTGCTCTGCCCAAGCGCGAAGAAATTCAGCTGCCGGTCAACGAGCAGCTGATCGTCGAACTGTACTCGAAGTAAGCAGCGAGTCAGACGTAAGCAAGTCAGAGGGTCGGCATTTCTGTGCGAGCTGACTTTCTCCGTCCGGCAACTTACTCCGAAGCGAGACGCGGCCACTCGATGGTATGGCCGCTAGTTATGCCTGCATTGCGGGCATTACTCAACCGAAGGAACCGACCTCTACCAGCCGCAGAATGCTTCGCGGCCTGAGATAGAGCCAGGGAATGAGGAGAGTACGTATGTTGTGGAGAGGTTTTCAAAAGCCCAAGCGTCTTGCGGTCGATACCGATACTCTGACCGAGAAGTATGGCAAGTTCAGCGCGCAGCCTTTTGAGCGTGGATTCGGTACGACCGTAGGCAACAGCCTGCGTCGCACCCTGCTCAGCTCGATCGAAGGCGCTGCGGTTACCGCGGTCAAGATCGAAGGCGTGCTGCACGAGTTCCAGTCCATCACCGGCGTGGTCGAGGATGCGACCGACATCATCCTGAACCTGAAGCAGATCCCGTTCAAGCTGAACGGCGACGGCCCCAAGGCACTCTATCTGCGTGCGGATGAACCGGGTGTCATCACCAGCGGCATGATCGAGGCCGACGGCGATGTCGAGATTCTCGACAAGGACGTGTACATCGC
>CAZZVI010000322.1:0-3347 GCA_964657335.1 uncultured Terriglobus sp.
GTTGTCCGCGATGCGCCGCCCTGTGGCTGTAGCCCCTGCGATGCGTGCCGCCAGGATGGGAACACTCCAGCCGGGTTAGGACATCCACATTTTTACATCTCAGCGGTGCCCCTGTGTGAGCGCCTTGCCCTGAGAGCAGGAGATACCAGCCCCATGCCGAAGCGCACCTTCCAGCCGAACCGCCGCCGCCGCGCCAAGACCCACGGCTTTCTAACCCGCATGAAGACCAAGGCCGGCCAGAACGTCCTGAACCGCCGCCGCGCCAAGGGCCGTCACAAGATCGCTGTCTCCGCCGGCTTCCGCGACTAGTTCCGGGGCACGAAATCTCAACCAGGGGCGCGCTGTATGAGCGCCCTTTGTTTTGCGTGGTCCACTCTCCGGTTCTTTTTCGGAGAAAGCAGCGGGCTTCAGCCCGCGGAATCGCCGCAGGGATAGAACAGCCCTTTAGGGCTGGGCGGTTCAAGCCACGTCCAGGAGTTGAAGATTTGCTCCTGGGAGAAAGCAGGGGGCTCAGGCCCCCTGGATCGCCGTAGGATAGAGAAGCCCTTAGGGCTGGCCGGGGCTAAAGCCCGGGTCGGATGCTCGCGACTCAGAGGCCTAAAGGCCTCTGCTTTCTCCAGATGAAAGCGGCTCAGCAAATCGCCTCATGGCTACTCAGCCTATTGCCGACAGCACGTCTAACTTTGCAGACCTGCGGCTGCGCAAGCATGCCGACTATCAGCGCACCTACAACGCCAGCCGCAAGCAGCACTCGCGCGAGATGAGCTTCTTCTGCGCACGGCGTGATGCAATGCCGGCGCGGCGGTTGCATCCTGATGAGATGCTGCCCGAAGGATCGGGAGGCCCGCGGATCGGTCTGACGGTCGGCAAGGTGATGGGCAAGGCGCACGATCGCAATCGCATCAAGCGGCGCATGCGCGCGGCCATCGCTCTGCATGCGGGTGAGCTGGCCGGCCTGCCGGTGGACGTCATCCTGCATCCGCGCCGTTCGGTGTTGACACTGGAATGGGCGAAGTTGCAGCGAGAGGTGCTCGGTGTCTTTCGTACCGTAAAGAAGCAATGCGGAGCGGCGCCCGCGAAGGCTGCTTCACAGGGGTCGTTGTGAGCGGCGCCGTGAGCGGTGTGTTTGCGTTCTACCGTCGCGTGCTGTCCCCGATGCTGCACAGCGCCGGGGTCAGCACCTGCCGCTTTCAACCAAGCTGCTCGGAGTACGCTGAAGTCGCCATCGCCCGCTTCGGCCTCGCGCGCGGCGGATGGCTGGCACTGCGGCGCCTCGGACGCTGCCATCCCTTCAGCGCGGGCGGCCTGGACCAGGTGCCGGAACGATAGCGTTGTCGGCCGGTGTACTCCACAGACTGGTCGAAGTGACAGTTCAAGGGTGAGCAAGCGCTGCCACCGTGTTCACACCGTAACCTGCGCGCCCAGGCGCCCTTTCACGGCTGCTGCGCAACATACCGGCCCTAAAATCATCGATAGAGAAAAACATGCCAAGCATTCCCGCGAACGCGGTCCCAACCACCAACAAGCACCTGATCCGCTGGGTCGAAAAGACGGCCGAGCTGTGCCAGCCATCGCGGATCCACTGGCTGGACGGCTCTGCGGAAGAGAACACGCGGCTGTGCGACGAGCTGGTCGAGGCCGGTACCTTTCAGCGCCTTGATCCGGTGAAGTGGCCCGGCTGCTTCTACGCGCGCTCGTCGCCGAACGATGTAGCCCGCGTCGAAGACCGCACCTACATTTGCTCGCTTTCGCGTGATGGCGCGGGTCCGACCAACAACTGGGAAGACCCGTTCGTCATGCGGCGAAAGCTGAAGTCGCTGTTCAAGGGCTCGATGCGTGGCCGCACCATGTACGTGATGCCGTTCTCCATGGGTCCGGTCGGCTCGCCGATGAGCCAGATCGGCGTGCAGCTGACTGACTCCGCCTACGCCGTGGTGAACATGCGCATCATGGCCCGCATCGGCCTGCCGGTGTATGCAGAGATCGACAAGGATTACAAGCGCGTGGTGCCGTGCGTGCACTCGGTCGGAGCGCCGCTCGCGCCAGGGCAGCGGGACCTGCCCTGGCCGCAGAACGACACGAAGTATATCGTCCACTTTCCGGAGACACGTGAGATCTGGAGCTACGGTTCGGGCTACGGTGGCAATGCTCTGCTGGGTAAAAAGTGCTTTGCCCTGCGCATCGCCAGTAACATCGCGCGCGATGAAGGCTGGATGGCCGAGCACATGCTCATCGTCGGTGTCGAAAGCCCGAAGGACGCCGACGGCAAATCCGAGAAGACCTACGTCGCCGCCGCGTTCCCCTCGGCCTGCGGCAAGACGAACTTCGCCATGATGATCCCGCCTGCGGGCTTTGATGGATGGAAGGTCTGGACGGTAGGCGACGACATCGCCTGGATCAAGCCGGATGCCACCGGCCAGTTGCGCGCTATCAACCCCGAGACCGGCTTCTTCGGCGTCGCTCCGGGCACCAGCGAGAAGACCAACCCGAACGCCATGGCCACGCTGCGCGCCAACAGCATCTTCACCAACGTCGCTCTGGTCACCGAGGGGGGCAAGCCCAACGGTGACATCTGGTGGGAGGGCATGACCGACACCCCACCAGCCGAAGCTCTCGACTGGTGCGGCGATCCGTGGACGCCGAAGAGCAAGACGCCTGCCGCGCATCCCAACGGCCGCTTCACCGCACCCGCCGCGCAGTGCCCCACCATCGATCCGTCGTGGGAAGACCCGGAAGGGGTGCCGGTCTCGGCAATCCTCTTCGGCGGCCGCCGCCGCGAGACCGTGCCGCTCGTCTTCCAGGCCTTCAACTGGTCGAGCGGCGTGTACATCGGAGCTACCATGGGGTCCGAGCAAACCGCCGCCGCCGGAGGAGCCGTCGGCGCGGTCCGCCGCGATCCCATGGCCATGCTGCCCTTCTGCGGCTACCACATGGGCGACTACTTCCGGCACTGGCTGCGCATGCAGCGCACGCTGTCCAGCACACCGCGTATCTTCCACGTGAACTGGTTCCGCAAAGACGCCGAAGGCAAGTTCCTCTGGCCCGGCTACGGCGAAAACATGCGCGTGCTCAAGTGGATCGTCGACCGCGTGCGAGGCCGTGTCCGCGGACAGGAAACACCCATCGGCTGGGTGCCGAAGTACAGCGACATACAGTGGGATGGACTCGACTTCACCGAAGACCAGTTCCGCGACCTGCAGACCGTCGACCGCGCCACCTGGAAGAAGGAAGTCATCAGCCACGAAGAGGTTTTCCTGCTGCTGCACGACCGGCTGCCACCCGAGATGGTCTATGAGCGGGAGTTGCTCATCTGCCGGTTATAGGTTCCTGCATAGGCTACCTGCCTG
>CAZZVI010000323.1:0-1688 GCA_964657335.1 uncultured Terriglobus sp.
ACCTAAAACTTTCGGATCTGATCGCGATAGCCCTGCAGGTTGCGCTGCGTCTCCGCCAGGCTGTCGCCGCCAAACTTCTCCAGCGCAAGCCGCGCCAGCGTCAGCGCAACCATCGCTTCTGCAGCGACGCCCGCCGCGGGCACAACGCACACGTCGCTGCGTTCATACGCTGCCTTTACCGGCTCCCGCGTTTCAAAGCTGACGGACGCAAGTGGCCGGCGGAGCGTCGAAATTGGCTTCAGATAGCCGCGCAAGGTAACGTCCTCGCCATTTGAGATGCCGCCTTCCATGCCGCCGGCGTTGTTGCCTTCGCGTGTAAAGCGCGTGTCGGCTTCCGAGCCTTCCGCCGCATACCCAATCGCGTCGTGAACGGTTGATCCCATGGATTGCGCGGCGGTAACGCCTCGGCCAATCTCGACCGCCTTCACCGCCTGCAGGCTCATCACGGCCTGCGCCAGCAGCCCGTCGAGCCGCTCATCCCAGTTCGTGTGCGTGCCGATGCCGGGAGGCACGCCATGCGCGACGACCTCAAACACGCCACCGACGGTGTCGCCCGTGCGCAGCGCGCGGTCCACCTCGCTCTTCATGCGCCCCTCGACTTCCGGATCGATGCAGTTCAGCAGAATCGTCTCGCGAACGTTGCTGGCGACGATCTCGTCCCACTGGTAAGGCCGCTCCAGGTCGACGGCGCCCACGCGCACCACGTGCGACAGCACCTCGATACCAAGCGCCCGCAACAGCATTTTGGCCAAGGCGCCTGCTGCAACACGCGCCGAAGACTCACGCGCCGAAGCCCGCTCCAGGATGTAGCGCGCATCGGGAAAGTTGTACTTCAGCGATCCTGCAAGATCGGCATGGCCTGGCCGCGGCGATGCGACCGCCTTGTGCTTGGCGGCGTCACCCTCTTCTACCGGCAGAATCTCTTCCCAGTTCTTCCAGTCGCGATTGGCAATGGTCATGGCGACGGGCGAGCCGATCGTCTTGCCATGCCGCACGCCGGAGAGGATGTGCGCCGTGTCCGTCTCAATGCGCATGCGGCCGCCTCGGCCGAAGCCCTGCTGACGCCGCCAAAGTTCGCGTGCCATGAAGGCGCTATCCACCGGTACACCCGCCGGGAGCCCGCTCAGCATGGCAACCAGCGCCTCGCCATGGCTTTCGCCGGCTGTTGAGAAACGAAGCATTTGTCTCCTGAAATCAACATTGATTGTAACAATCCACGGTCGTGCATGTGCCTGTCGGCATGTATGTTCTGCTTCCAGCAAGAGGGTGCCCCACGTCTCGCTTCTGAGACGTGGGATCTTCGGCTCTGCTGATGTGCTTAGGATGCTGCGCTGCAAGACCCATGTCTCAAACGCGAGACATGGGGCACCCGCATCTGCGCCCACGTATACTTCTCGCGCGATGCGACGCCTTCTGCAACTGTGTGCCGTCCTACTCTCCGCATGTCTCGCGCATGCGCAGTATCCGCTTGGCCCCGAGTCGCAGGTGAAGGACGTGCCGCACGGCACCATCGAAAAGGCCGTGCTGCCGCCGGGGCAGTTCTTTCCCGGCACGCCGCACAACTACGCGGTCTACACGCCCGCCAACGCAGGCAGCGGCCCGTTGCCCTACATCGTCTTTCTCGACGGCAGCAGCTACCTCGGCAACGGACTGCGAGCGCCTATCGTGCTCGATAACCTGATCGCGGC
>CAZZVI010000323.1:1788-3347 GCA_964657335.1 uncultured Terriglobus sp.
CTGCCGGAGATCGTCCGCAAGACGGAGGCAAAGCCCATCCGCATCTGGATGCAGGACGGCGCCAACGACCACATCACGCCCACCGAACCCTACGGCACCTTCTTCGCCGGCACTTGGCCTCGCGCCAACGGGATGCTCTTCGACGCGCTGCAGTTCGAAGGCTACGACGCCAAGCTCACCATCGGCACCGGCGGCCATGACACCAAACAGGGCAGCGCCGAACTGCCCGAAGCACTCCGCTGGCTCTGGCGCGACTACGCTGAAACCGGCAAGGTGCAACCCATCGTGCCGCATCCACCTGCCGCGCTTGGCGATGCGGGATGGATGACGCGGGGGAGCGTGTGGGCCACGGTCGATGCGATCGACAATTGGGAGGAAGTAAAAACGGGTGAGTACGTGCCTCGCTCACTCGGTGTGTTCCGCAACGGTGACGTGATGGTTGCGGGCGAGACAGGAGTGGCGCGACTACGAGGCGGCGTCATAGAGCCTCTTTACAAGGGGGTGATGGCGGCGGCAATAGGCCCAGCGGATGAGTTGTACGTTTCAGAACTGGACGGCGGCTTGGCGCAAAAGACTGGGGCGATCCGCAAAATCAACCTTGGCAAGCAGGGGCAAGTTATCGCCAGCCATGTGCAGCCTACATCAATCGTTCTGAACTCTGCGGGTTTGCTCTTCTTCACAGATACGCAGGCGTCTCGCGTCTTTGCTTTAAACACCCTGATCGCTGGATCGGCACCAACCTCCACTTTGACCCGAGCTATCAAGCCTGCAGGACTCACCTTATCGCCCGATGGTGCGATGCTCGCAGTCACCGATCTTGCGAGCCGCTATCAATGGTCGTATCAACTGAACGGCAGTGGCAGGCCAAGCTATGGGGAGCCGTTCTACCGGCTGGAATCAGAGGACGCCGATTTCGGGGAAGGATCATTCAGCGCGGCGTTTGACTCGCTTGGGCAGGTTTACTTCGCATCAGAGATCGGCATACAGGTGTGCGAAGCAAATGGGCGTGTGGCGATGATCCTCAACAACCCAGACCCTGGTCTGAAATCCGGCATTTCGGCGCTGGTATTCGCCGGGCAGCAACGCGACTGGCTGTATGCGACTCAGGACAACCGTCTCTTCCGCCGCAAGATGAAGACCCACGGCGTCTCGCCCGACAAACCGGAAAAACCGCCTCAGCCGCCGCTTTAACCTACCCAGGATGACGTTGCGGTGAGTCGAGGTTCGTGACAAGACAAAGGGCCCGGCGCAAGCCATGCCCTTGTCCGTGATGATGACAAAGCCCTACTTGTCAATCGTCTTCATGCCGCCTTCGTTGTAGCGGTCTCCTGCAATCTCGCTCACCGGCACGGCCGCCTCAAGCTCCTCAACTTCGGCAGGCGTGAGCTTGATGTCTACCGCGGCCGCGTTCTCTTCGAGGTACGTGCGACGCTTGGTGCCGGGGATCGGCGCGATGTCGTCGCCCTTGGCGAAGATCCATGCCAGTGCGAGCTGGCCCGGCTTAATTCCCTTGCGCTCGGCGATGTCGCTGATGCGGTTCACGATGATCTGGTTCTTGT
>CAZZVI010000324.1:0-3331 GCA_964657335.1 uncultured Terriglobus sp.
CATCGGCCACCCAGCCGATCAGCACCGGCACATCACTGCCCGTGGGATTGCGCAGCTCCTCGCCGGGCTGCACCGGCAGCAGGCTGCCATCGACCGAGGGACGACGTGCCTCACCCGGCACATCGTTTGCATTCAGCAGGGCCTCGGCAGACAGACCGCGCAACGCCTGCAGGCCGCCGTGAGCGGATGTCCAGCGATCGCCGGCAGCAATGGCTTCGGCCTGCGGCTTGACCGGCATGGCAGGCCAAAGGAGCGGATCACTGTTCATGACGGCCCGCTGGTACAGGCCTTTTGCAGCAGGCGATGCGAGCAGCTCCGCCACACTCTCCGCACCGGCAGACTGGCCGGCGACCGTGACCCGCTGTGGATCGCCGCCAATCGCTGCGATGTTCTGTTGTACCCATCGCAAGGCCGCGATCTGGTCGGCCATCGCGTAGTTGCCAGCGCTGTGCTGCGGCGATTCCGCCTGCAGCGCCGAGCTTGCGAGATAGCCGAAGACACCCAGCCGGTAGTTCACATTTACGACCACAAGGCCGCGCTGCGCCAACGCCGTTCCGTCGTACGACGCGATGCCGCCCGAGCCCTCCACAAATCCGCCGCCGTGAAGAAAGACAAGTACAGGCCGCGGCGTGCCGGTCTTCGCAGGGGCCCAGATGTTCAGGTAGAGACAGTCTTCGCTGACATCGTTCTGCACCATGAATGCCTCGGTCCACGGAGGTTTCGAGTGCGACAGTTTTTGCATGCAGCTTGCGCCGAGCCGGTTGGCGGCGAGCGGCGTGGCGCTTGCCTGCACCGGCTGCGGCAACTTCCATCGGAGCCCCCCGGTGGGAGGCGCCGCATATGGCACGCCGAGAAAAACGCGCACATCGCCGGAGCGCGTGCCCACCAGGTCGCCGCTCGCGGTGTGTACCGGCGCGGTCTTCTGCGCCTGCGCTACGGGAATCAGCAGCGCCGATGCCACCAGGCACCATTCCATCCACTTCATAGCTTGTACTCCTGCTCGTACTCTTCGCGTCGAATGATACGCATCCCCACAAGTTGATGACGATCTCGCGCCATCAATATGCATGCAACGATGCAGCATTGACCCGTCTTCGAGAAACACAGTATCGTTAGGTTCGTTCCCTGAAAAGATATGAAATATCCTGCTTGGGTTCGCCTGTGCCTGCTCCAGTTGGTTTTACCGCTTGTCGCTCTGCCGCTGGCGAGCTGCGGCTCTGGCAATTCCGCGGACTATGATCCGAAGCTTCAGTATGTGAGCCTGGCCGTATCCGTGCCGGACCCGCTTGCCCAGTACACGATGGCGGGCGATGTGGCTGCCGTGCGTGACCCTGCAATCATTCACGTGGGCGGCACGTACTACGTCTTCAGCACTGACATAGGGAGCGCCCTGGATGGCCCGCACCTTCCGATCCGTTGTTCGCCTGACGCCATCAACTGGAAGCAGTGTGGGTCTGTGTTCACCGATCGCCCGCAGTGGGTCAAGAATGAATATGCCGGCATCGCCGACATGTGGGCTCCGGATATCTCGTACTTCAACGGCTTGTACCACCTCTACTACGCAGTCGAGATTTTCACAACGAACGACGGCATGATCGGTGTGGCGACCAACACCACACTCGATCCCAGCGATCCTAAGTACAAGTGGGTCGACCAGGGGCCGATCATCAGTTCGCGCGGCAATACCACCGGGCTGAACACCATCGATCCCAACATCTTCATCGACGATGACGGCAGAATCTGGTTGAGCTACGGCAGTTACGGCTCCGGCATCTTTCAGCAGGAGGTCGATCCTGCGACAGGACGGCTGGTGGATGGTGGACCCATTTACCACCTCGCAGAGCGTCCCGACAGACCGTCAGGCCCAATAGAAGCTGCATCAATCATTCATCACGGCAAGTACTACTACCTGTTCGCTTCAGCTGATTTCTGCTGTCTCGCGAACTATATGGATAGCGACTACAAAGAGGTGATGGGCCGCTCGACCAGCGTGCACGGACCGTTTGTCACCATGAGCGGCGACTCCATGCTGCAAGGGTATTCGAACGTCCTGCTTTCGAAAGATTCGACATGGCTGTCTGCTGGCGGCGGCACCGTCTACATCGATCCCCAAAATGGTGACACCATGATCGCCTTCCACGCGTTCAACCTGCAGGCAAACGGTGAGGTCCAGCTTTGGGTGAAGCACTTCACGTGGGAGAACGACTGGCCCCTGTTGAAGTAGCCGGCTAAGGAACCACCGGCGCGGTCGTCGCTTTCACAGGCTTCTCACGCGTCCGGCCGGGAAGCGCTTCTCGATCTTCGTTCCAGTTGGTTACGAGGGACCGCACCACGACGTCGCCGACGCGGAAGGCCGTATCGAGCGACGGCAGGAACGCGCCATATTTAACGATCTTGGTTTCCGCCAGGCTTTCGGCTGCGGTGATACCTTCGCGCTGCTGATCGTAGTTGCTGGCGGTACGCAGCACCAGCACACGGTTCGCATCCACCTTGCCCGCCCGTGCCAGCCACGTGAGCGATTGCAGCGTCCCGGTATCTTCCATGCCGCAGATCGCATAGGTTCCCTTCCCGCCGGTCTGGTACTTGACCCAGTCGCGTGCCCAGGCGTTCAGCAGCTTGCCGTGCCAGAAGGTGCCCGCGCTCAGGTTGTCGCCGCGCAGCACAAACGGAGGCCGCTTTGCCGTGTCTCCCGCGAAGCTTTGCCGGCGCTCGTGGATTTCGGCGGTATCGGGCAGCTTCACGTCTCGTGTCAGACTATAGGCCCAGTCGACAAGGCCTGTGTTCAAGTGAAAGGCGACGCCATTGTCATCGGTGCGCGGCTGTTCGTACGGAACACTCTTGCGTAATGGAACATAGCCTGTGAGCCAGTCTTTCGGCGCCTCGCGCGGATCGATCTCGTGTGCGATGTCGCCGTCCACGATCCAGTCAGACCATACCGCCGAACCGAGCGAGCCCATCCGTGGGTCAATGCCGCCGATGCCGGCGACCAGCCAATAAGCATGCGTCAGGTCGAAGCGCGGGTCGTTACCCAGTGCCATGATCGTCGCTGCCGCTCGCGCGGTGCCGATTCCGGTCACGATGCCGAGTACACCATCGTCATTCATCAGCGCGTCATGGTACGCGGCGGGCAGCGGAAAGCGCCGCGTCAGATGCTCACCCTCGGCCCAGTGCTGGAACTCGCCGGGCACATCGCCAGTGTCGTCGCCAATTTCAAACATGGTGACAACAACCACCTTCACCGGAATACGGGCGGTGGGTTGCGCGGCGGCAGACATGCTGGCAAGCAGCAGAACAGCAACAGAGAAGAGGCGCATGAGCCATGCTATCGCCT
>CAZZVI010000325.1:0-3330 GCA_964657335.1 uncultured Terriglobus sp.
GAACTGGAATGACAGCGGCTGCGTTTGCGGCCGCTCCTGGTACGGTCGGACCGGGCCATGCTGCGCCTGCGGCATGGCCACCATGCCGAAGAAGGACGGGTTGTCCGTCTCCAGGGAGAACGCCCCGCCAGACCCGACCCGAATCCAGCTGCCGCCCGGGCGGCCGAAGTTGGGTGCGGGCCACTGCCGTTCCATGCTGGGCGTGAACGATAAGGTCAGGGTCACAGGACGCGCCGCATGCACCTCAAACAGAACGACGGCAGCGGACAAGCCCGGTGTCGCATCTCGCGGGATGAACATGTGCTGCCGCACCGTCATCGCCGCGTGTGCGTAGGTGATGGTGGTGTGGTCCGGGCGCACCTCAACGTCTGAGGCGTAATCGTTCAGATTGATGTCGGCATCGTAGCCCTGCATGCGCGCGCTGAGCCGGGCATCATGCAGCACCTTGACCGGCAGCAGCCAGAGTTCGAAGGTGCCGTCCTGCTGGCCGAGGATCGCTCCACGCTGGCCCGTGACGGAGAAGGGCTGGTTCGCACGTGCCGCGCGATGGATCACGAGCGGATTTCCGTCGAGTGGGAACGCCGGCACCGTGTCGAAGCGCAGCCCAACCGGGATGGTTGGGACCGGCGGCGTGGACGTCGCGTCGATGGCAACGGTCTGGCCGCGCAAAGAAATGCAGAAAAAGCATAGAAGCAGCAGAAAGGCGCGCAAGAGAGGTCCCCGATGGCGTTTGCGAACGAAGCGCCGCGGCAAAGGCGGCACTCACGAGATATACAGCACGGCTCATGACACTTGTTTGGACATGGGACGAGACGCGCTTTTGCTTTTCCCTTGGTTGCTATCGTCGCGTTCAGGCGAGGTCCGGATGATCTCTATGCAAAAGGGAACCCCACGTCCCTTGGAGACGTGGGGTACAGGTTGTTGACCGACTGCCCTGGTTCGCTGCAGTCAGGTGAGTCGAATGCCGTTTGCTACGCGGTGCGGCTGAAACGCCGGCGAACCATGCCGAAAGCACCGAGCGCTCCGGTGCCAAGCAGCAACAGGCTGGAAGGCTCTGGCGTGACCGCGGCCGCGGGCGTCGTGATGCTGAAGGTCGATCGGAACGTGACACCCGTATCGTCCAGGTCTCCCGGAAAGATCACGGTCAGGGTGTGTCCGGAGAACGTATAGGTAAAGCCGCCCGTGTTGGTGAGCAGAGAGGCTCCGGTAAAGGACGGATCCGTGAAGATCATTTCGAACGGGGAAGCTCCATAGATGTCCATATCGGTGACCACGAGGCCCGCTGCGGTGAAGTTCGCCGTGTCGATGTTAGCTCCATCGTTGTAGCCAAACTCTATCCCTGGTCCGATCGTGACCGTGGTACCGGCGGCGTTGCCATAGCCGGCGGCGTAACCAAGTGCCGGATTGAATTCATTGGTCGTGCTATAAGTCGTACCGCCATTGTTGATGTACAGTCCGCCGGTAACTGAAGTACCGAGCGCGTCAGCATGGGCAGCAAGACTGCAGGTGCATAAGGTTGAGGCAAGGAGCAGAGTAAGCGGTCGCATGAAAGCCATCCTGGAGGAAGAGTAAGAAACAGTACTGCATTCAGTACAAAGAACCCAGCTGTTAATCCGGTACCCGTACCTTAGCGAACATCCTTCCCCTTTGCAACGGCTTTCTCCCTCTGCCGCAAACGCGGGAGCACATCCGCAGGCGATGCGCGAGCCGAGAAAAAGATATTGCTCGACTGCGCGGGTCTCGTGCTAGGATTCCACGCATATTAGAAAACGCTGAAACGAGACGCCGGTCCGAGCAGTTGGTCCTGTCCACCTCAGAGGCTCCATTTCCCCTTTTGCCCGTCTGTTCACGGCTCTGCATGCTTCTCGTGCATGGCCTTGCATCCTGGTTCACCGCCCTTCTCGACACAAACCTTATGCCTTGAAGCATCTTGGAGATTTCCATGAACTATCGCATCCTCGGTCTTGCGGCGCTTCTCTCTCTCGGGGCCAACGCCTCGCGCGCCTTTGCTTTAGAAAAAGCCGTTATGCAGTCTGCCGTCAGCGCGACGGAGCAGGTCGAATTCAACATTTACTTGCCTTTACAGCACCGCGCTGAACTGGAAAAGGACCTGGTGGCGATGCACACGCCAGGGAACGCTGCGTATCGCAAATGGCTTACACCAGAGCAGTTCGACGAGCGCTATGCCGCCAGTCCGGCGCAACAGCAGGCAATCCTGGATCAGTTGAAGGCAGCAGGATTGCAGGCAACGGTCATCGCCGGCCATCGCATTCAAGTCTCGGGCACATCGGCGCAAGTGGAGAAGGCGTTTTCGACCAAGCTGTACCACGCTGCCTACAAGAATGGTCACAAGACGATCATGACGGCGCACCAGGTGAAGGTCTCCGGCGAAATGGCGAACGTGGGAGCGATGGTGACGGGCTTCTCCGGTACCATCCGGCTGCACTCCTTCGCACATAAGTCCGCGCTGCCGGAGAATCGCTACGGAACGGCGGGGCCATACTGGTTCGACGATCTGAAGCAGGCCTACTCCTATCCAAGTTACAAGACGTACACCGGTGCGGGTACGACGATTGGCATCCTGATGTCCAACGATTTCAAGCAGAGTGACATGGATCTGTACTTCAACCATGAGAAGCTCACTTCGCCCAGCTTTTCAAGGGTCAACATCGACGGAGGCGCTCCGTTCGATGCCAACGACTCGTTGGAGACACAGCTGGACATGCAGCAGAGCGGCGGCATGGCCCCCGGCGCGAAAGTGATTCTTTACAATCTGCCCAATCTGAGCGATGACAGCATCATGGATGGCCTATCGAAGATTTTGACGGATAACCAGGCGGATGTCGTCAACATGTCGTTCGGCGAAGCGGAGTTGTTCTACACCGCGGCGGACAACAGCGGCGAGGACTTCACCTACCTGGCCCGTGAAGAGAACGACCTGTTTGCCCAGGGCAATGCACAGGGCATCACCTTCGTCGCCTCATCAGGTGACTCGGGTGCGCTGGCCGCCGTGCCGGTGTCCTGCTTTGACTACGGTCCGAACTGCGGCTCGTTCCAGCTCTCAGTGAACTTCCCGGCCTCAAGCCCGCATGTGGTTGGCGTCGGCGGCACCAATCTGAAGACGACGTACTTTCCCTCCACCACGGCTACCATTTACATCAGCGAAGAGGCGTACGCGGATCCGTTGAGCGAGGACATCTTCTACGGCACGTCTGCTACGGGCGGTTACTGGGGATCGGGTGGCGGCGACAGCATCCTCTTCGCAAAACCGGCCTTCCAGGTGGGAACAAACACGGGCAACGCAACCTTCCGCACGGTTCCGGATGTTTC
>CAZZVI010000326.1:0-3316 GCA_964657335.1 uncultured Terriglobus sp.
GAATAAAAGGCAAGAGCAGAACGCGAAGGACGCGAAGGCTAGCGCGAAGGACGCAATGTTCATGCTCACACCGGCCTCTGCGTCCTTCGCGAACACCTTGCGTCCTTCGCGTTCTGCTCTTCTCGACCCTCATGCCGTTGCAGACGCACCAACGTACTTCTGTACGCACAGCGCCAATGTCTGTCGGTAACCGCCCGGGCGACGGTTTTCCCCAAAACGCCGGGCCTTTGTGGTATCCCTTGTAACAATCACCTTTGTACGCCCAGGCCGGAGTGCGTTTTTGGCGCACCCTCCGGTTCTGCCATCAGGAACCGCGGCCTTGTGCGTGGTGACGGCACTGTCTTTCGTTGGAGCAGAAACATGGCACCAAGAACTCTTCTTGCCCTGGCCGCGCTGTTGGCATGCAGCAGTGTGCCGGCGTTTTGCCAGGGAAGCGCCGCGCCCGCGCCGGTGCAGCCGGGCGCACCGGGCCAGCCCAGCACCACGCTGACCGCGATCACCGCAGCCCCGCCCGCGAAGGCTCCGTCTGAGGCGGACATTCGCTTCATGCAGGACATGATCATGCATCACGGTCAGGCCGTCGAGATGACCGACCTGGCGAAGACCCGCGCGCAGGATCCTGCCGTGAAGGAGATTGCCGCAAAGATCGATCTGTCGCAGAGCGATGAGATTCGCTGGATGAAGCAGTGGCTCGCGGAGCGTGGCGTCGCACCGGAGACCATGGGCGGCAAGGACGGCATGGACCACGGCGGAATGAGCGGCATGGATCACGGTGACATGGCCGGCATGGACATGGGCGGCACCGAGCACAACAACGCCAAGACCGCGGAAAAGACCGACCCGATGGACACCGCCATGATGCCAGGCATGCTGACGCCGCGGCAGATGCAGACGCTCCGCAAAGCGGACGGCAAGCAGTTCGACAATCTTTTCCTGACAGGCATGATGCAGCACCACAACGGGGCGCTGCTGATGGTGAAGCAACTGTTTCAACAACCGGGCGCGGGCCAGGATCCGCAGCTTTTTGACTTTGCGAACGACGTGGACAACACGCAGCTTGCAGAGATCGACATCATGAAGGGCATACTCCGAAAGGTGAACCAATGAAACGTCTTTGTTCGATCCTCGCCGCGGCTGCAGTTTCCGCGGTGTTCGCCAGCGTCCCGGTCCAAGCGCAGATGGACCACGAGAAGCCGATGGCGACACCGCCGCCGCCAACCGTGTATGTAAACCCCCGCGCGCCGGAGACCGATCCGCGCGTTGGCCTTAAGGCAGGCCTGTATGACGCAGCCGTGGCCGCAAAGGGTCTGCAGATGGTGGTCACGATACCCAAGCCCGCCGGCTTCGCACCCGATGAATCGAAGATCCCCGCGTGGGAAGACGCACCAGCTCCGGCTCCGCGCCAGCCCGGTGCACCGCGGGTTGCTCCCGTGCCCGCGCCCTATGGCACCACGAACTCTGACCTTGCCTTCATGGGCAAGTACATCTTCGTCGGCAACTACTACGGCGTGAACACCTACGACATCGGCGAGCCCGGCAAGACCAAGCTGGTCACCAGCATGGTGTGCCCCGGCGGGCAGGGCGACGTTTCCGTGTACGGCAACCTGCTGTTCATGTCGGTGGAAGCTGCCAACGGCCGCGTCGATTGCGGCGTGCAGGGCTTTCAGTCGATGGAAGCAGCCGCCGCGGCACAGCGCGAGATGATGGCGAACATGGCCACCATGTCCCCTGAGGACCGTCAGAAGGCGATGACGAAGGCGATGGCAAACCGCGCGCCGGAACCGGCTGAAAAGGACCGCGTCCGCGGCATCCGCATCTTCGACATCAGCGATGTCACCAAGCCGCGCCAGGTCGCCGATGTGCAGACCTGCCGCGGATCGCACACGCACACCGTGGTCATCGATCCGAAGGACAAGGACGATGTGTACGTGTACATCTCCGGTTCGGCCGGCGCTCGCGACGCCAAGGAAATGCCCGGCTGCTCCGGCAAGGCGCCTGAGGAGGACCCGAACACGGCGCTGTTCAGCATCGACGTCATCAAGGTGCCGATCGCACATCCGGAGCAGGCAAAGGTCGTCAACAGCCCGCGCATCTTCAGCGACCCGGAGACCGGCAACATCAACGGCCTGTGGAAGGGCGGAACGCACGGCGAAGGCACGCAGACCACGTCGGCGACGCGCGGATGCCATGACATTACCGTGTACTCTGCGGTTGGGCTTGCCGCGGGCGCCTGCTCCGGCAACGGCATCCTGCTGGACATCTCGGACGTGGTACACCCCAAGCGCCTGGACGCGGTCACCGATCCCAACTACGCCTTCTGGCACTCGGCCAACTTCACCAATGATGGCAAGGCGGTCCTGTTCAGCGATGAATGGGGTGGTGGCGGCCAGCCGCGCTGCCGCGCGATCGACCCCATGCAGTGGGGCGCGGACGCGATCTTCAGCATTGGACCAGACAAGAAGCTGACGCTGAAGTCGTATTACAAGATGCCGGCGTCGCAGACCGACAAGGAAAACTGCGTGGCGCACAACGGTTCGGAGATCCCGGTCCCCGGACGTGCCCTGCACGTGCAGAGCTGGTACCAGGGCGGTGTCTCCATCGTCGACTGGACCGACCCGGCACATCCGATGGAGGTTGGCTACTTCGACCGCGGACCCATCAGCGGCAAGAAGTTCGCCATGGGCGGCCAGTGGTCGACCTACTGGTACAACGGCTACATCTACGGCTCAGAGATTGCACGCGGCCTGGACGTGATGAAGCTGGTACCCACCGAGTTCATTACCCAGAACGAGATCGATGCGGCCAACCAGGTCCACTTCGACCTGCTGAACGTGCAGGACCAGCCGCAGGTGGTTTGGCCAGCGACGTTTATCACAGCGAAGGCATACCTGGATCAGCTGGAGCGTGACAAGGGCCTGCCGGCCGCAAAGATCGCGGAGATCCGCGCCTCGATCGACAAGGCATCCACCTCAAAGAAGGACGCCGCCAAGCTCAAGGCGATGGCGCCCGACCTCGAGAAGATGGCTGCCTCTGCCAGCACACCGGCAGACGCAAAGCGCTTCCACGGCCTGGCGGAGATCATGATGAAGAGCGGCGATGCCGCTCCTCTCTCGATCGCAAGCATCCAGTAAGCAAATCAGCGAAACACAAGCGGGTCACACCTCATGGTGTGACCCGCTTTGCTTTGCGGACGCAAAGCATTGTTCCTGTTGAGATCGATCTCATGCGGGATGACAACGGCTGAGGCGGCGCCTTTACGCTATTGAGGAAGATCGCTCTAACGATTTATCGTGCGTTTGCGGTTCTCAGCGGGCCG
>CAZZVI010000327.1:0-3303 GCA_964657335.1 uncultured Terriglobus sp.
CGAGTACCTTGCCGCAACGGCAAAGCGCCCGGGCCGCAGCTTTGCCGAGGTGATTACCTCCGAGCTGCCGAAGGAGATCGCCGCGATCTCTTGGGCCAAGAACATGCACTGGCGCGCCGGCAAACCGGAGCGTTTCGTGCGTCCCGTGCAGTGGCTCCTCGCGCTGCTCGACAGTGGCATCGTCCCGATCGAGTGGGCCGGTCGCTGTGCGGGGAACGAAACCTACGGCCATCGCGTGCTGCATGGCGGCGCGGCCATTCCTATCGCCACGTCGAGCGAGTACGCACATCGCCTGTACGAGGCGAAGGTGGTTGCGAATGTCGAGTACCGCCGCCAAATCATCCGCAAGGCACTCGACGCTTCGACACGACAGGTGCCTGACGCGCGCTGGCGCGAGGATCATGCGCTCGTCGACAAGGTGACGCACCTGACTGAGTGGCCGAGCGTCGTTCTTGGCAAGTTTGATGACGAGTTTCTTCGTCTGCCGCAAGAAGTGCTCGTGACCGTCATGCGCGATCACCAGAACTACTTCGCCCTGGAAGATGCCACGGGCAAGCTGTCTCCGCACTTCCTCGCGGTGCTCAACACGGAACCGGACAAGCACGCGGAACACATCATCCGTCACGGCAACGAGCGCGTGCTGCGCGCCCGTTTCAACGATGCGCGCTTCTTCTACGACTTCGACCAGCGTACCTCGCTCGCCGACCGCGCCGCCTTCCTGGAGAAGGTCACCTTCCAGAAGGAGCTCGGCAGCTATGCGCTCAAGACAGAGCGCGTGCGCGTTGTCGCGGGCAAGCTCGGCTCCGCCGTGAAGGACCGCTGGCTGGGCAAGCCCGCGACGAAGAAGCTGGTCGCCACTCTGGACCTCGCCGCGCTGGACAAGGCCGCGGAACTCGCCAAGGCAGACTTGACCACCGAGCTGGTGAAGGAGTTCACCGAGCTGCAAGGCATCGTCGGTGGCCTGTACGCGCGCGCGCAGGGCCATGGCGAAGCGGTCGCGCAGGCGATCTACGCGCAGTACCAGCCCGTCGGCATGGACGACGCCATCCCGCCGACCGTTGAGGGCCTGCTGCTCTCCATCGCCGACAAGGCAGACACCATCAGCGGCATGTTCAGCCTGGGCCTGCAGCCGACCGGATCGAAGGATCCATTTGCCCTGCGCCGCGCCGCCAACGGCATCATCAAGATGCTTGGCGAGAGCCATCTGCCGCTGTGCCTCAGCGAGATCTCCACCGCTGCTACCGGCAACGACAACGCGCTCTGCAGCAACGTGAAAGCCTTCCTCTCCGAGCGGTTCGAGTGGTATCTGCGCGAGGTGCGTGGCGGCGCGTATGACGTGGTGAAGGCCGTCATGGTGACGAACCCGGACGACGTGCGTGACGCCATCGCGCGGGTGAATGCGGTCGCGGCAGCGCGCGGCAGCGAGGACTTCGCGGCCATCGCCGCAGCCTTCAAGCGCATGAAGAACCTGGTGGAGCAGGCGCGCGCCAAAGGCGAGGTGTTCACCATCGGCTCGCACCGCGAGTTCCTCACCGAACCCATCGAGCGCACGCTGGCAGAAGAGAGCGGCCGCCGCGCCGCGTGGGTCGAGGGCCTGCGCAAAGACGGAGACTACGCCGGCGCGCTCGCCACCATCGCGGAGCTGCGGCCCGTGATCGACGCCTTCTTCGACAAGGTCATGGTCATGGTGCCGGAGCAGACCCTGCGCCAGGCCCGACTCGGGCTGCTGCTTCGGGTGCTGAGTGACTTCGGCAAGGTGGCCGACTTTTCCGAAATCGTGATCGCCGGCTGAGCCGAAGGCGCGCTCCCGGCTGGCAGGAGGGTACACCCCCTCATTCCTGCAAAACGCTAAGTTATGGCAAAGACTGAACTTAGCTGTGCAGTCGTCGCAAAATCCTCATTCGATTGTACTTACACGCAAATTACTGTTGCAGAAAGGCTTAGCGTTTCGACTGCTACTGGTGATCTTCGAGCTACTTCTAGGATAGCAAGTCTGGAGAAATACCATGCCAACTGTTTTTTTGGTGTAAGTAGTTGCATGGACGTGGGATACGTGCGCGGAGGAACCTCCGGGGACTTGACAGCATCTGCATGAGCCTCGTTTGTTCCTTGTCGTCTCGGATCCGCTGTCTCTCATCTTCCCCTCTGCGTTGTCATGCCCCACACCGCGTGTCATCCCGCAGCGAAGCGGAGGGATCTGCATGTGTGCTCACAGCGGCATGGAAGACGGAGTATGCCACAGCCAAAAACGGCCGCGGGCTGCTGCGGCACACGTCAGACTTGGTAGAGCGGTTGGCCAACAAGCAGATCCCTCCGCTTCGCTGCGGGATGACAAGTACAAGAGGGATGTGGCGAACGTTCAAACGTTCGGCGCCGAGCGCACGCTGTCCAGCGATAGTGCCGGGCAATACTTCGCACCGTCTCTGCCTCCAGGCGATGACTCGGCACGACACTCACGCAACCAGCCAAACCTCTCCGGAGCGAGAGAAGCAGGAAGTTTCTGCCGGCTCTCGAACGCCTTCTTTTCCTGGAAGCAGGAGTGTTCTCACGTTCCCATACGCTTGTCATCCCGCAGCGAAGCGGAGGGATCTGCATGTGTGCCTGCAGCGGCACGGAAGATGAAGAGTGGCTACCGTTCAGCGGTCGTCTTCACGCTTCCAATCGTACTGAGGCGTCTCAATATCACGCGACCAGCCTTCAGCAAGGTCGGTCCACGAAGGGTTTCCACTCTCAATCAGCCTTACTTTTTTGGAACGGTTCCAGTCCTTGAGCTCCTTCTCGCGTGCAATCGCATCCTGGATGAACTGAAACTCCTCAAAATGCATCAGGCGCACAATGCGGTAGCGCCTCGTGAAGACGCTTCCGGTGCCTTCGCGGTGCTGCAGGACGCGGTTCCACAGGTTGTTTGTCACGCCGATGTACAGCGTCTTCGACCGGCTCGCAAGGATGTACACGAAGTAGCGGTGAACGCGCATCGGGCTCATCGTAGCAGCGGACACACACGCAGACTCCCGCTTTCCTGCGATGGAGGGAACAAGCATCCAGGAACGGGACCGTTTCGGCACACTTCGGCTTTGTGGCGGCGCGGGCACACATGCAGATCCCTTCGCTTCGCCGCGGGATGACAGCCGTCGAGGAGGATCACTGGAGGCCTCTGCGGCACACTTCAGCCTGCGTGCCTCTGCCGGCAGACATGCAGATCCCTCCGCTTCGCTACGGGATGACAAACGTAGGAGAGAGGGTGTCAACCCAAAGGTGTGTGCGTGGGATGTTTGTTGGTTCAGTTCACCCGCTGCAACCGGG
>CAZZVI010000328.1:0-3294 GCA_964657335.1 uncultured Terriglobus sp.
GGAAGCGGCCGTATGGAACTCGGCTACGGGAACGTTGAACGCGACCGCCTGCCAGTCATCCACCTCAACCAGCACACGCATCGCCTTGCGCGGCGACCACCACTTCTCGCCGGTGCGATACATATGCCACGACCAGCTCATCAGCATGTGCGTGATCAGGATCAGGTCACCGGAAAAGTGCATCAACAGCCACTTGCCGTTCGCCTCGACCTTCTCGATCACGCGTCCGACAACAGGCCGGTCGTCGTTCACCGTCGCAAGGTGCGCATAGCCCGTATCGAACTTCGTCACATGCTTTCCCGTAAGCACCTTTGCAAGCGCGCGGGCAGAGCGATAGATGGTATCTCCCTCAGGCATTGCCGACTGTCCTGCCACCATTCTGGGCGCTGAGTGGAACGCTTGGCAGAGCCGGTAAGTTGCGCCGCAGGTTAAATCCCATCGGAGCAGCCTGAAATCCAGCATCCAGCAGCGAGCGAGCCATCGGATGTTCAGCGACGTTGGTGCCGTTGATGGTCTGTATGAACATGCCGATGCCGCCGGGGCGTTCGGCCTCGTCGTTGAAGCGGCCTTGTGTCTGCGCGATCACGACGAAGTAGCGGGCGAGTGAGCGCATGACCTGGCCTCGCTGCGGCTCTTCCTCCGGCAGAAAGACCTGGATGTTCGGATTACCTCTGCGGATGTAAGCGACGAGCGCTCCATCGGCAAGCACCACGCGGGAGCCGACGGTGCGGGTGAGCGAGCTGTTGCCGTCAGCGGGCTGCGGCCATTTCAACAGCGCGCCATAAGGATTCGCCGGATCGGTCGCGGCGAGCACGATCATCTCGGGATCGGTATCCGGTCGCTTGGTGCGGAGCGAGCGCAGCAGGTCGAGCGCGGCCGGCAAGGCGAACTGCGTCGCGCCAAGCTCGGCGGCGAAGTAGCCACGGCGAATCTTGCCGCTTTCTTCGAGCGCCTTCATCACGTCGTAGATGGCGGAGAAGCCGCCCGGCAGATTTTCCGCATGCGCGGTTTCGCGGAAGACGACGCCATACCGTTGGAGTAGCTGATGTGCCTCGGCATAGGACCACTCTGTGCCGTTTCGCTCGGTCACGACCATTGCCGGATGCAGAGCCCATCGCCCCTGTGCTGTGGGAGGCGTGGTGCGTCGGCTGCGAAAGTTTGCAGCCTGGTTGTGCACGCGGCGCAGCGGCTTGCCCTGGTGGTTGGTTTGCCTGCCGCTTTGATTCTTATCGGTGTACGCGCGCAGTGACTGCAGCGAATCGTTCGTGATGGCGCCGCGCCACACCAGGTTCCACAATGCTTCAAGTGATTCACCTGGATAGCCGCCGCCGGTGCCCTCGTGCAGGTTCTGGAAGAAGCTTGCTCCATGCGAACGCAGGTACTCGATGATCTTCTCTTCGCGTTCTTTCGTAGCGCTGTTGTCTTCAATCGCAGAGCCAGCCTGCGCTGTGTTCACAACGGGCCAAAGCAACGGCAGCTTCTCCGCGAGGTATAGCCCGATGCGTCCATCACGCTCACCGATGGGTTCGAAGCCAGCCCAGGTGACTTCGCCCGCTGCAATCAACGTGTCGAGGTCGGCCGGCTTGTAGTTGGCGATGCGCGCCGGCAGTATCTCAGTCTCAAGCAGCGACGCCGGCAGCGGCGCGCCCTGCAATGTCTCGATTACATCGAGCAGGGCATCCAGCCCGCGCCGCGGCGTCAGCACACCCTGCCAGTGCGTGAACAGCCGCGCCAGCGTCTGCTGCTCAACCGGCTCAACCTCTTTGCGCAGCTTTGCCAGCGACCTGCGTCGGATGGTGCGCAGCACCTCGACATCGCACCACTCACGCTGCTGGCCACCGGGGCAGAACGCGCCTTCTATGATGCGGCCGCTGCCGACAAGTTTCTGCAGTACGCTCTCAGCCGTTTCACTCGGGATTGCGAACCGCTGTGCGACCTTGTGCGCAACAAACGGCCCGTGCGTACGGCCGTAGCGGCGCACCAGGTCGACCATGGCGTCCGGGACCGCCTGCAGAAAGGCCGTGGGCAAACCCGGCGGCAGCGGGATGCCAAGCGCATCGCGATAACGCGCCGCATCTTCCACTGCGATCAGGCGTTTCTCTCCGGCGATCTTCAGCTCCAGCACGCGACGAGCCTTCATCAAGCGATCAACGGTGATGGCGACCTCGGGCGACGTCACGCGACGCAGCACTTCTGCACGATTCAAATCGCCGAGTCGAAGCAGCATGTCGTGGATGCCATCCATGCTGCGCGCGCGGTACTCATCGGCGAGCATCTGCAACTGCTCTTCGGTCTCTTCGATGGCGTTCGCATCGAGCAGCTCGCGCAGGTCAGAGTCGCCCAGCAGTTCACGCAGTTGGTCCTGATCGATGCTCAGCGCCTGCGCGCGTCGCTCGGCGAGCGGCGCATCGCCGTCGTAGATGTAGTTCGCCACGTAGCTGAACAGAAGCGCCGACGCGAACGGCGATGGTGTTCGGGCATCGACCGTGTGCACGCGAATCTGTCGCTGTTCAATACTCCTAAGGATTTCGGAGAGCGCGGGCATGTCGAAGACATCGCGCAGGCACTCGCGGTACGCCTCCAGCAGCATGGGGAACTCGGGATAGCGCGCGGCGACACTCAACAGGTCATACGCGCGCTTGCGCTGCTGCCACAAGGGCGTGCGTCCGTCGGCACGGCGGCGCGGCAGCAACAACGCGCGGGCCGCGGCTTCGCGAAACTTCGCAGCGAACAGCGCGGTGGAACCAAGCTGCCGCTGCACGGAGTCGATCGCCTCCTGAGCTTCAGGAAAGAACTGATCCACGTCCGGAGCGGCGTCCGCTTCGGGGAAACGCACGACAAAGCCATCTTCGCTCCACATGGTCTCGACGTCTGCATGGCCGGCCGCGCGGATGCGGCCCTGCACGGCCATCGCCCACGGTGCGTGCACGCGCGAACCAAAGGGCGTCATCACGCAGACGCGCCAATCGCCAAGCTCATCCCGCACGCGCTCGACCACGACCGTGCGGTCGTCCGGCACCTGCTCGGTCGCGACTTCCTGATCGGCGAGATAGCGCATCACGTTCTCCGCGGCAAGCTGGTCGAGATCATGCTCGCGCGTGAGCCGCGTGATGGCTGCCGAGCGAGGCATGTCGCGCAACTCACGCACCAGGACGCCAATGCGCCGGCCAAACTCCAACGGCCGCCCAGCCTGGTCGCCATGCCAGAAGGGCATCTTGCCCGGCTCGCCCGGCGCAGGTGAAACAAGCACGCGATCGTGCGTGATCTCGTCGATGCGCCACGTGCTCGCGCCGA
>CAZZVI010000329.1:0-3286 GCA_964657335.1 uncultured Terriglobus sp.
CAGGCTGGACGGCTCAGGGGTTACGGTGGTGACATTGAGCGAGACGCCGCCCGTGTTGTCGTCAAAGCCGGTGTAGTTCTGGCCCGGCTGAAACGAGTTGTCCGGGATATAGAAGCTCACGCTGGTCGTCGATGCGAGCGTGAAGGTGTACGGGATGGCCGCGGCGAGGGCATCCGCATTGCTCGCGTAGTTGCCGCTGAACAACTGTATGTCGCTCGAACTGGTCGTGTAGGAGTTCTGCTCGCCGTTTGCTGCGCTGGCCTGGTCAAAGGTATCGCCTCCCAGGCTGAAACCAACCCTCTCCTGGAAATATCCCGGAGCGGGCGAAGTGCTCGCGCCCTTGGAGTCCCAGCCGCTGTACAGGCCATTGATGGCCGTGACCGTGTAGGTGCCGGGGCCGAGGGTCAGGGTGGCGTAGAAGGTTGGTGCCAGCGAGTTCGACGTGCCGTAACCGCTGCTGCTGCCGGGAATGGTTGCGTTCAGGTTGACGGTGGAAGCGTGTGCGTTAGCGACACCAAGGGTGAACAGACCTGCGAGAAGGAAAGACGACATGCGATGCAAGGGCGATCTCCGGGAAACCGATTCGGCGTCTTCTGCCGTACCTGAAGCCTAACCACGGCCGATTCCCCTGCACAGGAGAGAAGTAGACACTCCCCCTTTCGGCAACTACAGATGATTACGCAATCCGTTGAAGCTGCGGCATGTTGTTCTTTGCAACACAGACCGCCGCACGGCGATCGGACACACCCAACTTGGTGTACATGGAACGCAGATGCCAGCGAACCGTGTCGCGGCTGATGTAGAGAGCGTCCGCGATGGATTGATTGGAATGATTTTCCGCGAGCAGTCTGAGTATGTCGGCCTCGCGCGAAGACAGTGCCTGAGGGAAACTGTCGGAAGCAAACTTTCGCGTGCGATGCGAGAGGTATGGCCTGGGAAACCATAGCTCCTTGTTGCGGACCGCATATGCCACTCGCCGATACTGTTCCGCGTCGGCGCTCTTCTGCAACACGCCGTCGAACTCGCAATCAAAGGCCGTGTCGTACACCGCGTCGGTGCAGGCAGGGTGAACGCCTACGACAAAGACCCTGTCGCGATCGAAGATGGCGGAGGTGCGCAGATACATGTGCGGCAACATCGCCGGCATGTAGAGAAAGATGACGACGTCACCCAGATAGGAGCACAGGGTACTGATCTGGTCGCAGTTATCTGTCTGTGGCTCACGCTGAATGAAGTGCGGAAAGGCTTCGCCGAGCGAATGGAGGCAATCCGATGGCAGAGACAGGCCAATGACGTAAAACTCACCGCTAAACTTGGGCATCGTTCGCTGGCTCACCGAACGCAGAGAGCGTTCAAAGCGTTTATCGGCATTCGCGATGATCATGAGAGCCTCAACTGCTGTAAATCGTGAGCTGCCTTCGCAAGCTCATTGTTCCGGTCCAAGCGAGCTCCTGACCCATGGCGGTGCGCTCCAGGATGTCATCGTCACATCCGCCTGCAGAGAGTGCAGCAGCGACGGCCCTTGAACTAAAAACTAGCAGCAAGAGGGCGCGCTCCATCGTGACGTGATATCACCCGTGACGAGAATTGTTGAGGCTGTGATCCGCCGAAATTCGGCGCCTTCAAAGCGTCTTCGGAAGGATGCAGAAGCGGCGTGTTTAACGTCAGTACAGTGGCTTTGGTAAACGGCGAGAATTGATTGTCCCTGCCGATTTCAGAGGGTGTGCGGAGGGCGGGTACGCAGGCAGGCGTTGCGCAAGGCTCAGTCGCTCTCCCTTGGTGATTTCTGCCGCGTTCCATGGTCGTCGTCAGAGAGTGCATGGAAGCTGGTGGCAGGGCCGCGCTACCATCTCCACTATGCTCACGCGGATTGGATGGAAGGGGAGTGTAGCGCCACGCGGCGGCGAGTATCCGTTCTCCGTTCCGGCGATTGCTTCGCTTACCTCGTTGAAGATCACCTCGCGTGTCTGCTTTTTTGTGGGAGAGAATGGGTCGGGCAAGTCCACGCTGCTGGAGGCGATCTCGACCAGCTACGGCTTCGCGCGCGAAGGCGGATCGCGCAACTTCAAGTTCCAGGAAGAGCGGGAACGCAACGATGTGAACCCACTGGCCGATGCCCTGCAGCTTGTCTTCACCGTGAGGACCGGTGCCGGCTTTTTTCTTCGCGCCGAGAGCTTCTTTAACCTGGCAAAGGCCATGGATGAGCTGCGCATGCAGGGCGGCAGGTTACGTCCGCTGGAGTTTGGTGGCGGAGACTTCCATACCATGTCGCATGGCGAAAGCTTCTTCTCGCTGATGGAGACGCGCATGCGCGAGAACGGCCTGTTCCTGCTGGATGAACCGGAGGCGGCACTGTCGCCGCAGCGGCAGCTTGCGATGCTGGTGCTGATGCATGACGTGCTCGAGTCGCATGGCACGGCGCAGTTTCTCATCTCAACGCATTCGCCCATCCTGCTGGGCTACCCGGGTGCGCAGATCGTCTCGTTCGATGACGGCGTCATCCGCGAGATCGCATACGAGGACTGCGCTGCCGTGCAGGTGACGCGCGGCTTTATGAGCGATCGCGAGCGATTCCTGAAGCACCTGTTTGAGAGGGACGAAGGCTGATGGCGAACCCGAAGGCTCCGCAGGTTCCGCGGCTTTGCGGAGCGGCCTTGTGTTGCGCATGACAGCGGATTTAGAGTGCAGGTGTCATGAAGCTTCGCACCCTCGCCCTCGTTTGTTCTTTTGCCTGCGCCGGATGCGCTGTCGCGCGGGGGCAGGCCGCGCCGGTGCAGGTGCCGGACTGGGCGCTGCCGGGCTCGGCCACGCATAAGCAGGTGCCTCCGCCCGCGGATTTTCACCGCCCCGCGCGCACGGAGAACACACCGACCGGCGTCTTTGAAGGCGTGTCAGAGATCGGTGGACCGCTTGTGCCCGGCTCTTCCAGCTTCGACAAGGCGACGGGAACGTACCGCGTCACGTCCGCCGGCTACAACATCTGGTATCAACGGGATGAGTTTCGCTTCCTTTGGAAGAAGATGAGCGGCGACGTTTCGCTGGCGGCGACGGTGCGCTTCGAGAAGCCAGAGCCGCGATCGGACCGCAAGCTGGTGCTGGTGATTCGGCAAACGCTCGATGATGACAGCAAGGAAGCAGTCGTCGCCGAGCACGGCACGGGCATGGTGCACCTGGCCGAGCGGACCGGGCGCGGTGCGATGATGAGCGACCTGACGTACACCTTCGGCGGGCAGTTGAAGAATGTGCTTGCCCAGCGCATCGGCATGGAGAAGCGCGGCGACCAGAT
>CAZZVI010000330.1:0-3256 GCA_964657335.1 uncultured Terriglobus sp.
GGGATCCTTCGCCAGCTTCCACGGTGCGTTGGCGGTCAGGTAGCCATCGGTTGCCGCGACCAGTGCTGAGGCGGCCTGTACTGCCGCGGTAAAGTCCTGCGTCGCAAGTCCCGTGCCGACACCTTCAATCGCCGCCATGCTGGCTGCGGTCAATTCGGTGGTCAGGCTGCTCTCAGGAATGACGCCGTCGAAGTTCTGCGCAATCATGCTGAGCGTGCGGCTGACAAGATTGCCGTAGCCGTTCGCGAGATCGCTGTTGTAGCGCGCGACCAGAGCGTCGAAACTGAACGAACCATCCTGCCCGAAGGGAATCTCACGCAAGAGGAAGTAGCGCAGCACATCCGCGCCGAACAGGTCCTGTTCCCCCTTCGTCGCATCGGGCTTGAGGCTGCCGAAGGCATCCAGAATCGTCTCGGTACGCACGATGTTGCCGCGCGACTTCGACATCTTGCTCTCTTCAAACAGCAGCCAGCCGTGCGCAACGATCTTCTTTGGCAGCGGCAGCCCCGCGGCCAGCAGAAACGCGGGCCAGTACACGCAGTGGAAGCGAACGATCTCTTTGCCGACGAAGTGCAGATCGGCCGGCCAGAGGCGCGCGAACATTTCGGCGTCTTCTTCGGTGTCGCCCCCGTAGCCGACTGCGGTCATGTAGTTCGCCAGCGCGTCCAGCCAGACGTAGATGACGTGCTTCTGTGCCGTCGCGGAGGCGGCGGGCTCCGGCACGGGAATGCCCCAGTCGAAGCTGGTGCGCGAAACCGACAGGTCCTTCAGCGCACCGGGGACGTAAGCGATGCCAGTGTCGCTCAGCAGCGTCTCGGCACCATCGCTCACGTTGCCGCGGAGGAAGCTGAGCACCTCGTTCTTGCGTGCTTCGGGCTGGATGGTGAGCTGGTTCGATTCGATCAGGTCGATCAGCGACTTCTGGTACGCGGACAGCCGAAAGTAGAAGTTCTCTTCCGTCACCGTTTCGGTCGGCTTGCCGTCGGGGCCGATGGTGCCCGGCGGACCTTCAATGAACATCTCTTCGCTGACACAGTATTGTCCGGTGTACGTGTCCAGGTAGATGTGCCCGCGTTCGTAGAGCGTGGCGAACAGCTTCTGCACGCCGCGCTTGTGCTTCGCGTCGGTGGTGCGGATGTACTGGTCGTAGGTGATGCCCATACGCTGCCACAGCGTCTTGAAGCTGGCAGAGACTTCGTCGGTGAACTGCTGTGGGTCGATGCCGGCGGCGGCGGCGGAGCGGCCGATCTTCTGCCCGTGTTCGTCGGTGCCGGTCAGGAAGTAGGTGTCCGCGCCTTCGATGCGCTTACGCCGCGCGAGCGTGTCGGCGGCAATCGTCGTGTACGCGTGCCCGATGTGCGGACGCGCGTTGACGTAGTAAATCGGGGTGGTCAGGTAGAACTTGTCAGGCATGAGGGCTTCCTCAAGTCTAGCAAGTGGTAGCTTGAACGACCTGCGGGGTACAAGAGCAGAACGCAAAGGCCGCGAAGGTACACGCGAAGGACGCGATGGGTGGGTTGAGGCGTGGCGTCCTTTGCGGTCTACCTTCGCGTGCTTTGCGTTCTGCCCTTCTTACTCCCGACCTCGATACAATGAACGGCATGAGTAAGACGACCGTGGTGACCGGCGCGGCAGGCTTTATCGGCCGCAACACGGTCGCGGAGCTGAACCGGCGTGGCCAGACCAACCTGCTGCTGGTAGATGAACTGGGCACTGACGAGAAGTGGAAGAACCTGCTCGGCCTCCAGTATGACGACCTGATTCCGCCGGATGAGTTTCTGGACCGCATTCACGGCATTGGATCGAGGGCACTGACAGAGATCGAAGGCATCGTTCATCTCGGAGCATGTTCGGCTACGACCGAGCGCGATGCGGACTACCTGCTGCGCAACAACTACCGCTACACGCGTGCCCTGTGCGAGTGGTCGCAGGCGAACAACGTACGGTTTGTGTATGCCTCATCGGCTGCGACGTATGGCGACGGGAGTCTCGGGTACGACGACGCAGACACCAGCACGCCTTCGCTTCGACCGCTGAATATGTACGGCTACTCCAAGCACATGTTTGACCTGTGGGCGTTGCGCGAGGGCCTGTTCACCAGGCCGGAAACCCCCATCGCTGGCCTGAAGTACTTCAATGTCTACGGACCGTACGAGGACCACAAGGGCGACATGCGCTCCGTCGTGCACAAGAGCCACGGACAGGTCGGCGCGGACGGCACCGGCAAGGTGAAGCTCTTCAAGAGCCATCGACCGGACTACAAAGATGGCGAGCAGATGCGCGACTTCATCTACGTGAAGGACGCGGTCGACGTCACGCTGTTCCTGCTCGATGAGAGGCAGATCGGTGGCCTGTTCAACTGCGGCACCGGCATCGCCCGTACCTGGCGTGACCTTGTGACCGCCGTCTACAGCGCGATGGGCCACAATCCGCAGATCGAGTACATCGACATGCCCGAGCATCTGCAGGGAAAGTACCAGTACTTTACCGAGGCGAAGACGGACAAGCTGCGCGCGGCAGGTTACACCAGGCCGTTCACCACGCTGGAAGACGGCATCCGCGACTACGTGCAGAGCTATCTGCAGAAGCGGGATGAAGCATGATTCATGGCTCCGCAGGTGAGCTTTCCACGAGCATCTTTCAGCACAACTGTGCCGATGCGCAGAGGATGATCTCTTCGCTGCTGCCGCTGGAACCGAAGGTGCTGGAGGCAGCGAAGCTGCTGATCGACTCACTGCGCGGCGGGCACAAGTTGCTGGCATGTGGCAACGGTGGTTCGGCCGCGGACGCATCGCACATGACCACGGAGTTCGTCGTCAAGTACGACCGCGACCGCAGACCATACCCCGCAATCTCCTTTGCGACGAACGGCGGCGATCTGACTGCATGCGCGAATGACGGTTTTGCAGACGATGTGTTCTCTCGACAGGTGCGTGCCTTCGCGCAGCCCGGTGACATCTTCTTCGCGTTCTCAACCAGTGGCAACAGCGAAAATGTCTTTCGCGCCCTGACGACGGCGAAGGATCTCGGGATCGCTTCGGTCGCCCTGCTGGGCAAAGGCGGCGGCCGATGCAAAGGTATTGCAACCGTGGATCTACTCGTGCCTCACACCGTTACGGCGCGCGTCCAGGAGGGGCATAAGCTGCTGCTGCACACGATCTGCGAACTGTTCGAGGCGGAGCTCAATCCTCCTTTGGAGAGAGATGGAAGGCAGTGATGGACGCGAAACACGGCATACGCATCGGCATCGACCTGG